>NZ_JBRBCB010000004.1:0-202331 GCF_053479455.1 Corynebacterium sp. 20-84
ACGTCGTCGGGGTGGGGCGAGCGGGCGGACTCGTGAGCCGGGGTGCGCCGTTGTATCCGCACCGCGTAGAAGGCGGCGCCGACAAACACGCCGGCGGCGAATGCGAGTACGGCGACGATGAGGATCAAGCTGACGGCAACGGTGGTGCTCATGCACCACACAATTGCATACGGCTAGGACACGTCGTCGTCGCCACCCTTACGCGAGCCGAACACATTTTCGATTCGCCAGTCTTTTGGTGAGCGCAATGAGATGCCTTTGACCTGTTTTGCCAGGGCTGATGCACGACGGCTGCGTGGCGCAGCAGGAGCCTGTTCCCGTTCGTCGTCGTCCTCGTCGACGGTGGGCGGGGACCAGGCGTGCTGGGACAAAAGGTCGGTGCGGGCTGCGTCGCTTTCACGCTCCTCGGCTTCGGCGAGCGCGCGGCCGACATCGGTGGCGAAGGTGAGATCGGCGGCGCTGACTTCGCCTGCGTGTAGACGCAGCATGTCCTGGATATAGCGGAACACCACAGCCAAGGTCGCTGCGACGGGCACGGCGAGGAAAGCGCCGACGAGACCGAAGAGACCGCCGCCGACGGTGACGGAAACGAGGACGATCACCGGGTGCAGCTTCATGGCGCGGGACTGCAACAGCGGAGATAGGACATTGCCTTCGAGTTGCTGCACGGCAAGGACGATGGCCAGCACGATCAGTGCCTTGGTGAAACCGAGGGAGACCAGGGCGATCAGCACGGCAAGGGCACCGGCCACGATCGCGCCGACGAGAGGAATGAACCCGGCGATGAAGGTGATCACGCCCAGTGTGAACGCCATCGGTACGCCGAGGATCCAGATGCCGATGCCGATGAAGAGGGCGTCGATAAGCGAAACGACGGCTTGCGCGCGGATGTAGCCGCCGAGCGTCTCCCACGCGCGGGTGAGCAGCTCAGTCGCGTGCAGGCCCGCGCGGCCGCCGGTGGCGCTGCGTACCCACGGCAGGAATTTCGGCCCGTCTTTGAGGAAGAAGAAGGTCAGAACCACGACAACGACCAGGGTGATCGACATCGATGTGGCGGTGCTGATGCCGCTGAAAATGCCGCCGGCGATGGCGCCCGCCCGGTCTTGCATCCACGTGGCCACGTCTTGGACGATGCTGTCGACTTGGCCCGCGTCGATATTGAACGGCAGGCTGTCTTGGTTTTGCAGCCAGAGCTGGAGTCCTTGAATGCCTTGGCCGGCCTGAACCACAAGAACCCGTGAATTGCGCAGGATATCCGGGAGGATGATGGCCACGAAGAAGACCAGCACGGCGAAGAAGATCAGCAGCGAGAATAGTGCGGCGAGCCCACCGGGGACTTTGTGTCTGCGCAGGAAATTCGTGATCGGGGAGAGGACCGTGCACACGATGAGAGCGAGAATCACCGGGAGGATTCCGGCCCAGAATTTCCCGACGAGGAAGAAGGTCGCGCCGAGCAGGATGACGATGATGAGCGTCCGCAGCGAGAATTGCGCGGTGGATTTCATCCAGGAGTTCACGATCACAGATCGGTCGACACGGTTGCCGTATTCGTGCACGTCGGCGGAGCCGTTCGACTGGGCGTCCGTCGCTTTGACCTTCTCAGCCAGCGTCTGCGCGTCGTCGGTCACGGTTTCTTTGCCCGCTTCGGGGTCAGTGTGTGCAGAACTCACGCGCCCTATTGTGCCCTAACCGATCGGGGTGCAGGTACGGGTTCGCACTTCGCTTTTCGACGAGCGCCCCAAAGTGACCTGTGCTACATTCTTGTGCGCAGACGCAGGAGAAGCTGTATTTTCCCTGTCTGAAACGTCTCCCGTACCGCCTTCCGCCGATTGATGTTGATGAGGTTGCTATGCGCCTGAAGACCACTGTTACGGCCGCCGCACTGACGGTAGCCCTGGCCGGTTCGACTTTCGCGGTGCCGGAGGCATCCGCGCAGGCACAGGGTGGTCCGATCACCTTGAGCTCGCTGCAGATCGGTGCGGATGCCGCTGCCGTGCATTTCCAGCCGCAGATCCGCGACATGCTCGCCAATATCCGTTTCTGAAAATTAGAAAGAAGAACCACATGACTATCCGCCGTCCATCCGCACTGGCCGCTGCGTCCATGACGCTGGCGCTGACCTGCTCTTTCGTCGCTGTTCCTGATGCTGCGGCACAGTCCACGGGCACGAAGGGGGCGACTGTGAGCCACATCGGCGTCGGTGCGACATCGACCGACATGAACTTCTCGTGGCGCGCGACGTCCAACGGGGACGAAGCCGTCAAGTACTACCCGTCCGGCCATCCGGAAGAAGCAAAGACCGTCGCGGCGAAAGAAGCCGATTACGGCGCGCTGCTCTACCGTTCTATGCACGCGAGCATCTCCGGGCTGCAGCCGGGGGCCGAGTACACCTACCAGATCGGCTCCGACAAGGGCGGGTGGACCGACCCGGAGACCTTCCGCGTGCAGGCCGAAGGCGACAGCTGGTCCTTCCTCAACTTCGCCGACGCTCAGATCGGCGTCGACCTCAAGGTCGAGGAGCAGGCTGATGCGTGGCGCACCGCCGTCAAGCAGGCGACCGGAAAGTACCCGAACTCCGAGTTCATTCTGCACGCCGGCGACCAGGTCGAGGGTTGGGGCAACCCGATCAAGCAGTGGGAAGCGTTCTTCTCCGCGGAGGAGTTGAAGAACTACCCGGTCGCGCTGACGAAGGGTAACCACGAAACCTACAATTTCTCGGATAAGCACTTCGACGAGCACGGCAACCTCCCGAACCGAGACGGCCGCACCGCGAACTACTTCTTCGAGCGCAACAACGCACTGTTCGTCGTGCTCGACTCGAACGAGAGCTCGAAGGGCGACATCGAAAAGCATGCTGACTTCGTGCGCAAGACCGTCGCCGAGCATGGTTCGGGCAAGGACTGGATCATCGCCGTCATGCACCACGCGCCGTTCAGCCACGGCTCGCACGCGATGAAGGACTCGGATGTGAAGGCGCTGCGCAAAGGGCTCGCCCCGGTCTTCTCCGAGGCGGGCGTGGACATGGTCATGTCCGGCCACGACCACATGTACAACCGTTCCCACCTGCTGAACGGGCTCACCCCGACGGTGCCGGACGCGCGCCCCAATGCCGGCGACGTGCTGAAACCGAAGGCCGGCGAGGTCCTGTACGTCACCACCACCACGGCCGGTGGCGGCAAGTACTACGACTTCCACAGCCCCGACGGTAAATCGCACCCGGAGATCACTGACCGCTCCCAGACCGAGGGCACGGACCTGCAGGCCAAAGAGATCGCTTTCTGGACCCAGGACAAGACCCCGGATTACGCCGTCGTGGACGTGGATAAGGACAGGCTGACCATGCGCACGTTCAATGTCGCGGACCATTCGCTTGTCGACGAATTCACCCTGGACAAGTCCAGCACCGACCGCCCCGCGCCGGGGACCGTCGACCCCGGAGTTGTGACCCCGGGCGGCGGCGACGCAGACGAAGATGGGTCTAGCGGCTCGTCTGCCGGCGAGATCGACGCTTCTTCTGCCGTCGGTATCGGCATCGGCATCGCCGTCCTGCTCGGCCTGATCGGCGGGGCAGTGCTGGCTGCCCCGCAGCTGCGCGAAATCGCCGCTCAGGTTCCGCAGCTGCGCCAGTTCGCCGACCAGTTCGGCATCAAGCTCTAGTCGCTGCCTCTTCCCGCACGCTTCGTCCACGCCCCATCCACGCCCGTCGCCCGGGCTGGCTGGGGCGTGCGTTATCATTGGCCACCGTGAGCCTTACTCTTGGAATCGTCGGCCTGCCCAATGTGGGCAAGTCCACCCTGTTCAACGCACTGACCCGCAACGAGGTCCTGGCGGCCAACTACCCGTTTGCCACCATCGAGCCGAATGTCGGCCTGGTGCCGCTGCCGGATAAGCGCCTCGACCGCCTGGCTGAGATCTTCGGCTCCCAGGAGATTCTGCCGGCCACGGTGTCCTTCGTGGATATCGCCGGCATCGTCAAGGGCGCCTCTGAGGGTGAGGGCATGGGCAATGCCTTCCTCGCTAATATCCGCGAGGCGGACGCGATCTGCCAGGTCGTGCGCGCATTTTCCGACGACAATGTCATTCACGTCGACGGCCAGGTGGATCCGGCCAGCGACATCTCGGTGATCAACACCGAGCTCATCCTCGCTGACCTCCAGACCATCGAGAAGGCGCTGCCGCGTCTGGAGAAGGACGGCCGCAAGGACAAGGACCTCGCCGCCCAGGCCGAGGAAGCAAAGAAGGCGCAGGCGATCCTTGAGAACGACACGACTCTCTTCGCCGCATCCAAGGCCGGCGAGATCGACCTCGCCCTGATCCGCGACTTGCACCTCATGACCGCGAAGCCGTTCCTCTACGTCTTCAACTCCGACGAAGGCGTGCTCACCGACGACGCGAAGAAGCAGGAACTCCGCGAGCTCGTCGCCCCCGCTGAAGCCGTCTTCCTCGACGCCCAGACCGAGACCGAGCTCCTCGAGCTCGACGACGAGGACGCAGCAGAACTTCTCGCGGCCGTAGGCCAAGACGAGCCCGGCTTATCGACGCTCGCTCGCGCCGGTTTCGAAACCCTCGGTCTCCAGACCTACCTCACCGCCGGCCCCAAGGAATCTCGCGCCTGGACCATTCACAAGGGCGATACCGCACCCAAGGCTGCCGGTGTCATCCACACCGACTTCGAAAAAGGCTTCATCAAGGCCGAAATCGTCGCCTTTGATGACCTCGACGCGCTCGGCTCCATGGCCGAGGCCCGCGCGAACGGCAAGGTCCGCCAAGAGGGCAAGGACTACGTGATGGCTGACGGCGATGTCGTGGAGTTTCGTTTCAATGTAACCTAAATACGCTATGAATAGCGTATGACTACACGCGCTTTCACCGTGAATCGGTGCCATACTTCGACTGTGACCGTCAACGGCAGAACGCAACGAAGCATCAACACCCGCGGCGGCCAGAAGTCGATCGCCGAGCTTTGGGCAACGAATTTGCCGGGCACTAAGGACAGCTACTACTACAACTTCTGCTAGAACTCATGCGCATTCGACCCCTAGTACTTGGGCTTTTGAGCCTACTTCTTGCTGCAGTCATCGCGACTACTGGGTGGCTGCTGACAGCCCTGGTTGACTCCACCAAGCCCTTGTCCTTAGGGGTCGAATCAACCTTTAGTCTTGACTACGTCGAGCCTAAGACTTCACTCGCGGAGGAACTTGAGTCAGACTACGCACCGACGGTAATCCGTAACTCACTGGTTTCATTGGCCGAGCAGAACGGCTACTCCATCTACCGGCTGACTGGCACCGATGACGCAAGCGGGACTTCCCACGAGGTTTTCATCCCGCTGGAGCAAAATTATCCAGCACCGGAACGCATTCCCCGGCTCAACCGGCCGGATGCCTTGAGCCAAGCGGCCAGTGAGCTTGGGTCGCTGGATTACCACGGTGACTACGTCTTGGTTCCCAAAGCAACGGGTGGCAATGCGAACCACTTCTACGAATCGGCCAGGAATGACGGGCTCAGGCTAAGCGAAAAGACGCAGTTCCTTCACCTCATCCAATCGGTCGTATTCCGCCTGCCCGCGTTGGTGGCGATCCTGTTTCTATTTGTCGTTTCCCTTTTTGCCCTGGTATTTGTTCTTCGGGTTTCCGGTCTTAGATTGGCAGCGCTGCGCACAATAAATGGCGGGCACCGCAGTCAAAAAGGCAATTGGCGGCAATGGGCCTTTGTCATCCTCCCGCACCTAGTTCTCATTGGCCTTGCGAGTACATTCCTCGCCCGCCAAGGGAGCTATTCTTTTGCCTTCCTGTTCCTCAGGTTCTACGCCGCCGGGATAGGCTTGGCCCTGGCTACCACCGGTTTGGCCGTAGCCGTCACCGCCCCATTGTTGCGCCGCGCAGTAGCGCTGCTGGGGCAGCGTGCCCCCGCAGAGAAGGCGGCGGGAAAAGCGCTGAAAGTAATTTCGGTCTTTACCTGCGTGACCTTTGTAGCAGCGGGTCTTAGCTCAGCGGCTGCGCTCCGCTCCTACCAGCAGGAATCCGAGGCCCAACAGACCTGGAAATCTCTCGCGGAGTTTGGAGCCTTGCATTTTTCAGCCAACTTCGACGGCCCTGCTGGCCGCGTGGAAGGAGGCGAGCTCTTGCCGCCCAGTGTGCAGCAGAACTTCCGCGACTTCGCGCTCAGCTGGGAACGGGAGCACGGGGCTGTCCTCAGCCATACTTTGCCGAAAGAAGCTACCGGTGTGCCGGACTCCTGCCCCGTGGCACTTGCTAACCGCCAATGGCACGATCTGCAGGATTATCAGTTCCGTCCCGGAGACGACAACCACTCGGTCGACTATTCCGCAGCCCAAGAGCATTTCGCAGCTTCCGTGGATCTGTGGGCTCAGGAATCCGGCGACCTGCTCCTTAAGTCTGCGCAAATTGGTCCGGTCAGTGCCGATCATGCGGTCGGATTCATTAGTGGAACAATGTCGGGGGAACTGGTTCCCGGCGATTGTTTTTACGTGCTTGAAACGGACGATCTATCCGGCTTCGACGCAGACTTCCTAAGCTCCACAGCTTCGAGTAAAAATTTGCTCTTCGCGGATTTCTCGGAACTGGGTCCAGAACTTACCGCTGCCGGCCTCGAAGGCTACGTGTACCCGGTGCGCGCGGCCGATCGCGGTCTGGCCGAACTAGTAGCCAGCACGGCGCTGTTCTGGCTGAGTATCCTGAGCGTCCTCGGAGCTTTGCTCGCCACGCTTGCGGCCTTGATAGTCCAGGCGCGCATCCAGCTCCGAGTTCACCGTCGCCTCCTGGTACTCCTCCACAGCGCTGGGCAATCACCGGACAAAACGATGTGGCGACTATTCAAAAGCCAACTGGTCAGCCTGACAGTTGTCGTCATATTGTCCGTGCTGGCTCCGCTACTGCTTCCCAACCCGTTCCTCTACACCTTCACCGCGCTAAGCTGCCTTGTCTTAATCGTCTACCTCGGTTTTGTCCGTCTCAGTATTTCTCAGCACATGTCCGCCTCCCCTAGGAGTCACAATGTCATTGGCTAGCCCCAATCAGTCCCCCACTCTGCCGCCGGAGATTTCCAGCTCTCATCTCTGTCTCGCCGCGGAGTCGACTTTTTCTGTGGGGCGCAGCACGCGGATGGTGAAGAAGTCCCTCGTGGAAAATGCAACGTTTTCCCTACCCGGGCCAGGCTTTGTCGCCATCTGTGGAGCCAGCGGTTCCGGAAAGACTTTGCTGCTCAACACCTTGGCCGGGCTCCTGCCGCCGGCGGACGGCCTCCTCCGGATAGACGGTGAGAATGCCTCCGCGTGGAGGATGAAGCGGAGGCGGAGGTTCTGGCGAGAACGCGCAGCGATAATCCACCAAGACCACGGAATCATTCCCGAACTAAGCTGCGAAGATAACCTCACCCTCGGGCTATCCAGGAAGCAATACTCCAAAGAAGAATTGCTGCACTCCCTCGGCGAAGTCGGTCTTGATGTCCCCTTCGACGGGCCGGCAGCTATTCTCAGCGGAGGCGAGCAGCAGCGGCTGGCGATCGCCCGAGCCCTGCTCCGCGGCGCGGCTTATGTGTTCGCTGACGAGCCGACCGCCTCCCTCGACCCCACTAACCGCGACCAAGTTATCGCGCTCCTGCGGCGAGCTGCGGACGGGGGCGCACTCGTTCTGGCCGCCACGCACGATGCCGCAGTTATTGCTGCCGCTGACAGCACCTTGCGCATCAATGATCGCCAGGTCACAGTCTCCGGCTCTGCGCGGGATTAAATCGCGATGCCCGCGGCCTTGGCCACCTTCCGGTACCCGGCCGCATGGTCCGCGACGCTGGCGTGGGCGTTGAGTCCGCTGGGGTTGTCGAGCACGGGCCTGACCCCCGGAAAGAACATAGATGTGTTTCTGTGCACCACCATATGTTGTCTGTTTTTAGCAGTATTTCGTTGTAAATTCCGCTACAGCACATCGGATACCGCATTTACGCATCGAGCGGTTATTTATCGACGACACTCCGTCGAGTTCAAATTTAACGTGTAGTGCTTAACCTCTGCGATGAACTCTTTGATCCCGGGACGTGATGAGGACTGGGGCTATTGTGCTCCCCCGAACGCTACGGCCCGGGGACACGAGGCTGTGTCGCAGGTGCAAGCGAGAGGACCAGGAGCGAAACACAGACCGCTGAGTCGACGCAGTCACGGTAAAGACGGAGCCGTCTAGGCGGTGCTCGAGGTTGCGCGAGATACGGTGACGCTGGGCGTCGGTAAGCGATGCGCATTCGGCGACATCGATGGAAAGCTGGACTTTGCCGTCCGTCGTGTTGACGCCCTGGCCGCCTGGAGTCGACGATTTCGCGAAACGCTCCGCGAGATCGGCGGCGATGACCGCACCGTCGGGGATCCCCGGGCCGGGCGCTATGGTCAGGTCGTTCATGCCGCCCAGCCTAGGTGCCCACAACCCTTTCTCGTCTCGGCGGAAGCGGAGACCGCGTCGCGACGGCCGGGATCCAGCCTCAGTATTATCCTCGTCACCGGTTGATTCGAACGCTTTTTGCTCCTCCTTCTCCCGTCGGGCTTCGATTTCAGCGGCCTCCGTAGGTGGCAGTGATCGCTGGATCCCTCGAACTACCGGTTCCGATCAGCGGTCGAAGGATTTTCGCAGCAGCCGGACCTGCGGCGCCGGTGCCGCCGCCGTAGCCTGTCGAGCATCCCCGCCATGACGGCCATCACGACGGCGGTCCCGGCACCGATGATCCAGGGATTACCGAGGAGCCCACCGACGCCTGCGAGTGCTCCGCCCGCCGCGATGAACGGCAGGCCGCAGCAGAGCAGCGACGGAAGCGCGCAGCATGCCAGCAAGAGCAGCCCGGTCACTGCAGCGACGACGGGACCGGCGCGCCATTCGTCGCGGTCCTGATCGGCGCTCATCGTCTGCTTCAGGATGAGATCTCCCCGATTGCCTGCGTTGCCGTTCATGCGCAGCACGACAGCAGCGACGGGTCGGTGGTGAAGGCCTTCGCGGCGATCCGGATGCCCTCGGCCATGGTCAGGTAGGGGGCCCAGGCGTTGGCGACCTCGGCGACGGTCCTGCCGAGCACGTGGATGCCTGCGGCGGCGAGCTCCCCGGCGTCCTTGGCGACGGCGGTCAGGCCGAGGATCTCGTTCGTCTCGGCGTTCACGACGATCTTGATGAACCCGCGGGTGTCGCGGTTCACCAAGGCGCGGGGCACGTGGTGCAGGGGCAGGACGCGGCAGTCGCAGCGGATCCCCGCGGCGAGGACGTCCTTCTCGGTCATCCCGACCGCGCCGATCGCGGGCCCGGTGAACGTCACCCGCGGCAGGCGGGCGTAGTCGACGGACCGGTCGGCGTCGGCGAACGCGTTCTCGGCGACGAGGGTGCCGTGGTGGGCGGCGACGTAGACGAACTCGGGATGCCCGGTCACGTCGCCCGCGGCCCAGACCCGCGGGTTCGAGGACTGCAGCCGGTCGGAGACGACCACCTCGCCGGAGTCTCCGGTATTCACCCCGACCGCATCGAGGTTCAGGCCATCGGTGACGGGACGGCGTCCGAGGGCGACCAGGACCTGGTCGGCGCGGAACTCCTGCGAGCCGCCGGACAAGGCGGCGGTCACGACGGCCTCGCCTCCCGTGCCGCGGGAGACCCGGGTGGGCACTGCGCGGCTGACGACGCGGATGCCCTCGTCGGCGAACACCTCCTGGAGCGCCTTCGACACCTCCGGCTCCTCCTTCGAGGCGAGCCGGGACCGCACGAGCAGCGTGACCTGCGAGCCGAGGCGGGCGAACAGCTGCGCCTGCTCCAGGGCGACGTAGCCACCGCCGAGCACCAGCAGCGACTCGGGGACCTCCGTCAGCTCCATCGCCGTGGTCGAGGTCAGGTATCCGGTCTCCTCCAGGCCGTCGATCGGCGGTGCCCACGGGCGAGAACCAGTCGCGACCAGGTAGTGGTGGGCCTCGATGGTCTCGACGCTTCCGTCGGATCCGGCAACATCGAGAACCGGCGCATCAGGGGTGCCCACGAACGAGGCGTCGCCGCGGAGGACCTGCCAGCCGTAGGAGTCGGCGACGTCGGCGTACTTCTCGCCGCGCAGCGACTCCACCAACGCTTGCTTCCCAGCGATCAGCGCGGGCATGTCGACGGGATCCGCCGTCGTCGCGATCCCGGGGAACCGGGTTGCGGCGTCGACCGCGACGTGCCGCGCGCCGGCCGCGGCAATGAGCGCCTTCGACGGGACGCAGCCCGTGTTCACGCAGGTGCCGCCGAGCGTCCCGCGCTCGATCATCACCACCGACTTCCCGAGCGTGCTGGCGCGGATCGCAGCGGCGAACGCGCCGCCTCCCGATCCGATGATGGCGAGATCGTACTTCGTAGGCATCGCTACTCCTGTCAACTCTTGGCTTTCTGCTCTGTCTCAGCCATACTGGACCTTCCAGTGCAGTGGAAGGTCAAGCGCGGCCACGGAGGGAGACAGCAATGTGGATCGGAGAACTCGCCGAGAGGGCGGGCACTACCGCGAAGACCCTTCGCTTCTACGAGGAACAGGGCCTTCTGCCCCCGACCGAGCGCACGCCGTCCGGATACCGCGACTACGCACCCGAGACGGTCGCTCGGATCGACTTCATCCACCGCGGCCAGGCCGCGGGCCTCACCCTCGCCCAGATCCGCCAGATCCTCGACATCCGCGACGGCGGCCATGCGCCCTGCGAGCACGTGCGCGACCTGCTTGACGTGCGCCTCGCTGAGATCGAGCAGCAGATCGCGCAGCTCTCCGTGCTGCGCGACACTATCGCGGACCTTAGCCAGGACGCCGCGCACCCGGATCCTGAAACGTGCAGCACCGATCAAGTGTGTAGGTACTTGTAGACGGCGGGAGTCAATGACTCAAACGCTACAACCCCGATATGCGCTAGCGCATATCGATGCCGCCGGTGCCCACCTCGATGATTTTGGTGGTGGCCGCGATAGCACACAGCAGCGGCATCGGGGCGGAGGCCTGCAGCGCGAAGTGGTGGACTCGGAAGGACGCGTTGTTCACGCCGATTTCGTCCGCAGCCTGGGTGATCTCCAGACGAGTCTTGGCGATCTTTTCCGCAGATGGCCCGCACTAGCTGCCGAAGGCGTAATGCCCGAAGCTTAAGAAGCCGAACGCTTTCATTGGATAACACTCCTTTTGATGGTGTTAACGAGAGGGAGTAGCTTTGCAACGACATACCGTCGAGTTCAAGTTCAACGTTTAACGCGATGCGTTATTGACGCTTCGCGTTATGGGGGGATAGGGTGAAGCATGATTCAGTCGTTCGGGAATCGACAAACATGACTGGTGTTTCTGCGTGAGCCGGTTCCAAAATTGGATCCTCGGATCCACAAGTCGGCGAACAAGAAACTCCACCAGCTCAATGCGGCAGTCTCCCTTGACTCCCTCCGCGTGCCACCCAGTAACCGCCTAGAGGCACTCAAGGGCGACAGGAAAGGGACTTTCAGCATTCGAGTCAATGACCAGCGGAGAATCACTTTTCTCTGGACGAGCGCGGGGCCCGAACAAGTGACCATCGAGGACTACCACTAAGGAACGCCATGTCGGAGAAGCTTTACCCTCCGGTTCATCCTGGAGAGATTCTTCTCGAGGATTTCATTGAAGGATTTGAAATCACTCAGCACAAGCTTGCCGTATCGATCGGGGTGCCCCCTCGTCGTATCAACGAGATCGTGCACGGGAAACGCGGAATTACAGCTGACACCGCGCTCAGGCTCGGAAAATATTTTGGCGTCGAGCCGATCTTCTGGATGAATCTGCAGAACCAGTATGAGATTGAGGTGGCGGAGGACAAGGCCCTCGCTGAGATCGAGCGGATTCAGCCGATCCAAGCTGCCTCGGCATAGGCCCGAATTAGGGAATCTGGGGCCGTCGCCTCGTCGACTTCAGCTCCGAGCGCCGCTTCTTTGCTTCGAGTCGGCGCCGTACCGAGCTCCTTGTCGGTTTGGTCTTGCGCCGCGGGGGAGGGGGCGGAGCTAGGGCCTCGCGCAACAGGGCGGCCATGCGTTCGCGTGCCTCAGCTCGGTTGCGCACCTGCGACCGCTGGGTCGACGCAGACACGGTGAGGACGGAGCCGTCCAAGCGGTGCTCGAGGTTGCGCAAGATGCGGCGGCGTTGGGCGTCGGTAAGCGATGCGCTTTCAGCGATATCGATGGAAAGCTGGACCTTGCTGTCGGTCGTGTTGACACCTTGGCCGCCCGGACCCGACGACTTCGCGAAACGCTCCGTTAGGTCGGCAGCGGCGATGACTGCACCGTCGGGGATCCCCGGGCCGGGCGCGATGGTCAGGTCTTTCATGCAGCCCAGTCTAGGTGCCCTACGAGTCGTTCTTGTCTCGGCGGAAGCGAAGACCGCGTTGCGACGTAATCGTAATACGGAAAAGGACTTGGCAGCTAGGGGGAGGTTATAGTCTTTCGACAATCCGTGGAGCTCAAGCTCAACGTGTAACGAGGGGCGTTAAGGTGGTGATTGTTGACTACTACTGACAAGCTCTCCCTGTTGGTGAGTTCGCGGAGACACAACTGGTCGGGCATGTGCCCGATGAGGTGAGAAACGATACTGAAGCGTCACTTCCGGGAGATTATGGAGGGATGATCGATTGGCTGAGCATCACACGGCCATCGTCGTCGGTGGTGGCCAGTCCGGTCTAGCCACGTCCTACTACCTGCAGCGCTTCAAAGTGGACTTCATGATCTTGGACAACCAAGAGGAACCCGGTGGAGCGTGGTTGCACACGTGGCCTTCACTGACACTTTTCTCCGCCGCGGAGTTCTCCAATCTGCCCGGCTGGCCTATGCCGCGGTACCCGGGGTACCCGCCGGCAAGTCATGTCATCGACTATCTGGAAGGCTACGAAAAACGCTACGACCTCCCGGTTAGGCGCCCAGTGCACGTTCACAGCGTGTCCCATGAGGAAGGGATGTTCTCCCTAGATACGAGCGCCGGTCAATTTACAGCGGAACACGTTATCGCGGCCACAGGAACGTGGTCCGCGCCCTTCGTGCCCCACTATCCCGGTACCTTCCAGGGACGCCAGTGGCACTCGTCGACCTACCCCGGTCCCGAACCATTCCGCGGCGCGAAGGTCGCGGTGGTCGGTGGGGCGAACTCGGGTGCCCAGATCGCCGCGGACCTCATTGGGGCGTCGGAGGTCACATGGTTCACACGTGAGCAACCGCGTTGGATGCCTGACTACGTCGATGGCCGCGATCTCTTTCTCAACAGTCGCCGCCGGATTCTCGGCGGCGATTCCGGCCCGAACCTCGGGGACATTGTCGCGCTTCCTCATCTACGTGAACTCCGCAACTCTGGTCAGCTCACCGCTACCCCCATCTTCGATAGCTTGAGCGATCTCGACCACGACCACCTGATCTGGTGCACTGGTTTTCGTCCGGCCCTCGGTCCATTCCGCCACCTCATGCGCGACCGCGAACCTGAAGTGGAGAATCTGCATCTAGTCGGTTACGGCAACTGGACCGGCGACGGATCGGCAACGCTGATGGGTGTGGGGCCCTTTGCCAAACACACTGCCCAGGTAGTCGCGGGCCGTGTCGATGAAGCTCGGCATCAAAAGTTTTGAGATGTCGCTTGGTTCCTGAGCAGCTCGATCCTTCCAAGATCCGCGTTGGAGAGCCAGCGCGCTGGGCGAAAGCGTGGCTCAGCGCTTCGCTTGCGCAGCCCGCAGGCCGTTCAAGATCACGATGACTTCGGCGACCTCGTGAACCAACACGACGGCGGCCAGGCCCAGCACGCCGCTGATCGCAAGCGGCATCAACACGATGATGATGGCCAGAGACAGCACGATGTTCTGGTTGATGATCCTGCTGCCTCGGCGGGCGTGCTGTAGCGCCTGCGGGATCAGCCGGAGGTCGTGGCCGGTGAAGGCAACGTCAGCGGACTCGATCGCGGCGTCAGAGCCGGTCGCTCCCATCGCGATGCCCACCGTAGCGCCCGCCAGTGCCGGCGCGTCGTTGATGCCGTCGCCGATCATCGCCGTCGGCGTCTTGGAGGAGAGTTCGGCAACGATGCTTGCCTTGTCCTCTGGGCGCAGCTCGGCGCGCACGTCGTCGATCCCGGCGATTTCAGCCAGCGCCCGGGCGGTGCGAGTGTTGTCGCCGGTGAGCATGCTCACTTTCACGTCGTTGGCGTGCAGGGTCTGCACGGCTTCGGGCACCTCGGGCCGCAGCTCGTCGCGGACCCCGATCGCCCCGGCAAGGGCGTCATCGACGGTGACCAGGACGCAAGTCTGCCCCTCGGACTCCATGCGCTCAACATCGGACTTTAATGGCCCGGCGTCGATCCACCGGGGGCTGCCCACCAGCACCCGTCGTCCTTCGACGGTGCCGCCGATGCCATTCCCGGCTTCCTCACTGATGTCCAGGGCAGCGGGCACTTCGGGCCCCGCCGCCGCGATCGCCGCGGCGAGGGGGTGCGTCGATTGCTGCTCAACTGCCGCCGCAAAAGCAAGCACTTGCGCCCGATTGAATCCGTCTGCCGGGACCACGCCGGTAACCTCGGGCTGGTTGCGGGTGAGGGTTCCAGTCTTGTCCACCGCCAGGTGACGGATGCCGCCGAGCCGCTCGAATGCCGCGCCGGACTTGATGACCACGCCGAACTGGCTGGCTGCCCCGATCGCGGCCACGACTGTCAGCGGCACGGAGATTGCCAGCGCGCACGGCGACGCTGCGACCAGGACCACCAGCGCACGGGTGATCCACGTCTCGGGGTCGCCCAGCAGCGAGCCGATCACGCCGACTAGCACCGCCAGGATCATCACCCCGGGCACGAGGGGTCGGGCAATCCGATCGGCGATCCGGGCGCGGTCGCCCTTTTCCGCCTGCGCCTGCTCGACTAGGTCCACGAGTGTGGTCAGCGAGTTGTCCGTTCCAGCTGCGGTCGTCTCGACCTCCAGCACACCGGCGGAGTTGATCGCTCCCGCGGGCACCTCATCACCGGGCGCTACCTCCTCCGGAATGGATTCTCCGGTGATCGCTGAGGTGTCAAGGCTGGAGCGCCCGGACCGAATGATGCCGTCCGTGGCGATCCGCTCCCCGGGGCGCACAAGCATCAGCTCGCCAACCATGAGGTTCTTCGCTGTGACCTCGACCGCCGCTCCGTCGCGCAGCACCGTCGCGGTCTGCGGTACCAACTTCAACAGTGCCCGCAGTCCGCCCTGGGCCCGGTCCATTGCCTTGTCCTCGAGCGCCTCAGCGATCGAGTACAGGAACGCCAGCGCCGTGGCCTCTCCGACGAAGCCGAGGATCACCGCGCCAACCGCGCTGATCGTCATCAGCAAACCAATGCCGAGCTTGCGCTTCGTGACAAGATTCCGGATCGCTCCGGGCGCGAACGTGTATGCGCCTAGCAGCAGACCGACCCAGAACAGTATCGTCGCGGGTGTCTCCAGCCCGGACCAGTCCAGCGCCAAACCTATGCAGAGGGCTACGCCGGAGAAGATCGGCAGTAGCAACTCGGGGTCCTTCCACCATGGCCGATCGAGCTCTTCAATCTCCGTGGCGGTTTCGTGTTCGCATCCACACGCCGAGCTCATGCGTCCGCCTCCTTCTCGCCGCAGCCGGGCACCGAGCACTCAGGGTCGATGCACGGGGCGTTTTCGTCGACAGCCAACGTTGCGTTCACCAGTGCGTCGAGCGCTGCCGCGAGGTGCGGATCGGCGATTTCGTAGCGGGTCTTGCGGCCCTCTGGCTCGGCGACGATGATGCCGCAGTCGCGCAAGCAGGTCAGGTGGTTCGAGACGTTCGAGCGGGTCAGGTCCAGGTCGCGCGCAAGCACGGCTGGGTAGCTCGGGCCGTCGAGTAGGGTCATCAGGATTCGGGAGCGCGTCGGATCCGCCATGGCCCGGCCGAGCCGGTTCATGACGTCGAGGCGCGAAGCAATAGTCAGCATGTGTTGAACTATACAGTATTCACTGAACTATTCAACACATGCTGAACTGACGTTGGAACGAAGAGCTTGCAACCTGCCGGAATTACTCGATGGGATAGCCGGTAACTGAGCTTTCGCTGTTCGGCCGCCAGCCCAGCGCAGGGGCGACGTGGGTGGCGAAGTTTTCCAAGATCTTCACGTTGACGTCCACGCCCATGCCGGTGGGGATGGTGATGGGCAGGGTGTCGGCGGACATGATGGCGGGGTCGGCCTTGAGCTGCTCAATGAGCTTGTCCGGCTCGGCGGCGTAGGTGCGGCCGAAGGTGGTGGAGCCGACATTGAGCAGGTCACGTAGCTAGGACTCCGGTTGACGCTGAACGCGGCGCGGCAAGACCACGTTGGGGTAGGTCCGCACGTATCCAACTGCAATGATGATCAAGGCGGCGAATGCGCCTAGAACTGTCTCAGCGGTGCGGGCCAGCAGCATGGGGGCAACAGGTGCGGCGTCGACGGTCTGGACCATGAGCAACGCGGTCGGGGTGATGAAGGTCGCGGCGATCGTGTAATTCCGCGTTACGTACATCTCCGTGAGGTACTGCAGGACGATGATCCACACGACGATCTGCCAGCCGTGCAACGAGTGAGACAGGAGAAAGCCCGCTACGGCGATGCCGGTGAGGGTGCCCACCACGCGCTCAATTGCGCGGTAATACTGCATCTTGAACCGCGAGTTGACCAAGGGGGCCACTGCCGCGACCATCGCCCAGTAAGAGTGGGAGAGGGGGTCGAATAGACTCACGGAAATCAGGCCGAGCGTTCCCGCGATCAGAGGCGAGAAGAAAAACCGGCTGGCTTCTACCGCCAACCGCTGCCAGGGGAGACGCGCAGCATCGGGGGCGCGTGTCGGGACCTCGTTCGGCTTCGCGTTGCCGCCGGGTCCCTCGCCGATGAAGTGAGAAAGCTGCCCCAACACGAGACACAGCAACGCTGCACCGCCAGCGATGGCGAAGGCCAACGAAGGGTGGACGGGATTGCGGACAGACCCGACTGCCGCGACGGAGAAGACCACGAAGACCGAACCAGAAGGCTTCATGTCCGCCGTCAACGCGACCGTCGCCCACAGCGAGGACGCTATCGCCGTCACCACCATGAGCAACCACGGGCTCAGCTCGAACCAGGCGATTGTCGCGCCGATGGTGACAGCGAGGGTCAGGGCGATCCCGGCGAGGATGTGGTGCTTCAGTCGTTTCTGGCGGGTTGCGTGCCGGCCGTACACGCCGGTGAATGCCCCGAAGTTCGCGTAGATAGCCAGATCGATCCGTCCGATCGCCAGCAGCGTGAACATCGGGATGGCCACGCCGAGGGCCGTGCGGAATGCCGGGATATGGTCGCGCTGAGCAGGACCCATCTGGAACAGCGGATTGGATTTGAGCAACGACGACCTCCTCGGCAGTGATCTCCGGAAAATTTTGGAACCTGCAACACTGTAACGGGGTCCCTGGGGAGCTGCTCGGGGAGGGGCCGAGGGTGGACAGGCAGGGCACTATGCGATGTGCCCTATGCGATGTCCCCTCTGCGATGTACAAAACCCCAGGTCGGCATCGGCCGAAAACTGCGATCGCATAGTGTGGAAGGCCACAACAGAATTCAACAGCCGTTCACCCGCTGCGTGTTTACAAGGCGAACGGAACTACAAAAATGACCAACGCCACCGTCAGACCGAGGATTGCTGCCACGCATCCGATCTGTGTGTTGAGGTCCTGCTCCTTGAATTTGAACGGCGCGAATTTCACCCCGGTTTCTTTCATTGCTTTGCCGATCTCGCTATCCAAGTTCGGTCCGCTCGTTCTGCGTTTGACCCATTTGCCGCGTTCGTCGCGCCACACCTCCCAGTTCAGGTCGGCACTAAACGCCGTGCCCATGAAACCGGAGCTGAATTTGCTGGTCGAATTCGGTCCCTGTTCGGTGCCATGGCGAATGATGCGATCCTCGCGCACGAATCCTTCTGGACGGTCGTGCAGGATCACGACGCGCTCCTCGTCGAAGGCTTCTCTTTCGGTGGCGTATTCTCTGACGATATTGTCCCGGCGGGTCTGGATCACCATGCTCGAAGGTGTCGTCGTGATGGTGAACATCGTTCCGAGCAAACGTGGATACAAAGCTTGGGCGAGCGCGACGACGCGTGGACTGCCCCGGAACACCGGCGGCGGACCCCATTGACCCGGATCGGGGTGCGGCGTCACGTCTTCGGCGATATAAACCATTAAGAAGACCACGGCGACAACGATGAAAACTGCTAATGCGATGAGCAAGATGATCCATGTCATAGGCAGAATTCTATGCGGATTAGACTGCTAAAATGCGATAAGTTGATGGTGAACGGGCTCGCGCTCCATGGCGGAGTCCGCGACTAGTTAGAAAGGTCCACGCTCGTGACTGAGAGTTTCGATCCGAACCAGGTGCGCGTGGGAGACCCGGAGCGCTCGGAGGCGCTGGACCGGTTGGGGGAGCACTTCGCTAACGGTTACCTTGACGTCAACGAGTTCGAGGAACGTACGGGACGGGCAGCAGCGGCGCGCACGCGGGCGGATCTGACAGCGCTATTCGGTGACCTGCCGGGTGGTCAAGCACAGCAGGCGCCTGTGCCAGCGACGATCGAGAACGGCTCGACGGTAGCGAACGCGGAGTACTCCGACCGTGAGCTTGATGAAGCGCTCGACCGGAAGAAGAAGCTGAACCGTGCGCTGGGTATCCTCTGGTCGATCACGATGGCAGCGTTTTTCCTCTGGCTCTTCGTTTTTGAGGGGGATTACTTCTGGGTGGTGTTCCCGGTGGCGGGCATGCTCACCTGGGGCCTGTACTCGTACTACGACATTGGCGACGAAGAAGACGAGATGCTCGACAAGATTTTGGAGGACCGCAGCAAGGAGCGTGCGGAGCGTCTCCGCATCGCGCACCAGCGCCGCAAAGAGCTGGGCAAGTAGCTAGACGTGCAGTCCGCGGGAACGGCGGATGTGCCGGTTCACTAGGGCAGCCGCGGTCCCTGCGACGAGGAGCGCGGTGACTACCCACACGGAGTACAGACCGAACTCGACATAGCAGCGGCCACCGATCAGAGCGCCGCATGCGAGCGAGAGCCAGAGTGCGAAATTGATCAGCCACGCGCTGTGCGAGCCGCCGAAGAACGCGGCGACGAAGCGCTGTGCCATCTTCACCAGGGTGCCGGTCATGTACGTCAGGGAGATCGATACTTCGCCGTTGCGCTCGAAGGTGGAGTTCATCGCACCGACGGTGAATGACAGGCTGTAGACCGCCAAGTCTTCATGCCCCGTCGCTACCCACACCGACGCGATCGCGGAGGTCAGACATACGAATAACAAGATCGCTTCACGGGTCCGCGTCTGCGGCAGATACCGTTGCCCTAGTTGGCTGATCAGTGCACCGATCGCGACCCCGACCAAGAACAGCAGCATGAGGAGGCCGGCTTTGGCGGCGACGTCGAGGTGGCCGTCGTTAAGCGCTGCGGTGAGGCGCGTTGTGTTGCCGGACATGAACGACAAGAAGAAGCCGCCGAGGTACATGAAGCCGAGCGCGTCAATGAACCCCGTGATCGACGACAAATAGACGGCGAGGAGGTGCTCGCCCGTGCGGTAACCTTTCATGAGCTCAAGCTATAACACGCGACCATGAAGGTTGCGGTCGTCGCACGCTTATCGACGACGGCGCTGGCCCCTAGAGCTCTTCCACCCTGCCGCGATCTTCCACCAGACTGATCGCGCCGAGAGGCAGGCTGGTGTCGGAAGGGTAGTTCAGGTATCTATTCTCAACGATCAAGCGGACGCGCTTACCCACGTACGGCTCCCACCGCTCGCTCGAATCGAAGTGGGTGCTGTTGTCCCCGAGGGAGATGATCTCATTGACTCGGGTGTAGGGCTCGGGGCCCGCCTTCTGCGCAGTGATTTCGGTGGGCTCATCGAGCACGAGCACGTAGTACCTGTCCGACGGTTTGCTGTAGTCCGGGTTCGGATCCGGCGCGCCCTTTAAGACTTCTTCGGTCGTCTGCTTTTCCACCGTGCCGATGTATGCGGACTCTCCCGGCGCGAGGTCGCTGGATTCTTCGTCCTGGGTGTCCTCGTCTGAGTCGTCGCCCTCGCCTGTGTCGCCGTGAGCCTCTTCGCCATCGGCAGCATCGACAGCTTCCGGCTCCTCAGCGTCGCCCTCGGCTTCGTCGTCGGGGCCGAGAACCGTGCCGTCGTTGTACTGCGTGACGGTGACGATCTCGACATTGCCGGCAGGTTCCTCCGGCGCGGCCTGGGGGATCTCGGTGGATTCATTGCTGCCGCAGGCTGCGAGAAGTGTGGAGGCGCCGATGATGACGCTGGCAAAACGCGTGGCACGGCGTCGAGAAGTCATGCTGCTCAAAGTAGCACGATTCAGACACACCGGAGAGGTTGGTACCGGCTCGTTCCGGGACCTTGTGCTGAGGGCCGTGGATATAGCTTAAATCGTTTCCGTGTTGACTAAATATGACCTGGGGTTTTCCAAGCAGGTCCCGGCTAAAGTGAAAGTAGATCCACGCGGCACCTTGGGCGCGCCGGGACGGGACGCGGCGCACCGGGTGACACCTGCCAACGGGCTCACCCCACGAGCTCGAAGGGGATCGGCTCGCCCTCGACACCGTTGAGCACCACGGAAATGGCATGCGCGCCGGGGTAGAGGACCCGGGTGCTGGTGACAGCGAATGAATGCCGCTTGGTCAGGTCGCGTTCTTCGCCGGGGGCGAGAGTGAGCCGGCCGAGGCGGAAGGTGGTGGGGCGGCGGGTGCCGTTCTTCTTGAGGAAGTGGACGCGGTAGTCGACAAGAATGTCGCGGGGTTCATCGGAAGCATTGACCACACGCGCGGTGAGCACGACTTTCTCGCCGATCGCGACACGGGGCGGGAAAGCTGCGGAGACCAGCTGGATGTTGTCAGTGGCGGCGAAACCGACGGCAGCGAGTGCGGCGGGATCGCCCTGCCTGATCAATCCGCGCAGGCCGCGTTCGGCGACCCAGGTGACCTCCGGGGACGGGGTCTCGGCGAGCCAGCGCTCGGCGGTGGCGATGGCGAGTGAAGGGTGGGTGCGCGCGATGTCGTTCAGGTTATTGGCTACGGAGGTGCGCACATATAAAGAGGTATCTGCGTACAGGCGGTCCAGCACGGGAATGATGGGTGAGGGATCATCCAGAAACGGGCGGTGAACGGGGGCCCAGGGGAGGCGGGGGCGGAGGCCTTCCGTCGATAAGCGGCGCACATTGTGGCTTGGCGAGAGCGACCATTCCTCGACGCGGTCCATGGTGAGCGCGGGGTAGTGCTTAAGGTACGGGCGCACGGCCCACTCGCCGGTGAACGCGCGGGTGAGCGCCTCGGTCGCGGCGAGGGAAAGTTCGGGGTGGTCGAGGCCGTAGTCCTCGATGAAGCGGCTTATGGGCCAGAGGTGGAATGCGTGGTTGAAATAGCCTTCGCCTTCCGCGAGCTCAGGGCCGAGCTGATCGACGACCCCCGCCACCGCCTCCCCGTAATCCTCCGGCAACCGCTCGCGCAGGCCCCTCGCGAAGACCCCGACGCGGTCTTTGATCTCCAGATCGTCGACGCGGGGTGCGACCCACGCCGCGTACTCCTCGCCGTCGATGCCCAGCTGGTTTCCCAGCTTGCGGGCGGTGTCGGCGCCGAAGAAGTACTTCATCTTCATGGCGGCCATTCTACGAATACCTGGTCGCTGTTAGGCGCTTTTGGTGCTCTTCTTCTTGGCCGTCTTCTTCGTCGACTTCTTGCTCTTCTTCGACGACTTCTTGGAAGCCTTCTTCGTGGTCTTTTTGGCGGATTTCTTGGTTGACTCCTTCGTGGACTTCTTCGCGCCCGTCTTACCGGACTTGCGGCCGAGGGAGGCTTCGAGCGCCGCCATGAGGTCGACGACATCAATTACGACCACACTGGGCTACTTTTCAAAGAGCGCCAGTGGGCTACATTTCGAAGAGCACTCACAGACTTCGCCACAGAGGAACTCTAGAACGAATTTGCCGTTCCGGTTGCGGAACCACGTCGCGTGGTAATGCTTTTGGTTAGTCAGTAGTGCTGGCAAGGAGGCTTAACTTATTTAGCCCCCGAGAAAGCACTACTTGCCCCGCTGGCAAGAACGTCGCCCACCTTCCCCCGGAGGTCGGGCGGCGTTCGCATTTTGGAAGCAGAACCCGCCACGGGAAATAATAGAAATCAAGGCAAATGCCTAGGAACAAAACTCGGGGCACTTCACCTCGGGCTCTCACTTATGCGCATAGCTATATGCCCTGCCAGCGCGAACATCCGCCTAATGCGCCTAAGTGGGGAAAGCGCTGGAAAAGTCAGAAATAAGCACTTCAATACCAACAAGTTTTCCATCGTGTCCGATGTCAAGAGAAGCTGCAAGTTCCCCATCGTCTAAAAACAGCGGAATAGAGCCTTTAACTATCCCTTCACCTTTCGCGCCGCTGATATTGAAGTATTGCGCATCGCTAGCGAAGGGGTCCGAATCATTCATTATTAAAAGACCTACCATAAAATCCGCATGACGGTTACGACATTGGCGTTGTCGTCGATAATAACTGCAAGATGCCCATTCTGAGACATGATCCACCAATTATTCTGCTTCTTCTGCCAGTGGAAGCTTTTTGGATGAGCAACGGCACCTTCAACCTCGTCGCGGGATATATTCCGTTCTCGCATGCGATCTTGGGCGTGTTGGCTATAGCTTGCAATGTAGTTGGGCGGACGGCTGCTATGGCCGTATGAAGTTACTACCCTTTCCGGAGTACCAACTGCGGTCGAAGATGCAGCTTGAGCGGGAGTTGCAAGGCTCAAAGGTAAAGCAAAGGTAAGGGCAGATAGGGTTAAGCGTTTTAACAAAGATATGTTTTTCCTCCAAAGTCAAAAGCTTGGATGACCCCAGTCTATCAAAAACCAATATCGATTAATGTTATAAACGAGATAATTGTGCAATATATAGTGATGTCGGGAACGCTTTACTGTCTAAGTCCCTGTCTTGTCCCTAGGAGTACACCCAAAATAAACAGTTCGGGAATACATTCGACGCATTTAACCCACTGTCCGCTAGGGCAGGTTCATGGGTAACGAAACAGGGCCGTCACTACCTCTAGACATTCCCGAATAATCAGAGGTGATTGTAAGCCAAAAAGTCGACTATGCGCGTGCTGGGTGAGCTTTTAGATCATGATCCGCACTTTGCCCATCGCTTTAGCCGAAACCCGTTCTACACAGGCAAGGACCCTACCGCTGATCGTTGGTATAGGCAGCACAACCGGATGATGCGCCTTGGAGACTTGGTAAAGCAGGTGAGGGATATGGCAGGACAAGACCAGTTCGCCCCACCCCCGCGCCAACAATTCAGCTCTGGCCGCGAACTTATCAACGCGGTCAAGACCCGCCGCGAAGAAGTCCAAGCTTTCAAAGCCCTTGCCAGGGACGAAGACGCAGAAATTTCCGGAGGGCTCGACCAGTAGGACCCGGAACCTATCGACGGCGTACGCGTGCTCTGGATAGCCCAAGGTGTCGTAGGGCGCGGCGAAACAGCCTTTAAGCATGCGCTTAAACCTGGTTGTCGTAATTGGCGTGCGGGAAGGAAAGGGGAGCCGTGTCAGCGGAATCGGGTCGCTTCTTCTGGCGGTTCCCGACGATGCGACTGGTGAACTCTTCTATGCCGGGCGCGTGGAAACGCGGTTCACAACTCACCAGCTGCAGGCAATGGAGGAGAAATTGAGGGAAAAGAAGGTGGGGAAGGCATCGATAAGCGATGTGCCTGAAGTCGACCGTGACGGCGTGTGGTGGGTGGCCCCCGATCTCGTCGAGGAAGTCGCTCTAGCTGGGCGAACGTGCGACGGTAAGGTGCGGCATGCCGTGTGGCGTGGCTGGCGCGACGACAAGGATCCTGGCGATGTTCGCTGGACAGATGAGCTTCGGCGATGAATGAGAAAAAATTTTCGCCACAGTAAATAAAAGCCTGATTTTCTGTTTCGATCGTACTATATTCCTCTACAAAGTAATCTAAGTCACGTATCAATCCGAGTGTGCTCCGCCGCAAAGGAACGTGGCGAGGATACGAAACACGAAGAGGAATGAGGTACTTGCGTTGAGCACGAAAGTCACCGGCGGCGATGCAGACACACCGCGCACTGAGCGCGGGGGCAGGGTATTAAGGCCGCTTGAACGCCTGTTGATGTGGCGTCCGTTCTCCACGGTCGCGCGCACCATTATCATTCTGGCACTCGTGTTCCCGCTGCTGTTCGCGGGCCTGTTCATGTGGGCGATGTGGGATCCGACTGGTTCGGTGCCCAACACCAAGCTCGCTGTGGTCAACAACGACAAGGGCGTTGACCGTGGCGAAGGGGCAGGCCTAGAAGAATTCGGCGCCGATGTCGTAGAGGGCTTGACCAGCCGGGACTACCTCGACTTCGACGTGGTCAATTCAGAGGATGCCAAAAAAGGCCTGATGACAGGCAAGTACCTGTTCACGGTGACGATCCCGGAGGACTTCTCCAAGAACGTGGTCACGGTCATCGATCCGGAGCCGAAGCAGGCCAATATCATGGTCGATTTCAACGACTACAACGGCAGTAACGGCGCGATCCTGACCGCGGGTCTGGTCCCGCAGATCCAATCCGAGGTCCGCGCCGAGGTTGCCAAGACGTATGCGGAGGAAGTCCTCGGCGGCATCAACGAACTTGGCGACGGTATTCGCGCGGCTGCCGACGGTTCGAAGCGGCTTGACGACGGTGTTGGTGAGCTCAAAGACGGTGGCAAGAAGGCTGTCGACGGCATCAACCAGCTCGATGACGGCGCGAATGAACTCCATGACGGCACGGGCCGGCTCGTCGACGGCACTGGCGAGCTGACCGACGGTGTCGGCGAGCTGAGCGACGGTGCTGGGCGTCTGGATGACGGCGCGAAGCAACTCAATGACGGTCTGTACCAGCTCGAGGACGGTACCGACCAGCTCGCGGACGGCGCACGCCAGATCGACGAGGGCGTGGATAAGCTGACCGGCATGCTGATCCCGTTGCTGGAGAACGTCCAAGGCGGTGTCGGCCAGCTCAAGCCCATCGTGGACACGCTGCGTCAGTTCGGCCTGCACGCCGAGGCGGACAAGCTCGACGGTATCGTCAGTCAGCTCGACCCGGAGAACCCGGAGAACGTGGTCAACGACCTCAACCGTCTGCGCGACGGCACCGGAGAACTCTACGCGAACCTCTCTGACCCGGAGATGCCGTACCGCAACGGCCTGGACCGCCTCATCGACGGCTCCGATCAGCTCGTGGACGGCACGGGCCAGCTCACCGACGGTGTCTCCCGCCTCGAGGACGGCGCGAACCAGCTGGACGACGGCGCAAGGCAGCTCAACGACGGTACTAGCCGCCTCACCGACGGCACGCAACAGCTTGTCGACGGCGGCGGGCAGCTTGAAGACGGCATGAACCGCCTGAAGGACGGCTCCGAGGAGCTTTCCACCAAACTCGACGAAGGTGCCGGCCGTGCGCCGCAGGTCAAGGCCATGGACAAGTCCTCCGAGCAGATCGCAGTCCCGATCATCTTCGACGAGGCGAACCTGCACCCGACGCAGGTCGTGGTTGACCCGGCAGACCCGACGAAGAAGGAGCCGTCGAGCGGTTTCTCCATCCTCGGCCTGATCGTGATCAACTTCCTGCTGATGGCAGTCGTGTCCATTCTTCTGCCGCACGCCATCGGTCGCCGCCACAAGGCATCCAGCGCCGCCAGCCCGGTGCTCAGCGCGTGGGCCCGCATGCTCGGAATCAACGTTGCGCTCACCGCGCTGCTGGGATTCGTGTCCATCACCCTCGGTTGGCGCCCAGAGAACTGGTTCATCATTGGTGCGGCGCTTCTGCTTATCGACGTCGCCGGCACCACCATCTTCCAGTTCTTCCGCGTTCTGTTCGGCCGAGTCGTCGGCGCGATGTTCAATATCGGCTTCTTCGCCCTGGGCCTGTTCGTCTCCAGTGCGGTCTGGCCGCTGTCCACCCTCCCGGCCCCGCTGGCGTTCATGAACCCGCTGCACCCGATGAGCCACGCACGCAACCTGTTCGTCCGCTCGGTCGACGGCATCTACGACGGCACGTTCTGGATCGCCATCGTGGTCCTGCTGGTGTTCACCGCTCTGGCCCTGGGCGCGTCCATTGTGATCTACGACGCCCGCCGCAACGCGCTGTTCATCGATGATCCGAACGAGAACGAGCTCGACCGCGCGAAGTACGAGCGTGAGGTCCGCGAAGGCGAGGAGCCGCTGCAGTCGGTGTTCTCCCGCTAGGCGCTGCTGGTCCTGCTGGTCCTTCCGGCCCTGAGCCCCCGAGCTAATGCCCGGGGGCTTAGGTATTGACCGCATAGGGCACACCGGACGGAAAAGGGCCCCAGTCGGGGCCCTTCTTGGTTTTGGGGTGGAGAAGTGGGTGTGGCTTACCAGGTGGCCACAAAGCGCATGAGCAGCTGGGCGATCGGGTCCGGGAACGGCTTACGCAGCCACTTGAGCAGGCGGTCGGTGAGGCTGACGGCGTAGTGGGGGACCCATTTGCCCCAGGGGGCGTTCTTGGTCAGGACACGCACTGCTTCGTCGGCAACGTCGCCTGGGGTGAGGTTTACGCCCATCGTCTTGACGGACTGGGCTTTGACGTTGGCGACCTGCGTGGCGGCCCAGAGGGGCATGAGGTCGTGGACGCGGATGTCGTCGTTACGCCATTCGACGCTGAGTGCCTCGGTGATGCCGTTGACGTAGAACTTCGTGGCCGAGTAGGTGGAGATCTCCGGCTGGCCGAAGATGGCGGATGCGGAGCTCATGTTGATCACCACTGCGCCCTTCGTCGCCTTGAGATAGGGGAAGGCCGCCTGGGCGCCGAAGGTGACGCCGAGGCAGTTGATGTCCACCAGCGTTCGGATTTTCTCCGGATCCTGCTCGGTGAGCAGCCCGTCGATGATGATGCCGGCGTTGTTGAAGAGGAAGTCGAGGCGGCCGCCGGTGCGGGAGGTGAAGTCCGCCAGGGCGGTGTCCCATTCGTCGCGGTCGGTGACGTCGAGGTGGCCAGTGATGAGCTGGCCGTCGGGGATGTCGCTGGTACCCCAAGTGACGTCCTGGATGTCGTAGGCGCCGACGGTCCAGCCGAGGTTGAGAAGTCGTTGTGCTGTGGCCTTGCCGATGCCGCTGGCACCGCCGGTGATGAACGCAGCGGGGCGGGAAGCGGCGTCGGCAATGAATTCCGCGGGCTTCACATAGGGGGTCTCGTTCGTGTCTTCATGAAATGGCTTGGCAAATGGATTCCACATAGAAAACACTCTAAAACCGGAATGTGTATGGCGTGGAACAAATGGGCATTTAAATGTGCGCTAAGACACAGCGGGCTAGTTATCGCTCCACGTGCGGGTCTTCGCGAACATGGCGGCGACTGCGACGCCGAGGACGAGAACACCAGCGGGCAGCAGCAGTGCGACGCTCATCGCCTCAGCGAACGGCTCATGAAGGAACTCGGGAAGGGGACCTGTCTCCGAATGCCCCGCTGCGTCGTCGCCGAGACGCTGGGCGAGTTGCGAAGACATGGCAGCAGCCACAGCCGCCGAGCCGATGACAGCGCCGACCTGCCGCACCGTGTTGTACACGCTCGAGCCCGCGCCCGCGAGCGCCGGATCGAGATTGCGCGTGGCGATCATGGACAGCGGCCCCCAGATCATCGAGTTGCCCAGGCCGTAGAAGACGCTGATCAACAGCATCCAGTACGGGCTGATCTGCGGGTCGGTGATCCACACTGTCGCAAAGATGCTTATCGACGTCACCGCCAGCCCCGTAATCGCGAACGGCTTCGGATCGTGCGTATTCGTCTGCTTGCCGATGAACCCGGACAGCGCGCCGGACACCAAACCCGAGGGCAGGAGCAGAAGCGCGGCCACCGTGGGGCTGAAATTCTGCACCCGCTGCACGTAGATCATCAGCGGAATAGCGAAGGTAGACACCGCAAAGCCCACTGTGGTGATCGCCGCGGAGGCGAGCGCGAAATTCCGGTCGGCGAACAGTGACAACGGCACGAGCGCGTCACGGGTGGTGCGCGCCTGCCACAGGATGAATGCGGCGATGAAGACGACACCGGTGACGATGAGCCCGATCGCGCGCGCATCCCAGTTGAAGTTCGAGCCTTCTTGGATGCCGAAGATGAGGCAGAACATTCCTGCCGCCGACAGTGCGACGCCCAGCCAGTCGAGGCGGCGGGCGGTCAGCTCGAGCTTCGGCACGTTCTTCCAGGCAAGGAGCAGGCCGATGATGCCGAAAGGCACGTTGATGATGAAGATCCACTCCCAGCCGCCGAGGTCCACGAAGATCCCGCCGAGCAGCGGCCCGACGATCGTGGCCACGCCGGCGACCGCGCCCCACACGCCCATGGCGCTGCCGCGCTGGGTGGGGGAGAACGTGCGGATCATCACCGACATCGTCTGCGGGGTGAGCATCGCGCCGCCGAGACCCTGGAAGGCGCGGGCCGCGATGAGCACTCCGACGGACCCTGCCAGCCCGCACGCCAGCGACGACACCGTGAACACCGCGAGGCCGAGCATATACAGTCGCTTCGGTCCGAACCTGTCGCCGAGGCGTCCCGTGATGAGCAGCGGTACCGCGTATGCCAACAGGTATGCGCTATTGACCCAGATCACGCCGTTGTACGTGGCGTTCAGGCTCTCCGCGATCGCCGGGATAGCGACTGCGACGATGGTCGAATCAACCAGGATCATGAAGAAGCCGACCATCATCGACCACAGCGCCGGCCACGGGGAGCTTTGCGACGCCGAAACCTGTTGTGCCATTGCGCCTCCTGACCCCTTTAATCCGACACCGGCAATCTACCCCTTCACGCCGAATGGGTCTATCCCCGCTGGCCGACCGCACAAAAAGAACCAACCCTTTCCCTATGCGGAGAAAAGGGCTGGTTCTGGTTGAGTGCAGACTCAGCGCTGAATTAGATCTGGATGCCGAAGTCCTTCAGTGCGGCGTTGATCTGGTCGCGGACCGGTGCGAACTGCGGGACGAACGCCACGATGACGCCGGCGAGAGCAGCCAGCAGGCCGGTGACGCCGAGGCCGATCAGAACCGGCTTGGCGCTGGAACCGTCATTGCTGGAACCGGAGGAGCCCTCCTGGTCGCCTTCCTGGCCACCCTCAATCTTCACCGGCATGGTCACGTCGGTGCCCTTATCAGTGGTGATGCGCAGGACTGCGTCCGCCGGAACCTTAGCCGGGACGGCGAGCTTGACGGAGGCCTTGCCAGCCTCGCCCAAGCCCTTCTCGCCGAAGTCCGGATCGATGTCGGACTCAGTGGAGGCCAGTTCCTTGCCCTTAGCATTCTCGAGCTTCACGGTGACCTTCTTCGCCGGGTTGCCCTCGGTGTAGATCAGGGAAGACAGGTCGATGGAGTGCTCAGCACCGGCCTTGAGCTGCTCCATCTTCACGCCGACTGCGGCCTGGCCACGAGGCTTAACGTCAGGGTTGTTCTTCAGGTACTGGACGAACGCTTCGACATCGACGAGACCGATGTTTTCGACATTGGTTCCCTTCTTGAAGGCTTCGAAGCCGTCGCTGCCGCCAAGCAGGAAGGTGGAGCCAGCGACGATGCAGTCCTTCTCCGGGTCAAGCGGCTTGCCGTCGATGGTCACGGACAGGATGTGCTTGCCCTGCTCAGCGTCCGGGTTGTAGGTGTAGGACACGTTATTGGAAAGACCCAGTGCGAGAATCGGATGCTTCTGGCCCGGCTGCCACTGCTGCTCGAGGGCTTCCTTGAAGTCCTTGCCCTTGAGCGTCATGAACGTGTTCTCGTTGCCGAACGGCTGGACGGAGAACGCCTCAGCAAACGTGACTTCGCCGGAATCCAAATCGTCACGAACACCGCCAGCGTTCATCACGCCGATGTCAGGCTTAACGGTTGAATTCGCCTCGATGCTCCACTTTGCGGCCTCAGCGAGCAGGTTGCTCAGTGTGGATTCGACACCGCGGTTCTCCGAAGCGTCAGCGTCAGCATTTACGCCGCGGGCGAAATCAGAGCTAATCGACGTTACGACACGCTTGCCCTCGACCTCTGCCTCTGCCTTAGCCGTCTTGGCGATGCCCTCGAGCTTCGGGTACTTCTTGTCCGTGCAGTCGAGGAGGGGCGCGCCCTCCACGACCTTCGCCTCCTCGACGGTGACCTTCTTGGTGGCGCGGTCGATGCTCAGGTCCACGTTGGCGAAGCCCTGGGAGTACTGACCTGCCTGGAGCACGATCGGAGTTGTCTTAGCATCCTGGGTGATCACGGTGTGAGTGTGGCCGAGGAATGCGACATCGACATTCTTGAACTGGTCAGGGGTGTAGCCACCCTCGTGGACGAGAGCGACAACGACGTCGGCTTCCCCGCTGTCCTTGAGTTTCTTGGCCAGGGCATTGGTGGTCTCAACCGGGTCGTTCCACGTGATGCCTTTGATGCCGTCGGCGGCGACCAGATTCTGCATGTTGTCGGTGACGGTGCCGATGAATGCGACCTTGACGCCGTCCATCTCCTTGATGAAGTGGTCGTCGGTGCCTGCGACAGACTTGGCGTTAGCGGCGAGGTACGGGAATTTCGCATCCGGGATGACGCGCTCGGAGAAATCCTTTGCGCCCTTGTCGAATTCGTGGTTGCCCACGGCGGAGACCTCAAGACCCATCTCATTAAGCGCATCGATGGTCGGCGCATCGTCCAGCAGCATTGCCTCGAACGGGCCAGCGCCGATGTTGTCGCCGGAAGAAGTCAGGATGTGCGCGTTGCCGAACCCTTCGGCTTCGGTGTCGATAGCGCACTTCAGGCGCTCGGCACCCGGGATGGACTTCTTGTCGTCACGTGTATCTGTGCCACGAACGTTCACGTCTTTAGGAGCGAAACGACCGTGGAAGTCGGTGATGTTCGAAATCGAGATTTTGGCGGTCTTCTCGTCGGCGGTAGCGGTGACGGGGGAGAGGACGCCCGCGCTGACGGACAGCGCGGCGATGGTGGCGCACAGAACGCGGTTACGCATCGGTGGGAACCTTTCGGGCAGCGGTGGAATGAAGTAACCGGTTGGAAAGCAGCCAGCTCACGATGCTGTGGTTGCCAGCTTCCAACCAGGGCATGTCAAAAACTAAGCCAGGCAAATGGACCTGTTGTGACGGTTATATGGCTAGCCCGTTACTGGTAAGTGAAAAGCACGTGACCCGTGGTTGGGGGAGGCAAGTAAATGGGAAGGGCCGGACGTCGATAAGCGAAAAGCCCAGCGAAAATGCTGGGCTATGCGTGGGTGCCGTGCGTTTATGCGCCGTCGGCGTCCGCCTTGGTCTCGTGGTGGGTGCCCGGCTCGTGCTCCGGCGGGGCGTAGATGGAGTAGAGCTTCGCGGGTGCGTCGGACTCGTTGACGAAGTTGTGCCACTTGCCGGCCGGGACGAATGCAGCCCAGTCCGCGCCGACAACCTGGTCGATCTCGAGGTCGGTCTCGCTCGTACCGATCTGGGCGCGGAGCTCGCCCTCCTCGAGGCGGAGGAACTGGTCGTGGCCGTCGTGGATCTCAGCGCCGATCTCGCCGCCTGCCGGAATGGTCATGACAGTGAGCTGGAGATTCTTGCCGGTCCACAGGGTGTCGCGGAAAGCCTCGTTGTCGACGGTCGCCTTTTCAATATCGACGACGTAGGGGTTCGGGCCGTGGTCGTTGCCCTTCTGTGCAGTCATAATGGCCTCCTTGCCGTGGGGTTCAACCGCTTCCCACCGTACGCGGATTTTCGTGCGCCGGTTCCTTGTCGATAACCCCGCTTAGGGGACTGAAGCGGGGTACAGTGACGGCCATGACCACTGGTGAGCCTGATTTCCCCGGGGCCGACGACATCCCGGAACGAATAATTTCCAACGACGCGCGTCTCGCGCACTTCGTCGAAGCGAATGACCGCTGGGAAGAAATCCCAGAGCGCCTCGCCGAAGACTGGGAGACGATGGCGCAGCTCATTGCCTACTACGAATCAGTCTGGCGCGAGGACGTCCGCGACTTCCCCGAAGCCCAGTACGGGGTGCTCTCCGAAGACGGCGTGTGGAACGAGATGGGGCGTTTCTACCAGTCGATGAAGGAGATCGCGGACACGGCGGCGCGCATCGTCCGCGAGTACGAGCGCGACAACGACCCCGAGGTCGATCCGGGGACAACGCCGACGGACGAGGAGCTTATCGACGACGCGGCTGACGGAGCCAGCGCCGAGAACATCGATGAGCCGTAGCCCCCGGCGACGCGGCGCCGCGGGGGCTAGTTCAGCGTGTCAGCCGGGTTGTCCGCGGCCTTTTCCATGGCCTCTTCGTCGCTGAGACGGTTGACGACCTCCGGCGACACCGCGGTCTCATCGACTACGACGGCGCTCTGGTCGCCGGTCTGTGCTGCGGCGCGCGCTGTACCCTGCGGTGCGGATTCCGCGCTCTCCGGCTGCTCCGGGGAGATGCCGAAGAACTTGTCCAAACCCTTCACGTTGAACTGGGTGGACATGTACCGCGAGTTATCCGAAGTATTCCACTGGGAGACGACGAGATCCATGTTGGCGAGTGTGGATCCCGGGACAATGTAGCCGCCGTAGAGCTGAGTGAAGTTGCTCGCGTTCTGCTCGGCACGCCACCCGCCCGAGCCGGCGACGACGACGCGAGCGGGTTCGATGGAATCCCAGTCACGGGCGATGGTCTTCGAGATGCGCACCTCGATGGATGCCGTCTCCTCGTTGAACATTGCCAGCACCCAGTGGCCCTCGACCATCCGCAGGGACATCTCGCCGGCCTGGACGTTCTTGGACAGGATCGGGGTGCGCCGCTTCTTGCTCCATTCGCCGGTGGAGGGGTCGTAGATCTCCCACGATTTGCGGTCCGCGATCTGCTCTTCACGGAAGCGGGAGAGGTAGACAGGGTCGTCGCGGAGGAATTCGGAGGACACGACGTAGATGTAGCCGTCGGGGCCCTTCTCCCAGCTGATCAGGTTGCCAAGCCCATCCATGTAGCGATACGTCGTTTGCGCGACAGACGTCCAGTTCGCGCCGTAGTCCGTGGACTTCCAGATTTCGGTCTCACGCACATTGCCGATGCCTTCATTCCACATGCCCTGCATGTAGAGCGTGCCGTCCAGGTTGATCACGTCGGACGGGATGACGGTGCGGTTGTCGTAGTGCTTGTAGTTGATCAGCTGATCGGCGGTCTTGCCGTCGTTAAGCGGGCGGGTGAAGATGATTCGGCCGTTCTCATCGCGCTTGGCCACGAGACCGACTGGGCTGAGCCACTTGCCTTCGCCGAAGTACTTGCCGGTGAATGAGTCGCCGAATACGATCGCGAATGTCTCGTTGATCAGCGGCACCATAATGCCCAAGTCAACGGCCCCGAGCCCCAGGTTGGGCTGGTGCTTGCCCATCAGGTCGCCGAGCATCTCCACGACAAGGCCCTGTTCGGTGCGGGTTTTCGGATTCGGCTTCGGCTTCGGCTTTGGTTTCGGCTTCGGCTTGGGAGCTGGATCGGGGTTCGGCGAGTCCGACAGGGCGCCACCCATCTCGCTGATCAGGTTGCGGGAGCTGCTGGAGCTGCCGGAGCTCGTCGAACTCAGCGAGCTCTGCGCCGTCGCGGGGGCTGGGGCAACCGCAGTAACCGCAATGGTGCCGACGATGGCAATGGACAAGATGGAACGGCGGAACGATCGCATTGCGGACTCATTTCAAGACACGGAGGGAAAATGATTGAACCGCAACGGAACTTTAGCAAACCCCGGGCTAATCGTCGCGCCGGTGACGGCCGGTGTATTCCTGCGGCGCACTGTCGTCCCGGCTGTGCTTCGGGCCGTGCGAATTGCGCCGCGCGCGGCGGAGGCGGACCTTTTCCACTTCGGTGAGGTAGGTCTCGCTGGCCGCGGCTTCGCCGTCGTCGGTGTGCGACGGGTTGAAGTCCACGAAGGCAGGGAAGTACTGGGTGGGCGCGTCCTGCGCGGACTCGTGCGCCGCTTCGGGTGCAGCCGGCTGGACCAGCGGTTCTTCGGGGAAGCGCGGTGCGGCGGGCTGCGCGGGGTGGACGGGGTCGACGGTGCGTGCACCCGGGCGGGGGTAGACCCAATCCTCAGGGTCGATGGCGGCGGAGAGATCTACGGTGACCACGAGCGAGCCGTCGGCGAATTCGTAGACCTCGGCGGCGGGAATATCGATCTCGGGACCGGCGGGCAACGGCAGCGGTGGGAGGGTGCGGACGGGGAAAATGCCCGGGGTGCGGGTGACATCGACGCTGATGGAGCCGTCGACAGCCCAGGCGCGGGCCTTCACGTCGACATTCTGGGCGAATAAGGCGGCAAGTTTCTCGCGCACGGGGCCGGACTGGCGGGCATCGAGGGTGCCAAGAACACGGCCGCCGCAGGTGACCACGACGGTGTGACCGTGCAGGTGCAATCCGACCAGCCACTGGCCGGGCGACATGAGCATGGTTTCCGCGGCGGTGAATTCACCATCGGCGACGTGGACGTACACGGGGGACTCGCCGGCAACGGTGCCAGGCAGCAGCAATGCACCGGGCAGCAGGTTATTGCGGGGCACGCACAATGCCGGCGGGGCGAGGTGGACAACGACGCGGTGGGCGGCGGTGAGCCGGTCGAAGGTGATCGTGGCCTGTGCGGCAGGCACCAAGCCGGCTTCGTGGAGGGTGTCGACGCTGTGGAACGGCGCGCGCTCGTGCGCGGTGATATCGCCGATGATGCTGCCGTGCGCGGCAGGCCAGCGCACACGCCACGCGCCGGTCAGCGGATCGGACTCAAGCTCGACTGTGGTGTTCAGGGGATCGCTGGCATCGGGAGTGCCGGCGTACGTGAACAGGGTGGCCGCGATGAGGCTGCCCACGCTGAGGTCGGATCCGCCGCCGATGGCGAACGGAGCGAGCGGGTAGCGGGGCAGAGGTTCCATGGACCTCGACTCTAGCGCAGTACTTTGCGCACACCCGCTACGACGCCAAGCACCGCGAAGCCGACCAGGAGACCGACGAGCGCGGAGCCAGCGGTATCAACGAGCCAGCCGAGGGCGCCGCCGCCAACGGCCTCGGAAAGCTGGGCGAGGACATCGTGCGGCCAGTGCCAGCCAAAGACCTCGTGGAGGCCGCGGATGATCAGGTGGCCGCCGACCCACAGCATGGCCACGGTGCCGACGATGCCGATGATCTTCAGCACGATCGGCATGCCATTGACCAGGGCGCGTCCGATGCCGGGGGCGTTGTCGCGCTCAATCATGCCCAGTCCGATGTCGTCTACCTTGACCAGCAGCGCGACGGCGCCGTACACGGCGATGGTGATGAAAATCGCTACGGCGACGAGCACCATGAATTCCATGAGCAAGGGCTGGTCGGCGACCTCGTCGAGGGAGATGATCATGATCTCCGCAGACAGGATCAGGTCGGTCCGCACCGCGCTTTTGACCAGGGCATCCTCGCCTTGTTCGTCGCGGTTGACCGCCTGATCCTGCTGTTCGGTCTCGTCGTGGAGGAGCTTGTCGGCGATCTTTTCCGCGCCCTCGAAGCATAGGTAGGTGCCGCCAACCATCAGGATCGGAACCAGGGCCCACGGTGCGAAGGCATTGAGCAGGAGGGCGATCGGCAGGATGATGATCAGCTTGTTGCGCAGCGAACCCTTCGTGATCTTCCAGATCATCGGAAGCTCGCGCGCGGGGGTAACGCCGGTGACGTACTGCGGGGTCACCGCGGCATCGTCGATGACAACGCCGGCGGCTTTCGTGGATGTCTTCGCTGTCATGCCCGCAACATCGTCCATACTGGAGGCTGCGGTTTTGGCGATGAGGGCGACGTCGTCAAGCAATGCGAGGAGACCGCCGGCCATGCGCGTGCCTTTCTGTCGGGGAGGGGTACGATACACAAATACTAATGTGTGCGCGCATTTTGGGTAGGGTGTGGTCCATGCCCAAAACCGTCACCTCGACCGCGCGCGTGCGGATCGATCGCCCTGCACGTTACGGCAAGCTGTTGGCCAGCTATTTTGAGCAGCTTATCGACGTCGCGTGGGACCCCGAGACCTCCAAAGGCACGTTCACCTTCCCGTCCGCCGGCACTCTGGAAACTCCCGGCAACGGGGCTGCCACGTGTGACGTGATCGGCACGGAGGGCGTGCTCATGCTCAGCGTCGAGGGAGCTGAAACCGCAGTTGAGAATGCTGAACGCGAGTTGGCCACGCGTCTCATTCACCTCGCGCAGGACCAAGATATCGTCGTGGAATTCGCCCGCGCCGACCGTGGCCGCGCGCGATTCACCCGCGAAGAACTGACCTCGGCGTAGCTGCGCTGGATCAGGATGCTGCCGGGGTGAGCTCGACCTCGTCGGCCCAGGTCAACTCGATGCCCAGCGCGCGGAGCCACTCCATTGCGTCGTCATCGTGGCGGGTGATGCCCTCTACAGCATTGAGTGTGGCCTCGATCGCCTTCTCTGCCTCTGCTGCGGTGATGAAGCCTGCGGATGTCGCCGCCGCGAGCTCGTCGATATCGAGCACGTCGATCGCTTCTCCCTGCACCGCGACGAGATCCACGTACAGGTCGCGTGTACGCCACACTTCGCCTTCGACGTCGATGTCCGCGATATCGAAGTAGTAGTCCTGCTCCATATCCACGCCCTCGCGGAAGTGGAAGATATTCGCGCGGAGATTGAGCTGCGGCAGCAGCCAGCTTTCCAGGTAGCCGAATCTCGGGTGGTTCGCACCGCGCGCCATGTACAGGCCGAAGTCCGTGACCCGGAATGTGTCCACTTCGCGGAGGAAACCCTTCGGGTCAGTGTTGATCTTCGAGGTGGTGTCGAAAGTCTCCTGCTTGACCGGGTGCAGATCGGGAACGTCTGCGCGCTCAGCGTCAAGAGCGTCTGCGTGGCCCGTGTTGGATGTGGCCATTCCGTTCACCTGCTGTCCGTGCTGCTTCATGTTGATACCTACTTCACCGTCACGCTCAGTGCCGTCGGGGGGAAGCCGCAGCTGCGGCCGTCTGTTTTGACTGCCCCGGAGACCACCGCCAGCACTGGGCCGGAGCCCGTGTCGGCGACGTTGGAGAGCGTTGCCGGTCCTGTCTTATTTATCCCCTTGTTCAAAAGGGGCGTTACACCGGTGCGCAGGTTAGCCAGGTTGATCCAGTGCACGTTCATGGCCCCTTGCTGGGGCGATGCAGGTTTCGTGCCCAAAGCAGTGAACACGAATGTGGCCTGCCCAGCCTTCGGAGCCGGCACTGGAATGCGGGCCGGGCCCGGGACCGCGATGAGGGAGCCCGTGGAGTTCATGCCGGGGCCCATGCAGTTGCGGGACACCGTCGGCCAGAAGCCTTGGCGGAACGCAGGGCCGCCTTCTGGCAGGCCGGGGCCGCCGCCGTTGCCGGAAGCATCGCCAACGAAAAACGCGAGACCGCTCAACAATGCGTCGCGGACCTGGGGTGGCACGCCGGGGCGGTTCGCGAAGTCCTTGACGGCCCGCTGCACCTGGGGAGTGGGGCGGCCGAGATGATCCACGAGAGAAGAACCCGCGGACAGTGCGGAAGCTGCTTGGGCGGGGGCGGGCGCCGCCTGCGCGGAAGCGGGGACGGCGAAGGCTCCGACGGTAAGCGCTGCGGCAGTTGCGGCGGAGATGACGGCAGTGCGGACGCGGGCAGGAGCGTGGGCGGCTGTTGCTATCTTCAAGGAACTGATCCTTTGTCGCAGGAAAACAACATTAGAACATTAATAACGTCAGTAACTCTAGTGTCGTTTGCAACAATTGCAACATTAGTCCCACTATTTGAAGTTTTTTGGCGCTGTCAAGGCTGAAAAGTGGACTTGGCTGTGGGTTTTTCGGCGCCGTGTATTTTCGGTATCGCACGTAGCGCCCTATGGGAGTAGGGTTTAACCGTTCAACTGCCGTGTGCAGTACGCCTATCTAAGGAGCAGACGTAGAAGTGTCGCACCCTGAGTTCCGTAACGTCGCCATCGTCGCCCACGTCGACCATGGCAAGACCACTCTCGTCAACGGCATGCTGGAGCAGTCCGGCGCGTTCGGCGATCACGGCGAGGTTGCAGACCGCGTCATGGATTCCGGCGACCTCGAGTCCGAGCGTGGAATCACCATTCTGGCCAAGAACACCTCCATCCGTCGTGCCGGCGCGGGCAAAGACGGCCGCGACTTGGTCATCAACGTCATTGACACTCCGGGCCACGCGGACTTCGGTGGCGAGGTCGAGCGCGGCCTGTCCATGGTCGACGGCGTCGTCCTGCTGATCGACGCCTCCGAAGGTCCCCTCCCGCAGACCCGCTTCGTTCTGGGCAAGGCCCTCGAGGCCAAGAAGCCGGTCATCATCTGTGTGAATAAGACCGACCGTCCGGATGCGCGTATCGACGAAGTTGTCGACGAGGCCCAGGACCTGCTGCTCGAGCTCGGTGCTTCCCTCGAAGACCCCGAGGCTGCCGAAGCTGCCGAGAACCTGCTCGAGCTTCCCGTCCTCTACGCCTCCGGCCGCGCAGGCCGTGCTTCCTTCAATAACCCGGGCAACGGCGGGCTGCCGGACAATGAGGATCTCCAGCCGCTGTTCGACGTCATTTACGACGTTCTGCCCGAGCCCTCCGCGGATATCGACGCTCCGTTCCAGGCTCAGGTCACCAACCTGGACTCCTCTTCCTTCCTCGGCCGTATCGCCCTGATCCGCGTCTACCGCGGCTCGGTGAAAAAGGGTGACAATGTCGCGTGGGTCCACTACGACGCCGACGGCGAGCAGCACGTCAAGAACGTCAAGATCGCCGAGCTCCTTGTCACCGAGGGACTTGAGCGTGTGCCTGCCGAAGGCGAGGTCGTCGCCGGTGACATCGCCGCGGTTTCCGGCATCGACGAGATCATGATCGGCGACACCCTCTGCAACCCGGAGCATGTCGAGCCGCGCCCGCGCATCAAGATCGACGACCCGGCCATCTCCATGACCATCGGCGTGAACACCTCTCCGATGGCTGGCCGCGGCGGCGGCGACAAGCTCACCGCCCGCTTGGTCAAGGCTCGTCTGGACCAGGAGCTCATCGGTAACGTCTCCATCAAGGTGCTGCCGACGGACCGCCCCGACGCGTGGGAGGTCCAGGGCCGCGGTGAGATGGCCCTGACTGTCTTGATCGAGACGATGCGCCGCGAGGGCTTCGAGCTCACCGTGGGCAAGCCGCAGGTTGTCACCAAGGAGATCGACGGCAAGACCTACGAGCCGTACGACCACATGGTCATCGACACCCCGGCCGAGCACCAGGGTGCTGTCACCCAGCTGATGGCCAACCGCAAGGGCCAGATGACTGCCATGGGTAACGCTGGCTCCGGCGATTGGGTCCGCATGGAATTCGACGTGCCGTCCCGCGGCCTCATCGGCTTCCGCACGACCTTCCTGACGGAGACCCGTGGCGCCGGTATCGCCAACTCGTACTCCATCGAGCACCGTCCGTGGGCCGGCGAGATCAAGGGCCGCCCGACCGGCTCCCTCGTCGCCGACCGCTCCGGCCAAGTCACCTCGTATGCGCTCATGCAGCTCGCGGACCGCGGCGAGTTCTTTGTCGAGCCCGGCGCGGAGACCTACGAGGGCATGGTCGTCGGCGCGAATAGCCGCGACGAGGACATGGACATCAACATCACCAAGGAGAAGAAGCTGACCAATATGCGTGCCGCGTCCGCGGACACCACGGTCACTCTCGCCAAGGCGAAGGCCCTGTCCCTCGACGAAGCCATCGAATTCTGCGACGACGACGAGTGCGTCGAGGTCACCCCTGAGGTGATGCGCGTGCGCAAGGTCATCCTCAACGCCACCGAGCGCGGCCGCGCCCGCTCCCGCGCAAAGCAGATGAACAAGTAGCAGCGAGTAGACGAATCGCACGCGCCATGCAGTAGCATGAGTGCTCATGCGCACCCCCAGTTGCAGGACCACGGCGGCGAGAATTCTCGCCCCTGTTCTCGCGCTGGGGGTGTTGTCGTCGTGCGCGGCGCAGCCGGGCCCACCACCGATTGTGGAGGAGTCCGAAACGTCGGAGACAACCACGACCACAGCCCAGCCCGCCGCGCGCACCAAGGCCGCCGCGGGTGTCGAGCCGCTCCGCAATGGCCTGAACCCGCACCTGGTCGCCGACGAGAATTCCACCGTCCGCGACCTCGCTGAGCTCACATTGCCCAGCGCTTTTAGTGACGGCGAGCTCAACAGCGACCTCCTCGAATCAGCGGAAGTGCTGGAAGAAGACGAAGACAGCGAAGAAGGCGAAGAAGCCACCTCGGCGATGACCGTGCGCTACGTGATCGCCCCCGCCGCGCAATGGTCCGATGGCAGTCCGATCACCGGCGCCGACTTCGTCTACCTCTGGCGCGGCATGACCACCACGCCTGGCACCGTCGACCCCGCCGGCTACCGCGCCATTGAAGACGTGCGCGTCAGCGGCACCGGCGGCAAGACCGTCGACGTCGTGTTCAGCGAATCCACTGAGGCATGGCCCGAGCTGTTCAACTATCTCCTCCCGTCGCACTTGCTCGACTCGCGCGCGGATGATTTCGCCACGGCGCTCGCTGAGACGATTCCCGCTTCCGCCGGGCGCTACATGGTGGACAAGGTCGACCGCGGCGCTGGCGTCATCGCCCTGAAACGCAATGACCGCTTCTGGGCGCCGTACCCAGCCAGCATCGACTTGCTCACGCTCAATTTCGTCCGGTCGACGGACCTCACCGCCGACCGCCTGCGCTCGGGCCAGCTCGCTTTCGTCGACCACGTGCCGGGGGAGACGTCGTGGGACGCGTACTCGCTGATCCCCGACGCGCAACTTCGCCTCGTCGAAGGCCCGCGCGAACTCGGAGTCACCATGTCCGTCAACTCGCCGGTTCTCGGGACAAAAGAGGTACGCCGCGAGTTCGCATCGCTTATCGACGTCCCCCTCATCGCCCGCATCGCCGCCTCCCGTTCCCGCGACCTGGCTGCCGCCGACCCGACTTTGCCCCTCGGCCATGAGCCGGACGCGCTGCGCGCTGCCGCGGCTGAATCTGGTCCCATCCGCATCGCTGCCGACCCGCGCGACGACCAAGCCATGCCCGCTGCTCGCGCCGTAGCCGATCTGCTCGTGCGCGCTGGCGTTGAAGCTGAAACTGTCGCAGCCGATGCCACCGACACCGCCCAACGCCTGCGCGAAGGAACTGTCGATGCCGTCGTCGGCTGGTCTCTCGACGGAGGAGCGGCCGTGTGGGCCAGCAAGATCCAGTGCCCGGACGAGGACACCGACTTCGTCTCCGGCAACTTGAGCGGTCTTTGCCTGCCTTCCACACGCGCCATGTCCGACAACATCTTGTCCGGTCGCATTCCCGCCTCCGAGGTGCGCGGGGCTGTTACGGACACGCTTCGTCGTGAAGCTGTCTGGGTGCCTGTGCTGTCCGAACGCCGCATCATGGCACTCGGCCAAGGGATCACCGGCCCCGCGCCCGCCCTCGACGACTGGGACCACGGCGTCGCCAGCGCTGCCCAGTGGAAGGCGGCCGAGCCCGCAGCCGAGGACGACGACAGCGACGACAGCGACGACAGCAGAAAGGACGACCGATCCGACGATGAACAACGCGAACCCGAACCCGAACATGAGCAGTGACCGCCGCTCTCGCGACCTGGTGGGATTGCGCGTCGTCGCAGTGCATGCGCATCCCGACGACGAGTCGATCTCGACCGGCGGCGCACTAGCGGATCTCGCGCGCCGTGGCGCCGATGTCCTCGTGGTCACGTGCACGCTCGGGGAAGAGGGCGAAGTGATCGGGGAGACCTACCAAGGTCTGGTCAACGATGAGGCGGACCAGCTCGGCGGATTCCGCATTCACGAGCTCTCCCGTGCGCTAGCCATCCTCGGTGTGCGCGGCGAATTCCTCGGCGGGGCCGGGCGTTACCGGGATTCGGGGATGGCGGGTTCGCCGGCGAGCCGTAACCCCCGCGCCTTCGTCAATTCCGGCGAGGCAGCGGTCAACGACCTCGTGGAGGTCTTCCGCCGCGAGGCCCCGCACCTCGTGCTCACCTACGACCCCAACGGCGGCTACGGCCACCCCGACCACATCCGAGCCCACGAGATCACCCACCTTGCCGCCCAGCAGGTCGACATTCCCCGCATCCTCTGGGCTGCACGCCTGCGCGAAGAGCTCGAGGCCAATTTCGCCGACGATATTCCCACGGGCTGGACGCAACCGGCACCGGGGGAGCTCGACGCCGTTGACACCACCGACACCTGGGTGGAGATGGACGATGTCGTCTACGCCGCCAAGGCCGAAGCCATGAAAGCGCACGCAACGCAGATTTGGCTTGCCGACGGCTCCGTTTCCCTCACCAACCCCCACCCCGCCATCGCGCGTGGCCCGGTGACCACCTACGCGCTGTCCAACCTCATCGCGCAACCCATCATCCGCCGCGAGCACTACCTTCTCGGCGCAGGCCTGCCCCTGGACCACGGCGCCGATATCGCAAGCGGCCTCGACTTCTAATGCCTGCCCCCGGTTCACCCCGCCGTCCCATCACGCGGACCGACTTCTCACCGGCGGAAGCCCGCTCCGGACTCATGTGGCTGTCGGTGGGGGCGGTGGGATCGGGGTTGGTTGAGGTGGCGTCGATAAGCTCGCTCTACGGCGTCCCCTCGATTCTCGCCGCAGCTGGTCTTGGGGCGGTGTTCACGCGCACGGCGCTGCTGTGGACACGCGGCCGCGTGCTCGGCGCCCTCATTCCGCTTTTGGCGTGGATATGCGGGTTCCTGCTGTTCGCTGTCGGGCCCGAGGTGACCGCCGCGATCATCGCCGAATATAAGATTCGCTGCGTTATCCTGCTCGCCGCCGCGTGTGCCGGGACCGTGTGGCCCATTGCGGCGCGGAAGTGACATACTGATGTGAGAATTTTCGTCATAAGGAGTGACAGGAGCCCATGACCTACATCATCGCTGAGCCGTGCGTGGACATTCTGGACCGCGCCTGCGTCGAAGAATGCCCCGTCGACTGCATCTACGAGGGCAAGCGCATGCTCTACATCCACCCCGACGAGTGCGTCGACTGCGGCGCATGCGAGCCCGCATGCCCCGTCGAGGCCATCTTCTACGAAGACGACCTGCCGGACGAGTGGAACGACTACTACGACGCCAACGTCGCCTTCTTCGACGAGATCGGCTCTCCGGGCGGCGCCGCCGCTGAAGGCCCATACGACTTCGACCACCCGTTCGTGGCCGCGCTGCCACCCATGAACCAGGAGTAGGGGACATGGGGACGCGCCGCCCGCTCAGCCAGGTCCTGCCCGATTTTCCGTGGGACACCATCGCCGACGTCAAAGCTAAAGCCGCGTCGCACCCGGACGGGCTGATCGACCTGTCCGTCGGCGGGCCCGTCGACGACGTCCCGCCCGCGATCCAGCTCGCGCTCGCGGAGAATTCCGCCGCGCCCGGCTACCCGCAGACGATGGGCACGCCTGCCTTGCGCGCCGCGATCGTCTCGGCGTTGGAGCGCCGCTTCGGCATCGCCGGATTGAACGAGCGCGCCGCGTTGCCGACCATCGGGCTCAAAGAAGCCATCGCGTGGCTGCCGACGTTGCTGGGTCTGCGCGGCGAGACCGTCGTCATCCCGGAAGTCGCGTACCCCACCTACGAAGTCAGCGCACTCATGGCTGGCTGCAACGTCGTGCGTTGCGACGATCCGGCGCAAGCCCCCCGCGACGCCGCCCTGATTTTCCTCAACTCCCCGTCGAACCCGACCGGCGCTGTGGCCTCTGTTGAGCTGCTGCGCTCCTGGGTCGCCTTCGCGCGCGAAACCGGCGCGATCATCGCCTCCGACGAGTGCTATCTCTACCTCGGGTGGGCTGTTGAGCCCGTCTCCGTGCTGCACCCGTCCGTCACCGACGGCGATAACACCGGCCTTTTGGCGTTGCACTCCCTGTCTAAGACGTCGAATCTGGCGTCATACCGCTGCGGCATGATCTCCGGCGACGAAGCCCTCGTCCAAGAACTCCTCGAGGTGCGCAAGCACGCCGGCCTGATCGTTCCCGGCCCGATCCAGCACGCGATGGTCGCGGCGCTGGAGAGCGACCTGCACGAGGAAATGCAACGCTCCGTCTACGCCTCGCGCCGCCTCGAGCTGCTCAAGGCGCTGCCTGATGCCGGTTTCACCGTCGACCATTCGGATGCCGGCCTGTACCTGTGGGTGCGCCGCGACGGAATGGACTCCCGCCAGGCGCTCGACTGGTTCGCCGACCGCGGAATTCTCGGCGCCCCCGGCGACTTCTACGGCCCGGCCGGCGCATCCCATGTGCGCATCGCGCTGACCGCTCCCGACGAGAAGATCGACGCAGCCGCGCGCCGTATCACGCAGTAGCGCAGCTCATAACGTTTTCATTTCGTCGCCCTCGCGGGACTACACTGTCACAAGTTTAAAGACTTAGAACAGTACCGCAGGAAGGAAGGCGGCTGGGGTGACCCAACACGATATAGCTGAAGGCGCGACGTCCGATGTCGCCCGCTCGGCGCCACCTGCGCAGCAGAAGAGCGGCAGCACCGCCTTGCGCGTGCTGAACGGTGCCCGCGAATTCATCAAATTCGGCATCGTCGGCGGTTCCGGCGTGCTGGTCAACTTCGTGGTGTTCTACCTCGCGTCGAAGGCTCTACTTCACGGCTTCGGGTTGGAAGCAGACGACATCATCACCCAGATCGGTTCTACCCGCTGGAATGTGCGCTGGTACCACTTCCTGTCCTCATTGGCCTTCCTACTTGCCAACACCTGGAACTACCAGCTCAACCGCAGCTGGACTTTCGGCGGGATGGTCAAAAGGTCGTGGCTGCGCGGCTTCTTCCCGTTCCTCGCCACGGGGCTTGTCGCCTTCGTGGTGTCCTTGACGTGCATGACGCTGCTCATGAACCCGACGACGCCCGTCGGACTGCCCGACCACGTCTTCGACGGTTCCAGCGGTCTGCGCACCAAGTCGTATTGGGCGCAGGCGATCTCGACGCTGATCGCGATGCCCGTGAACTTCATCATCAACAAGCTCTGGACATTCCGGAAACCCAAGGCCGCGCGAAGTAGCACAGCGGCGTAGGGGAGACAGCAAAACCAAAAGGTTAAACTGGCGAAAATGACCACGTCCATTGACTATGTGCGCTGGATTGGAATTGCAGCATGGACCAGTGGTTTAGCCATCTCGCGAAACTGCCAGGCGTTGGCTGTTCTTCCGGGGGATTCTCCCGGAAGAATCTTGATCCAGAGCGCCGGGGGACGCGCCACAGCATTCGAGGACATTGAGCGTGAGTACACACATATCCAGTGGTTGCTAGCCGGAGCTCCTAGTGATGAATCTGTGCTGGATTATGTGTACCACCAGCAGCTCTGTTTAACGCATTATGAGGACATCGACCATGACTTCGCCATCCTGGATGTCAGCGATAGCGCGTGCGAGAGCAAAACCTACTCCTTCAGGGATCGCCGCCCCGACTACAGTCCGAAGGCAGCATTAGCTGCAGCTCAGCGCCTCAGCAACTCCGCAATAGGATCGGCTCTTTCAGAACATATTCCTGCCTGGAGTATGGCCGAGTCATTAGGGCTGCTAGCTCTTGCTGTTCGTGAATACTTCACGGGCGAGGTAGTACGGGAACTTACTCGGAAGTATGTAAAGGATCTTCGTTCGGATTCTCTAAACACCCAGGAAGTTCTCGGTTGTGGCCGCCTTGCTTATAGCGTGGCGTTCAAAGTCAATGATGACTCTGCAACCACCGCTCCGGTGATCACCCTGCACGTTCAGGAAGATGATCCTCTTTTCACAAAATCAGTGTTGAGGCACATCCTTGACCGGGCACAGGCCTTCGCTACCGCATGTGGAAGTGGCGTTCATTGTGGGTCGGTTTTCCACAACATCATTTTCCACCAGGCGTTCCCTAGCACCGTCCATGAACCGGATGCTGAAGAAACGCCAATCATTCTGTACCGGATCCCGCTCAGCACTGATCTTCTCCCTGTCCAACCGTTAACGCAGGTGTTGGGTGACAGCGCCGTCCACACAGCTGATGACGCGCTGAGAGAACTTCCCGAACGGACTTCGCTGAGTATTCGTCGGGTCCCAGATAGCGGCATCATCCGGGTACGCAGCTTCATCCCAGGAACAAGCATCGTCGATCGTGCAATTCACCGCGGTGGCTATCTCGCGTCCTCGGAACTTGTTTCTAAGTTACAACAGGAAAAGGCGATGGCTGATCCTGATTGTCTCGCCGCAGCTGTAACATCGGCGCTGATCTGGGAATCTCTCAACACTTGGGGGCTCGCGTCCGGCAGCACCGCAAGTTCGTGTTCCGTGCTTAGCGTGCGTGCCAATAGCATCTCCGCTGTAGAAGGTTCCATTCATCAACCACTGTTGACAGTTGAGGTCGATGCACAGGCACCACTCGGCACTGTGGCACATGACGTGTGTGATGTTCTCGGGGACCTGGGCATCGATTCCTTTACGGACTTCCCGATTGAGTTACTGTGGTCCGAAACGCCGAAAGAGGCCGGCGTCAGCACATCCTCTCCCAACGCTGCACCCCAACAGGCCACGTCGCCGGAACTCCCCGTTTTATGGCCCCGTGCGTTAGGGGCACGATCAATAGCTGCCACGAATCAGGCACTCGCGCTCGCCGCCGTTCGCCGAGCTCTGCGCCATTGTTGCACTAAAGGCCTGTCGTGGATCGGGGTCGCTCATGCTAGAACAACCGCTGCCAGTGAGAGGCATCTGATTAGGGTGGCGGTCGCGTTCGAGTCTGAATACGCGGACAGAGTGGCCGTCAATCGGGAATTGTCCCTCGCAGTGAATGCGGTTTTTGCCGAAAACTCTATCGGTCCACATGTCACGTGCGAGGTTATCGATGCTAACCAGATAACCGACGTTTCAGCGTGGGTCACGGCGGTTGGGTACCATCCCGTTTCTGGTTTCTTGCCTGCATATATTCAGCTTGAACACCTCAGCACCGGCTGCGCACCAAATTCTTGATCGCTAGCTACCGTTCGCGACCTGGCCTTTTGGTGCGAAGATCGTTGTGGGGCGCCAGCGAAATCCACAGCATCGAGTGCGTTAGTTGTTGTGCAGCTCCGCGTTGAGCTCCACACCCTTCGCCTTGACTGCCTCGACGGCACCGGTGACAGAGTTGCGGCGGAAGAGAATGCCGTTGGCGCCGGAGAGCTCGACAGCCTTGACAGAGTCGCCTTCAGAGCGTCCGACAGACTGCGCGATCTCAGCGGACAGAGTGACCTTGGTGCCGGCGGTGACGTAGAGGCCGGCTTCGACGGTGCAATCGTCGCCAAGCGAAATGCCGATGCCCGCGTTGGCGCCGAGCAGGCAGCGCTCGCCGATCTTGATGGTCTCCTTGCCACCGCCGGACAGCGTGCCCATGATGGACGCGCCGCCGCCGATATCGGTGCCGTCGCCGACGACGACGCCGGCGGAGATGCGGCCCTCGACCATGGAGGCGCCGAGCGTGCCGGCGTTGAAGTTCACGAAGCCTTCGTGCATGACCGTGGTGCCCTCAGCGAGGTGTGCGCCGAGACGCACGCGGTCGGCGTCGCCGATGCGGACACCGGTGGGAACGACGTAGTCGACCATGCGCGGGAATTTATCCACGGAGAATACGACTACCGGGCCGCGCGCCGACAGGCGGCTGCGGACGACCTGGAAATCGGAAACAGCGCACGGGCCGTAGTTGGTCCACACGACATTGGCGAGCAGGCCGAAGAGGCCGTCGAGATTCGCCTCGTGCGGCTTGACCAGGCGGTGGGAGAGGAGGTGGAGGCGCAGGTACGCATCGTACGCGTCAACAGGCGCGGCGGAGATGTCGGAGATGGACGTCGCCACAGGCACGCGTGCGACTCCACGGTCCTCGTCGGGGCCGGCGAGATTGACGAACTGCTGCGGGGTTTCCTCCAAGCGGGTCGTGCCGGTGGAAGAGACGGACTCACCGAGCTTCGGGGCCGGATACCAGACATCCAGGACAGTTCCATCGTGGGTGACAGTGGCCAAGCCTCGTGCGAATGCGGTGGTCATAGTAGTAATCAGTCTTTCTCTTACGGTGTCTGCGTATGCACGGCCCGCGCAAAAGCGCTAGCGCTGCATAGCTTAGAAGATCTTCAGGCGGCGTGTTGGGTTTCACGCGCGGCGGCGGCGTCGCGCCAGCTAAACCATGTGCGCCGGCTCGGACGCCTTGCCGCGGTGAACGATGAGGCTGGTCACGACGATCGCGCCAACGACGACGAGGGCGGAGATGAGCTCGGTGCGGCCGCTAGCGTCGAAAAGCATGAGCAGGATGAATCCACCTAGCGTGGCGAACGTGATCCACGGCAACCACGGGTAGCCCCACATGCGCACGTTGGTGATTTCGCCGGATGCGACGAGCTTGGGGTGCAGGCGGATGTACGACAGGATCACCATCGCCCAGATCGAAATCAGGATGCCGCCGACGGCGTTGAGAAGGAAGGTCAAAAGCCCCGGCGGGTTCCACCACTGCATCGCGACGGAGATGAAGCCGAAGATGATGGAGACGATCACCGCGCGGACAGGCACGCCCGATGCGTTCGTCTGAGCGAAATAGGAGGGTGCCTCGCCACCGCGCGCCATCGAGTACAGCAGACGGGAGTTGCCGTAGAGCTGCGCGTTGCACGCGGACAACAGGGCGAGTGCGATGACGACTTCCATGATGGTGGCGGCACCGGAGACATTCGCGCGCTCGAGCACGAGGGTGAACGGGGACTCGGCGGCGGAATCGGCGCCGGCGATCTGTTCGTAGGGCAGCAGCAGAATGATCAGCACCACGGAGCCGATGTAGAACACGGCGATGCGCCAAATCGCGGAGCGGATCGCTGCGCTGACGGCGGCGGTGGGGTTCTCGGATTCGGCTGCGGCGATAGTCACGAGCTCGATGCCGCCGAATGCGAAGGCGACGGCGAGCATGGCGGTGGCGATGCCGCCGATGCCGTTGGGCATGAAGCCGACGTGGTCGATATTGCTGGTGCCCACGGCGTCCATGCCGGGGAAGAGTCCGAAGACCATGAGCACGCCGACGACCAAGAAAATGACGATCGCAGCCACTTTGATCAGGGCGAACCAGAATTCGAATTCGCCGAAGCCGCGCACGGCGGCGAGGTTGATCGCGGCGAAGAACACGACGGCGATCAGCGCGGGAATCCACGGCGCGATGTCGAACCAGCCGGAGATGATGGCGGAGGCGCCGGTGATCTCCACGCCGATGATGAGCACCTGCATGATCCAGTAGGACCAGCCGACGGAGAAGCCGGCCCAGGCGCCGAATGCCTGGTCGGCGTATGTGGCGAAGCTTCCGGAGGACGGTCGCGACGCCACCATTTCCGCGAGCATCGTCATGATGCAGACGGTGACGGCGCCGGCAATCACATAGGCGATGATGACGGCCGGTCCGGCGGCTTGAATGCCCACGCCGGTTCCGAGGAAGAGTCCGGCGCCGATGGCGGAGCCCAGTCCCATCATGGTCAGGTGGCGGGTTTGCAAGCCGCTATTGAGGGTGTTCGACATGAGTCAAGTGTAGGAACCATGGGCGCGAGCCAATAATTCGGGGTGAATTAAATGCAGGCTCAAGTAAAAAGAGCACGCTTATCGACGCCCGGCCCCTACCGCGACCTCTCCCTCACCACAGGGGTAGCGCTGTGCGGTTCGTTAATGATCGTCCAGTCCGACTGTTCAGTGATCGTGTGAGCGGGGACGTAGGTCTTCTCGTGCGGATTGCGCGTGTCGTAGACAATGGTGTCGGGCTCCAAAATGATGCCGGATCCGAGTTCGCAGCGGTCGCCCATGTTCAAGTCGATGAGCCCTGCTGACGGCCGGATGATGCAGTTCTCGCCGATGCGCAGGGGAGACCGGTTGTGCCCGTTGGTGCGTTCCGCCATGACGAAGGACGACAACCCGAGGTCCGAGCCCGCCCCGATAACGCAGGAGGACAGCACGCGCCCTTCCACCTGCGCCGGGCCGAGGGTTCCGGCGTTGTACGACACCGATCCTTCCCGGAATACGCTGGTCCCGGGGCTGAGATACGCGCCGAGGCGGACGCGTTCCGCTTCCGCGATGGACACCCCAGTGGGGACGACATAATCGACCATGCGCGGCAGACGCTCGATGCCGTAGACATGAATGGTTCCGCGGGCGCGCAGGTTGGTGCGCACGTACTCGAAGTCATCGGGCAGGCACGGACCTTTATTCGTCCACGCCACGGGGACGAGGTGTTCAAGCGCGTCTGTCATATTGATCTCCAGCGGCTTCACCTTCCGGTGCGACAGCAAGTGGAGACGCAGGTAGACGTCGTGCGCGTCGATAGCTGGCGCAGACAGGTCCGCGATCTCGGTGCGCACCGGCACCACTTCCACGTGGCGGTCTCGGTCCATGCCGATCAGGTTGAGCAGCCGAGGCGAGAGCTCATTGGCGCTGACGCGGCGGGTGAGGGGGTGGGGGATGTCGTCGATAAGCTCGACGATGGGGTACCAGCTGTCGAGGACGGTGCCGTTGGCGGCGATATGTGCGATTCCTGTAGCGCGAGCTCCTTGGGGCATGGCTGTATCGTACGTGCTTACCCGGCAGGTAGTATCGCCCCCGTGAATCTGGACCTTTTTGCTGACCCTGTCGAGCTCACCAAAGCGCTGGTCGACATCCCGTCGCCCTCCCACGAGGAGAAGGCGATCGCCGACGCGATCCAGGCCGCGCTCGAGGCCTTGGACGGCGTGGAGGTGACCCGCCGCGGCAACACCGTCGTCGCGCGCACCAACCGCGATCTTGGCGAACGGATCGTTCTCGCCGGGCACATCGACACCGTGCCCATCGCCGATAACGTGCCCCACCACGTCGAAGGCGACATCTTGTGGGGCTGCGGTGCCGTCGACATGAAGTCCGGAATGGCGTGCTACCTCCACGCTTTCGCGACGCTGTGCAACTCTGCCGACCTGCAGTTTGACCTCACGCTCATCTGCTACGAAGCGGAAGAAGTCGCCGCTAAGTACAACGGTCTCGCGCATCTTGAACGCGACGAGCCCGAGCTGCTCCAGGGCTCGCTGGCGTTGCTCGGCGAACCGTCCGGCGCGATCATCGAGGCCGGTTGCCAGGGCAGTATCCGCGTCACCGTCACCGCGCGCGGCACCCGTGCGCATTCGGCACGCGCGTGGCTCGGCCACAACGCCGCGCACGACCTCGCCGGAGTACTCGGCCGCATCGCCGCATATGAGCCGCGCACCGTCACCATTGCGGGCTGCGAATACCGCGAGGGCCTCAACGTCGTCGGGCTTTCCGGCGGCGTCGCGACGAACACGCTTCCCGACGAAGCCTCCCTCACCATCAACTTCCGCTTCGCACCCGATCGCAGCCTGGACGAAGCGAAACAGCACCTCGAAGACACCCTCGCGCTCGAAGAGGGCCTCGAATTGCTTTACGACGACGCCGTCCCCGGCGCCCTCCCCGGCCTCGACGCCCCCGCCGCCCAGGGCCTGCTCGCCGCTGTCGGCGGTGAATTCCGTGCCAAATTCGGATGGACGGATGTGTCCCGGTTCTCTACGCTGGGAGTTCCGGCTGTGAACTTTGGCGCCGGCGATCCCGGGTTCGCCCACAAGATCGACGAGCAGTGCCCGATCGAGCAGATCCGCACCGTCGCGGACACCCTCATCGCGTACTTGACCGGCGCATCCGCTTAAAGCGCAGGCCCGCAGCGCAATAACTTTCCCGACTAGAAAGCTCTCACCCCGTGGCACCACACATCACCCCGCGCCCGGATCGCGACCGTACTCTAAGCGGCCCGATTCTTAGGCGCCACAAAGGCAGCGACGCCAATTCCACGTCCACCTACGACCAGCGTCTCTTGCAGATGGGTCGCCCGGACCACGATTGGAAGCATGCGGACCCGTGGCGCGTCATGCGCATCACCAGCGAGTTCGTCTCCGGTTTCGACGCGCTTCACGATCTCGACTGGGCCGTGACCGTCTTCGGTTCCGCCCGCCTCGGCGAGGGCACCCCGGAATACGAGCAGGCCCGCGCACTGGGCAAGGCCCTGGTGGAGGCTGGTTATGCGGTCGTCACCGGTGGCGGCCCCGGCCTGATGGAAGGGCCGAACCGCGGCGCTTACGAAGCCGGCGGCATGTCTGTCGGCCTGGGCATCGAGCTGCCTTTCGAGCAGGGACTCAACCCCTGGGTCGACCTCGGCCTGAATTTCCGGTACTTCTTCGCCCGCAAGACGATGTTTTTGAAGTACTCGCAGGGGTTTATCTCGCTGCCGGGCGGCTTCGGCACGATGGACGAGGTCTTCGAGGTCCTCTGCATGATCCAGACAGGCAAGGTCACCAACTTCCCGATGGTGCTCCTCGGCACCGAGTTCTGGTCCGGCCTCGTCGACTGGATCCGCACCCAGCAGCTCGGCCGCGGTCTGATCTCGGAGGGCGACGACCAGCTCTTCCTCGTCACGGATTCGGTGGACGAGGCGGTGGAGTACATCGTCAACACGCACCGCGAGATGTCGGACCCGCGCAACCTGCACAAATACGAGCGTTAAATGCATCTCCTTCCCGCCGGCCTGCCTCGCGTCATGGCCATCGTGAACCGCACTCCGGACTCGTTCTATGACAAGGGTGCGACCTTCGCCTTCGACGCCGCTCTGGCGCGCTGCCGCGAGGTCGTCGACGCAGGAGCCACGATCGTCGATGTCGGCGGCGTGAAAGCGGGCCCCGGCGACGACGTCAGCGCTCACGAGGAGATCGACCGCGTCGTGCCGTTTATCGCCGCCGTCCGCGATCAGCTCGCCGCAGCCGACGCGACCTCGGTGGATATCTCCGTGGACACGTGGCGCCCGGATGTCGCGGAGGCGGCGATCGCGGCGGGAGCGACCCTCATCAACGATACGTGGGCAGGGTTTGAACCGGAGCTCGTCGAGGTCGCTGGCGCGCACAACGTGGGCTACGTCTGCTCTCACACCGGCGGTGCGACCCCGCGCACACGCCCGCACCGCGTGCACTACGACGACGTCGTCGCCGACGTGATCCGCGAAACGACGACGCTCGCGGGGCGCGCCGTGGACTGCGGCGTCCCGGAAGACAAGGTGTTCATCGACCCCACGCACGACTTCGGCAAGAACACGTTCCACGGGCTGGAAATCCTGCGGCGCATCGACGAGGTCGTCGCCACGGGCTGGCCGGTGCTCATGGCGTTGTCGAATAAGGACTTCATCGGGGAGACCACGGGACGAGCAGTGGGGGAGCGCATCGCGGGCACGCTCGCGGCGACAGCGTGGTGCGCGGCGCGCGGGGTCGCGGCATTCCGCGTGCACGAGGTCGCCGAAACCATCGACGTCATCCGCACCACCGCAGCCATCCAAGGAACCACAGGTCCGCTCGCCACGATCAGAGGTTTGGCGTAGTGCAGGTCTCCGTCGTCATTCCCGCCCTCAACGAGGAAGCCACCGTCGCTGATGTGGTGCGCGCAGCTCGCGCATCGTGCGCCGACGAAGTCATCGTCGTCGATTCCGATTCGACGGACGCGACAGCCGCCAACGCGGAAGCTGCCGGCGCGACGGTGCTCAATTGGCGGGATATTGCGCCGGAGATTCCAGTTCAGCCCGGCAAGGGCGAAGCGCTGTGGCGCGGGGTCCTCGCGGCGCAAGGAGATATCGTGGTGTTCCTCGACGCAGACGTCACCACCGTTGAGGCGGGGTGGGTGGATAGGTTGGCGGGGGCGTTCGTCGATAAGCGTGTGCATCTTGTGAAAGCGAGCTATGACCGCGCGCTCAACGGTGCCCCGCGCGGCGGCGGGCGCGTTACGGAACTGACGGCGAAGCCGCTTCTTCGCCTCCTGTTTCCCGACATCCCGCCGCTCGACCAGCCGCTCGCCGGCGAATACGCCATCCGCCGCGCTACCGCACTCGAGGTGCCGTTCGTCGCGGGATACGGCGTCGAAGCGGGCTTGCTTATCGACGTCTCCACCCTCCACGGCCCCTCCTCCCTCACCCAAATCCCCCTCGGGCAGAAAGCCCACCGCAACCGGCCTTTGCACGAACTGTCCGCGATGGCTGAAACCGTCGCCGCCACCATCCTCGCCCGCGCCGGCGTAGGCGACGTCCCGCAACGCCAGCCCTGGGCCGAACTGCGGTAGCATCAGCAGCCATGCTGTCTATGTTGCTGCTCATCCTCGTCATCGCCGCCATCGCGCTGCTCGGCGCGTGGATTTCTGCCTCGATCGCCGGCCGCGGTGAAGCGCTACCTCCGATGGACGCACCCCACGACGTCATCGCCGCAAACCGCGACGCCGTCGACGCTGGCCGCTACGAGGACATCGCCCTTGAAGTCGTCCCCCGTGGATACCGCCAGGACCAAGTCGACGCTCTCGTCGAGCACCTCCTATCCAAGCAAGGGCGTAAGATTGGGGAGGAATTTCCGTCGCGCGTACCCGCGACCGACGGAGAGCAGACAATCGAAGAGCCAAGGAGTAACACCACATGGCAGCAATGAAGCCGCGTACCGGCAACGGTCCGATGGAAGTCGTCGAGGAAAGCCGAAAGATCGTGATGCGCATCCCGTCCGACGGCGGCGGACGTCTCGTGGTGGAGCTCAACAACGAGGAAGCTGCCGAACTTGGCCAGCTCCTCACCGATGTCGCAGCGCAGTAGAGCTGCAGGTAACATGACGCCATGCTCAAAGACATTGTTGATGTGCTGGCGGACCCCGTTGACGGAAGTGCTCTAACGGGGGCGGACGATTTCAGCCGCCTGGTGTCTGAGACCGGGCATTCGTACGACGTGGCTAAGCAGGGCTACGTCACGCTGGCATCTGGTGCCGGGATTGCTCACGAGGGCGACAGCCCGGAGATGGTTGCTTCGCGCGAGGCGTTTTTGTCGCGCGGCCATTTCGCGCCGTTCGTGGAGACGGTCACGGAGCGCGTCCTCGACGCTCTTCAAGGGCTTCCGCTTGACGACGTCGCAGCCACCCCCACCATCCTCGAAGTCGGCGCCGGAACCGGCTACTACCTCACGCACACTCTGGACGCGGTGGAGAATTCCCGCGGAATCGGCGTCGATATCGCTGTTCCCGCCGCGAAGCACCTGGCGAAGGCGCATCCCAAGATCGGTGCCGTCGTCGCAGATGTGTGGGAGGGTCTTCCTCTGCGCGACAATTCCGTCGACGTGATCACCGTGATTTTCGCGCCGCGCAACCCGCAGGAATTCGCGCGCGTGCTTGTCGACGACGGCGAGGTCCTCATCCTCACCCCCCAAGCCGGCCACCTCGATGAACTCCGCGAGCCCCTCGGCATCTTGGGCGTTGAGGAAGGCAAGCAGGAGCGCATGCTCGAGCAAGCCGCCGGCCACCTCGTTCCCGTCGGTGAGCCAGAGCTCATTGAGTTCCCGATGAACCTGGACCGCGAGTCGATCGCCGCCCAGGTCGGAATGAGCCCGTCTGCCCGGCACCTCGACCCCGAGGTTCTCGCTGAGCGTGTCGCTGCTCTTCCTGAGACGATGACGGTCACCGCGCGAGCGCAGCTCACTCGGATGAAGCGAGCGCCGCAGGCCTAGGCTCCGCGGCTCAGCCTTAGGTTCCGCGGCGCTGTCTCCGCCCTGCTCGCGCAAACTACAGCCCTGCGCGAGCAGGGCTTTCGCGGTTTTAGACCGCCGCGCGCGGGCGGCTCCACTGGCTGAGAATCTCCGCGTCGCCTTCAGTCGTGGCGCGGAGCTCACCGACGCCGTTTTCGGGCCAGAAGCGGCTGGCCATGGTGACGGCGCCGCCGCCGGCGAAGACTTCGATGGCGGAGCCGTCGACAAGCACGGAGATGTGGTCTTCGTCCTCGTCGTCGAGCTGCGCGGTGGCGGGGTTGCCGTCGAGGCGGTCGAGGGTGATCTCGTCGCCGGAGTGGGTGATCACAGCGGCGACGTCGCCTGTGGTGTCGACAACTTCGACTGCCACCTTCGAGCCCACCGGGATCTCACACAGGCCAGTCCAGAGCTTGGCGCGCTGGGTGGCGCTGACAGCGTCGGGAAGCCCTTGCGCGGGGGTCTGGTACAGCTCTCCGCCCGCGAGGGTGACCACGCGGGGCAGCGACAGGGCGTTGGCCCAGCCTTCGGATTCCCAGGTCGGCTGGGCTGTCGGGTCGCCGCCGCGGCCGGTCGCAGCCAGCAGACCGAAGATGCGGGCTTCGGCGTAGCGCTCGTCGTCGGTCTGCGTGCCGCGCACGACGTTGGTGCTGCGGGGGCGGGTGAAGTCGTGGCCGTAATCGAGGCGGGTGAAAGGGGTCCGCACGGTGAATTCGGTCTCGTCGAGGGTGCCCACGAGGTAGCCGGTCAGGTCGCCCTTCTCAAGCTCGACGGTCAAAAACAGCACGTCGTAGATCTCGCCGTCTTTCTCGTCGCGCAGGCGGATGATGCGCGGGGCGACGGTCACAGCGTCGTCGGAAAGGCCGGTGTCGCCGTCGAAGCGCAGCGGGCCGAGCAAGGACCACGACGTTCCGTCGGGGGAGTCCAGCACGACCGGGACAGGCTTCTCGGAGGGGCCGCTGCTCGCCAGCATCACCCAGCCAGATTGGCCACGGGTGCGGTCCTCGCTTTCCTTCCAGTCGGGGACGACGCAGGGGGAGCGGAAGCGAGTGAAACGCCCGACGTCTTTCACCACAGGGCCGAGGCGGCGCACTCCGGGATCGATGTCACCGGCTTCGTCGACTTCGTCGCAGAGGGTCTCGATCTCGTCGATACGCGCCGCTTGAACCGTCGTTCCTGCGTTGGTGACGGACGTGAAGTACAGGTCCGTGCCCTCCGCCGAGGAAACGACGGAGCCGGCCAGGATGCGGGTCTCGCCGCCGACGGGCGCGATGACGTCGTTGCACTCGTAGAAGTCGAACGGGTTGCCCTCGGAGAATTGGTGCGCCCATCGCGTCGGGGCACCTTCGGAAGGTTCGTACTGGTAGAAGAGGTGCCAGTCGTCGCCGTCGCGAAGCATGCCTGCTGCGGCGTTCAGAATGCCTTTATCCGCGGTGACATGCAGTTCCGGTCTCAAATTGCTCACAGTTTCGTCCTCCGGTCTTACAGAAGCGACTTGTACACGTCGACGGTTTCTTGGGCGATTTTGTCCCAGGTGAATTCTTTTTTCACGCGGGTCAAACCAGCTGCTGCGAAGCGTTTGGTGGTGGCCGCGTCCTGGGCGAGTGCGTTGACTGCGGCGGCGAGGTCCTTCTCGAAGGACTGTGTGTCGTCCGCGTCGTAGTGCACCAGGGTACCGGTCTCGCCGTCAACGACAACTTCGGGAATGCCACCCACGTCGGACGCGACGACGGCGGTGTTGCACGCCATCGCCTCCAGGTTCACGATGCCCAGCGGTTCGTACACCGACGGACACACGAAAATATCGGCCGCGGAGTATATATCGCGGATATCTTCCTTCGGCAGCATGTCCGTCACCCAATGCACGCCGTCGCGCATTGCACGAAGCTTATCGACGAGCCCCTCCGTCTCCTCCGCAATCTCCTTCGTATCGGGAGCTCCTGCGCAGAGAATCAACTGGATGTCCGGGTCGAAGTCCTGGGCTGCCTTCACTAGGTGGGGTACGCCCTTTTGGCGGGTGATGCGCCCGACGAATGCGACGACGGGGCGCGATGGGTCGATGCTGAGGCGCTCGATGACATTCTTTTCGCTGTTCGCGTCGGCTGCGGCACTGTCGGTTTCGCCGCGCAGGTCGCCAGCGGCGTCGACGGTGGAGTACCAGAACGAGGTGTCGATGCCGTTGAGGACGACGTGGACACGCGAGGCGTCGATACGCGGGTAGGCGCGCAAGATGGCGTCCTTCATGCCGGAGGAGACTCCGATGACGGCGTCGGCGTTTTCCATGGCGTTCTTCTCGGACCAGGAGGAGACGTCGTAACCGCCGCCGAGCTGTTCGCGCTTCCACGGGCGGTCGGGTTCGAGGGAGTGTGCGGTGACGACGTGCGGGACACCATGGAGCAGTCCGGCGAGGTGCCCGCCGAGGCCCGAGTACCACGTGTGGGAGTGGACGATGTCGACATCGGAGGCGGCATGAGCCATGCGCAGACCCGTCGACATGGTCTTGATAGCGCCGTTCGCGTCATCCAGGGCGGGGTCGACGCCGTGGACGTACACGTTTTCCGCGTCGCGGGGCTGGCCCATGCAGTGGACGTCCACGGTGACGTCGTCAAGCTTGCGCATGAAGCGCGTGAGCTCTGTGACATGGACTCCCGCGCCTCCGTAGATTTCGGGCGGATATTCGCGGGTCATCATTCCGACTCTCATGCTCTCCGAGACTAGTAGCGTTTCCGCGGCCGTGCAGGCACCCACGGAGGGAGGTGGCGGGTGTCCCATTTGCTGCAAGTGCAGTGCAGCTTTAGCTCTTCTTACCTAGGCTTGGGGGTGTGAACAGCCAGCCGAATGTCCTCGCCATTGTCCTCGCGGGCGGAGAAGGCAAGCGCCTTTTTCCGTTGACTCTCGACCGCGCCAAGCCCGCCGTGCCGTTCGGCGGGAATTACCGTCTCGTCGACTTCGTTCTGTCCAACCTCGTCAACGCCGGGTACAACCGCATTGCGGTGCTGACGCAGTACAAATCGCACTCGCTCGACCGCCACGTGGCTACCGCGTGGAATTTCTCGGGGCCGATGCACCAGTACATCGCGTCGGTGCCGGCGCAGCAGCGTCTGGGTAAGCGCTGGTACCAGGGGTCGGCGGACGCGCTTTTGCAGTCGCTGAACCTCATCTACGACGAGCAGCCGGACTACGTGCTCGTCTTCGGCGCTGACCACGTCTACCGCATGGATCCGTCGCAGATGGTCGAGGACCACATCGCGTCGGGCAAGTCGTGCACCGTCGCCGGCATCCGCGTGCCGCGCGTCGAGGCCACGGCGTTCGGTTGCATCCAGTCCGACGACGACGGCACGATCACGGAGTTTTTGGAAAAGCCCGCCGACCCGCCGGGCACGCCCGACGACCCAGAGGTCACCTACGCGTCGATGGGCAATTATTGCTTTTCGACGGAGGCGCTTATCGACGCCCTCCGCGAAGACAACGACAACGAATCCTCCTCCCACGACATGGGTGGGGACATCATTCCGTATTTTGTCGGCAAGGGCGACGCCCACGTCTACGACTTCTCCGCCAACCAAGTCCCCGGCGCGACTGAGCGTGACAAGGGGTACTGGCGTGACGTCGGCACCATCGATTCCTTCTACGACGCCCACATGGATCTCATCTCGATCCACCCGGTGTTCAACCTGTACAACAAGTCGTGGCCGATTCACTCCACTGAGGACGAGAACCTGCCGCCCGCGAAATTCGTCTCCGGCGGTATCGCGCAGGAGTCCATCATCGCGCCGGGCTCGATCATTTCGGGTTCCACGGTGCGCAATTCTGTGCTGGCGACGGACGTGCGCGTGGAAGAAGGCGCGACGGTCGAGTCATCCGTGCTCATGCCAGGTGTACGCGTCGGCCGCGGAGCTGTCGTGCGCCACGCCATCTTGGATAAGAACGTCTACGTTTCGGACGGCGCGACCGTCGGCGTCGACGAGGACAACGACCGTGCCCGCGAGTTCACCATCTCGAAGGCCGGTGTTGTGGTGGTGGGCAAGTCCGAGGTCGTCGAGTAGTTAGACGCGGCGCGTTATCAGCGTCACCCCGGAATCGAGGGGGAGACGCGTCACGACGGCGCCTTCCAGCCCGTCCACCAGCTCATCCGCTTCCCGCGCAGCGAGTGTGGCGCGGTCTTTGCGGGTGGGGTCGGTGACGGTGCCGTCGAGAAGCGAACCCGCGAGAACGAGCGTGCCGCCGGGCGAGAGCAGCGGCCACGCGGCCTCGACGACAGCCGGCAAATCCACAGGGTCGACGTCCGCGTAGACGAGGTGGTACGCGCCCGTCGCGAGCCGTCCGAGCACGTCGAGCGGGCGCGACGGCAGGAAACGCGCGCGCGATCCGCCGAAGCCAGCGTCCCGGAACGCGGCCTTCGCGCGCGCCTGGTGATCCGCCTCCGGGTCGATGCACGTCAACGGGGCCTTGTCCGGCAGTCCCGCGAGAATGTGCAGGCCCACAACGCCGGCGGCGGGCGTCATCGCCACAGCGCCCGTCGCGGCAGCGCCGCTGGTGGCGCCGGCTGCAGCCAACGTACCCAGCAATTCACCCACCGCGACGCTCGGGGTGGGAAGGGAGTATTCGGAGGCGTCGGCGCGGGCGTCGATAAGCGGGCCCTCTTGCTGCTTGCCTGTGATGTACTCGTTGAGGGACGAAAATGCTGAATTGCTCACACGAATATCCTACGAAATCGACCCCGGCGGTGCGTGGACCCGCGCGGTACGCAACAATAGTGAGCATGCACGACGACGCCACCGGCACCGCCGCCTTCGACCAAGGCCACGGCGAGATGCCCAGCTGGGCAGAGCTCGTCGAGGAGCACGCTGACAGCGTGTACCGCCTCGCGTTCCGCCTCGCCGGCAACCAGCAAGACGCCGAGGACCTCACGCAAGAGACGTTCATGCGCGTGTTCCGCAACCTGAAGACGTACAAGCCCGGCACGTTCGAGGGCTGGCTGCACCGCATCACGACGAACCTGTTCCTCGACATGGTGCGCCACCGCAGCAAGATCCGCATGGAGGCGCTGCCCGAGGACTACGAGCGCGTCCCCGGCACCGCCCCGACGCCTGAGCAGGTGTACACCGCGACGAACCTCGACCCCGCGCTGCAGGCTGCGCTCGACGAACTCGGGCCTGAATTCCGCGTGTCCGTCGTGCTCTGCGACGTCGTCGGGATGAGCTACGAAGAGATCGCCAAGACGCTCGGCGTGAAAATGGGCACCGTCCGTTCGCGCATCCACCGCGGCCGCAGCCAGTTGCGCGCCTCGCTCGAGGCCCAGGCCGCGTCCAGCGAGGCGGCCCGCGAGCTCATTCGCGCGAGGTGACAGCCGTGCCGACCTTCGATTCCATCGAGCACCTCAATTTTGAAGCCGTCGCCGCGCTTATCGACGACGAACTCACCCCCACCGCCCTCCGTCGCGCCCAACAGCACCTGCTGCAGTGTCCCGACTGCCGCCGCGAAGTCGCTCAGCAGCGCGCTGCCGCTGATGCTGTGCGCGAACACAATTCCGACGGGTGCTTGCGCGCGCCGCGGTCGTTGGTGGAACGCCTGCAGCATCTCGACTCCGCTGACGCGGACTCCCCCGCTGCCGCAGCCGATTCCCGCTCCCGCGAATCGTCCCGGAACCGGCCCTTTTCCTGGCTCCGCATGCGCGACGGGCTAAGGTGAAACCGTGTTTGACACTATCGGTTGGGGCGAAATCTTCGTCGTCGTGCTCGCGGGCCTGATCATTATCGGTCCCGAGCGCCTGCCTGGGGTCATCATGGATGTCCGAGCCGCGATATTCGCGGCCCGCCGCGCGATCAACGACGCGAAAGACGAGCTCTACGGCGAGGAATTCGACGAGTTCCGCAAACCGATGAGCACCGTCACCGAATACGCCGCGATGGGGCCGAAGCGCGCCATCGCCAAAGTGCTTTTCGACGAAGACGGCGACTACCTCGACCAGTTCGACCCCCGCAAGATGATGGATGGGGACCCTTCTGTGGGCAGTTCGGCGGCTCCCGGTCCCAGCTCTGATGACGTGCGGGGATCGCAGGAGCGAGGGTCTAAACGGCGGCGTCGTCAGCCCGGAATGGGCGTCAGTGCGCCGCAGGACTCGCAGACAGGGAACCAGAACCCGCCGGCGCAGTCGGGCGGGGCAGGGTTCTCGTGGGCGGACGTCACCTAGTTTCGGGTGACTCCTAAGTTGAGGTTCTTTCCGGCGAGGGAATCGCGGCGGATCTTCAGCTTGCCGGCGATGTCGGCGATGGCCTTGCCGGACGGGGAGTCGGGGGCCTGCACAGCGATGGGGGTGCCTTCGTCACCCTGGACACGCAGAGCTGGATCGAGGGGGACAGAGCCGAGGAGGGGGACGTCGGTGCCGGTGATGGCGGTGAGGCGCTCGGCGACGTTCTCGCCGCCGCCGGTGCCGAAGACATCCATGGTGGTGCCGTCGGGCATGACCATGGCGGACATGTTCTCGATGACGCCGGCGACGCGCTGGCCGGTCTGCTGGGAGATGGAGCCGGCACGTTCAGCGACTTCGGCGGCAGCGGCCTGCGGTGTGGTCACGATGAGGAGCTCGGCATTCGGGACGAGCTGCGCCACGGTGATGGCCACGTCGCCGGTCCCGGGCGGAAGGTCCATGAAGAGGACGTCGAGTTCGGACCAGTAGACATCGGAAAGAAACTGCTGGATAGCTCGGGTGAGCATCGGCCCACGCCACACGACTGGGGCGTTGCCTTCGACGAACTGGCCGATGGAGATGTGGCGCACGCCGTGGGCGATGGGCGGCATGAGCATCTCGTCGACAACCGTCGGGCCCTGGCCCGCCGAACCCATGAGGCCGGGGATGGAGTGGCCGTAGATATCGGCGTCCAAAATGCCGACGTTCAAGCCCTGCGCAGCCAGCGCGGTCGCTAGGTTCACCGTCATTGAGGACTTGCCGACGCCGCCCTTGCCCGACGCCACCGCGAACACCCGCGTCGTCGACCCCGGCTGCGCGAACGGGATCACCGGCTCGGACCTGTCGCCCTTGAGCCGCTGGGCGAGGTTGCGACGCTGCTCCTCACTCATCGTGTGCATGGTCACGCTGACTTCGCCGACGCCCTCGAGTTCCTCGAGCACGGCACGCACATTGGATTCGATGGTGTCGCGCATCGGGCATCCGGCAATGGTGAGGTAGATGCCGACGGCGACGTCGCGGCCGTCGATACGCACGGACTCGACCATGTCCAATTCGGTGATCGGTTTGCCGATCTCGGGGTCATCGACCCGGGCGAGTGCGTTGCGGACAGCTGCTTCTGAAATCGGGGCTGTGTCAGTCATTGCCCGTAAAGTATATGGCCTTCGCGCCCGCGGCTGAAGCCGGCACTAGACTCGAACGGGTACACGAACGCGAAAACGAAGGATGAGCACATGAGCCAGCTGAATCCGGCACCCGGCGGCGCCTCCGCATCGCGCCGTCCCGTCGACGGGCTGCAGCGCCCTTCGGGTTGGCCTGTGGGCAGCTTCAAGAATTACGAGGACGCGCAGGCCGCCGTAGACGGGCTGTCCGACCGCGAGTTCCCGGTGGAGGACATCACGATCGTCGGCGTCGACCTCATGCAGGTCGAGCGGGTTACCGGGCGGCTGACGTGGGGCCGCGTGCTGGCGGGCGGCGCGCTGTCCGGCATGTGGTTCGGCTTGTTCGTCGGTTTGCTGTTCGCGCTGTTCACGCCGGATGTGTGGAAGTCGTTGTTGTCGGCGCTCGTGATCGGTCTGCTCTTCGGCGTCGTGTTCGCAGCGCTCGGGTACGCGTTCACGCGCGGCCGCCGCGATTTCTCGTCCGCGACGACCATCGTCGCCGGCCGTTACGACATTTTGTGCGAGCCGTCGTCCGCGCCCCGCGCCCGCGACATGATCGCGGAGATGGGGCCACGTCCCGCACAATCGCTTATCGACGAAAGCCCCCAGAGCTAATGCCCTCCCTTTCTCACCTGCAGAGCAGGTCGCGTGGGCGTTCGTCGTGGTCGTCGGTTGGAGCTGTGCGAATCGTCGCCGCTATGTCAGCTGTGGGGATGCTTTTCGGCGCGACAGCGTGCGCGCCGGCCGAGGAGCCGGTGCGGATTGCCGCTGATCCGTCTGACCCTGAGCAGATGGTGCTCGCCGAGATCTACCGCCAGGTGGCGGAGTTAGCCGGCAAAGAAGTGGGGATTGTCGGCCAGCAACTGAACGATGACGGCGAGAAGCTCGCCCTGCTTCAGGCCCGCGACGCGAATCTGGCGGTCATGTGCGTCGGGTCGCTGGTCGTCGCGGCGAACTCGGCCGAGACTGACGCTTTAGAGGAAAAGAAGCGCGAGGCAGACGCGGATGACTCCAACGACGTGGATTTGGCGCTGGCGACCTATGATGCGGCCGTCGCGACGTTGCCTGGTGCGTTCAAGACCGTCGATCCGTCGCCTGCCGAGGGCTGCGCAGACGCCGATCACGGCGACTTGCCGCAGAACATCATTCCCGTCTACCAGGCCGGGCTTTTCGACCGCGGCGTCCGCAACGCCATGAACAAAGTCACCCGTGCGTTGTCCACGACAGACTTGGAGAAGCTCATCGAGAAGACCGAAGAAGACGGCGACCCCGGCGCTGCCGTCAATGCCTGGATGCAGGAGAAGACCGGCATGGGTTCCGAGTTGAAGCGCATCGTCGACGAAGGCCAGGCTCGCGAAGTCTAGAAGCCGATTGCAGGCGCGCCGAACTGGCCGTGGGGTGTGGTGGTCCCTCGGCTATGTTCCGAACAGTAGGTGCATGGCACCGTATTGGTGTGTTCTGTTCGGTACTGGTGTTCCGCGCGGTGAAACCCATGTTGGTGTCCCATCGCGCATCTGTATTCGGCCCCTGTTGTGTCTGTCGGGGTCATCGTCGTTGGTGCGGTTGTGGTACCTGCACAACACCGACAGGTTGTTCATGTTCGTCGGCCCGCCGCGGGCCCAGGGTTCGATGTGGTGGACCTCGCAGTTATCAGCAGCATGCCGACAATCTGGTACCGGGCACGTCGTCAGTGTTGCCCGGGCGAGGTCGCGTTGTTTCTTATTGGCGAACCGTTTCGTGTTGTACAGGTTCACCGGACCTGCCTGCGGGTGGAAGAGTGCCACCTCGAGGTCTTTGGAGTGATGGTGGGTCAGATACTCCGCACCAGTCATCGTGGTGCCATCCGACAATCCCAGGATGGTGTCATCCCCTTGGCCGCCGAGGATCTTGATGTAATCCGCCAGCGGGATTAGCACCAGTGGGCGTGGGACAGCATCCGCGACAGCACCGTCGTTGTGGAGCAGGTCGTGGAATGCCTCGTACATCTGCGGACCCTCGGGACGGTTAGCGTCGAGTTTTTGGCGCAGGGCGTACTCAAGGGCAGCGATATCACTCGCATCACCAGTAGCACTAAAGGTGCGTTTGCCTTTCCGTTCCTTACCGAACCGGACCGCCGACTCCGGAGCAGGTGTGTCCACCTCAGGGACGATGTCTTTGGCGCGGCGTTTCAACGTCTCGTAGTTCCCGCGCACGGACAGCAACGCGAGGCGGATTGTCCACTTCTCTTTCTCGGTGCCCAAGGGGCGGACTCGTTGCTCGATGAGCACCAATTGATCCAGTGACTTCGCAGTCTGGCGGGCAACACGAACAGCATTAGCCTGCTGGCGGGAAAACCGAGTCTTTCCGTAGTAGACCTCGTAGACGCCTTTCCAATCGGCAACGCGGGTGGGGTTGGCGCCGGCGTCGACAAGCTGCTGGGCGTTGAAACTGCCCAGCAGGTCGATGGCGTTGCCTGCGCCCACATGCGCCGCGAATTGGTTCATGGCACAAACGTTAAACGCCCCGCAACTTATCGTCTACGAAACGATGTCTACTTCAGTAGACATCGCACAAACGGGCAGGTCACAGGGCGCAGAAATGGCTGAAACCCCGCCGCGCGCCGGTGAAAGGGCGTGGGGCGGGGTAGGGAGGGGAGAAGGTTAGGCGAAGGCTTCGTCGATAAGCGCCTTCTCCTCTTGCTGGTGAACCTTGCTCACGCCGGTCGCCGTGGTGGACTGTGCGCGGCGGGAGATACGGCGCATCGGCGGCAGGTTGTCGACGAGGTTGGCCAGGTGCTCGTTGTAGAACGGCCACGGACCCTGGTTGGCGGGCTCGTCCTGCACGAAGCGGACCTCCTTGGCGTTCGGGTAGTTGGCTAATGCCTTGTTGAGGCGGTTGAACGGGATCGGGTGGAGCATCTCGATGCGGATGATGGCTACATCGTCACGCCCGTCCTTCTGGCGGCGCTTCTCAAGGTCATAGTAGATCTTGCCGGAGCACAGCATGATGGTGGTGACCTTGTCGGCATCGCCGATGACCTTGTTCTTCGCGTCGACGATATTCGGGTCGTCGATAACGGAGCGGAAGGACTTGGACTCGATGAAGTCCGCCGGCTGGGAGACAGCGGCCTTGTTGCGCAGCATCGACTTCGGGGTGAAAACGACGAGCGGGCGGCTCATATCGCCCAAGGCTTGACGACGCAGCAGGTGGAAGTGGTTTGCCGGCGTCGACGGCTGAGCGATCGTCATGGAGCCCTCGGCGACGAGCTGCAGGAAGCGCTCGATGCGTGCCGACGAGTGGTCCGGGCCCTGGCCCTCGTAGCCGTGCGGCAGCAGCATGATCAGGCTGGACAGCTGACCCCACTTGGTCTCACCGGAGGAGATGTACTCGTCGATGATGGTCTGGGCGCCGTTGGCGAAGTCACCGAACTGTGCTTCCCATGCGACGAGTGCGCCCGGGTTACCGACGGTGTAGCCGTATTCGAAGCCGAGACCGCCGAACTCGGTAAGAGCCGAGTTGTAGATGTTGAAGCGGCCGCCGTTGCCGGACTCGATGGCGTAGGCATCGAGCGGGTTGTACTGCTCGCCGGTATTCGGGTCGAACAGGACGCCGTGGCGCTGGGTGAAGGTACCGCGCTTGGAGTCCTCGCCGGCGAGGCGCACGAGCTTGCCCTCAGCGGCCAGCGAGCCGAAGGCGAGGAGCTCGCCCCACGCCCAGTCGATGTTGCCGTTGTCGAAGGAGCCGCCGCGGGACTTCAGCACCGACTTGAGGCGCTTGTTGGGGGTGAAGTCGGCGGGGAGGCTGGCGTAGGCGTCGGCAAGCTCCTGGAATGTTGCCTCCGTGATGGAGGTGTCCAGGCCGCGGGTGAGCGACTGGGATTCGGTGATGCCGTGCTGGGAGGCGGGGGAGCCGCCGCCTTCCTTGACGTCGTTGAACACGGAGTCCAACTGGTCGTGGAAGTCCTGCTTGGCGATCTCCGCCTCTTCCTCCGTGAGGTCGCCACGACCGATGAGGTCCTTGGTGTAGCGGGTACGCACGGACGGGTGGGAGTCGATGCGCTCGTACATGAGCGGCTGGGTCACCGACGGGTCGTCGGCCTCGTTGTGACCGCGGAGGCGGTAGCAGATGAGGTCGATGAAGACGTCTTTGCCGAATTCGCGACGGTACTCGGTGGCCAGCTGGCCGACCCAGGCAGCTGCCTCGGGGTCATCGCCGTTGACGTGGAAGACCGGGCAGTCGAAGCCCTTGGCCAAGTCGGTGGCGTAGTAGGTGGAGCGACCCTGGTCCGGGGTGGTGGTGAAGCCGACCTGGTTGTTCACCACGATGTGGACGGTGCCGCCGACGTTGTAGCCGGTGAGCTGGGACATGTTCAGGGTCTCCTGAACGACGCCGAGGCCGGCGAAGGACGCGTCGCCGTGGAGCATCATCGGGACGACGGAACGCTCGTTGGTGTTGTTGTCGTGGTTGATGATGTCCTGCTTGGCGCGGGCGATGCCGACCAGCACCGGGTCGACGGCCTCCAGGTGGGACGGGTTGGCGGCGAGGGTGACCTTGATCTCGCCGTCACCGAACATCTGGAGGTGCTCGCCTTCGAAGCCGAGGTGGTACTTCACGTCGCCGGAGCCGCCCTGCTGGGCCGGCTGCAGGTTGCCTTCGAATTCGCCGAAGATGGTCTTGACCGGCTTACCGACGATGTTGAACAGCACGTTGAGGCGGCCGCGGTGCGGCATGCCGATGACGACCTCGTCGAGGCCCTGGCCAGCGGCGGTGTCGATGACGGCATCCATCAGCGGGATCAGGGTCTCGGCGCCCTCGAGGGAGAAGCGCTTCTGGCCGAGGTACTTGGTCTGCAGGAAGTTCTCGAAGGCCTCTGCAGCGTTGAGCTTCTGCAGGATGTACTTCTGCTCGGCGCTGGTGGGCTTGGGCATGCCGACTTCGATGCGGTCACGCAGCCACTCGCGCTCGTCGCGGTCGAGGACGTGGGTGTACTCGGCGCCGACGTGCAGGGTGTAGGCGGCGCGCAGGCGGGTGAGGACCTCGCGCAGCGTCATGGTCTCCTTGCCGCCGAAGCCGCCGACGTTGAAGGTGCGGTCGAGGTCCCACAGGGTCAGGCCGTGGGATTCGAGCAGCAGGTCGCGGGAGTCCGGCTTGGGCAGGCCGGGCTGGTGCCACTGCAGCGGGTTGGTGTCCGCCATGAGGTGGCCGCGGGAGCGGTAGGCCTCGATGAGGTTCATCACGCGGGTGTTCTTGTCAACACCGCCGTTGGGGATGTCCTGGGCCCAGCGCATCGGGGCGTAGGGGATCTGCATGGCGTTGAAGATCTCGTCCCAGAACTTGTCGTCGTTAAGCAGCTGCGAGATGTCGCGGAGGAATTCGCCGGACTCTGCGCCCTGGATGACGCGGTGGTCGTAGGTGGAGGTCAGCGTGGTCAGCTTGCCCACACCGAGCTCGGCGAGACGGTCCTCGGAGGCACCGGCGAATTCGGCCGGGTAGTCCATGGCGCCGACGCCGACGATGGTGCCCTGGCCCTTGGTCAGGCGCGGGATGGAGTGGCGGGTGCCGATGCCGCCCGGGTTGGTCAGCTGAATGGTGACGCCCTGGAAGTCCTCGAGCTTGAGCTTGTTCTGGCGGGCGCGGGCGACGATGTCCTCGTAGGCCTTGACGAACTGGTCGAAGGTGAGGGTCTCGCACTCCTTGATGGCGGCGACGACGAGCGCGCGGGTGCCGTCCTTCTGCGGAAGGTCGATGGCAAGGCCCAGGTTGATGTGCTCAGGCGTGACGACGAACGGCTTGCCGTCGACCACCTTGTAGTTGACGTTCATGCCCGGGTGGAGCAGAGCGGACTTGACGATCGCCCAGCCGATGATGTGGGTGAACGAGATCTTGCCGCCGCGGGTGCGCTTTAAGTGATCGTTGATCTGAGCGCGGTTTTCGAACATGAGCTTGACCGGCATGTCGCGCACGGTCGTCGCGGTCGGGACGGTCAGGGACTCGTCCATGTTCTTCGCGATGGCCTTGAAGGTGCCCTTCAGCTGGGTCTCGCCAGCCTCCGGAAGCGGCTTGAGGCGGTCCATCGGGGACTGCTTGGCCTTCTTCTTGTTGGCGCTCTTCTGCGACGGCTGCGGCACGTCCTTGACGGCGGTGTCGACGCGGGTCTCACGGCCGTCCTGGCTTGGGGCACCGGTGGTTTCGGCGACCTTGGTCGCGGTGCGCGCCTTGTGCGGCTGGGTGTTGTTCGCCGACACCTTCTTCGCGGCGGGGGAGACGAGCGGGGTGGCCTTGCCCGCGGCTGGCTTACCCTCTTTTTCGAACATCTCGCGCCATTCTTCGTCGACGGAGTTCGGATCTTCCTGGTACTGCTGGAACATCTCATCAACCAGCCAGTCGTTTTGGCCGAATGTGCTCTCGCTGCTCACGGCAGGTACTCGCCTCGTTTCTTCGTTCTATGTGTGCTTTTGATTGCTTTGTCGGTCATTGTCAATCAATGGCTAACAGCCCACAATACTGCATACTTTCCGCCCCGCTTGAGCAGGTCGGTGTGGGGTCCGTCTTCAATGATACGTCCTTGGTCTATAACAAGGATTCGGTCGGCCCTCGCGGCGGTGGCGAGGCGGTGCGCGACGATGATTGCGGTGCGGTGAGCAGTGGCGCGTCCGGAGGCATCGAGGACGGCGCGTTCGGTGGCGGGGTCGAGGGTGGCGGTGGCTTCGTCGAGAAGCACAACGTCGGGACGGAGCATTTCGGCGCGGGCGAGCGCGATGATTTGGCGTTGGCCGGAACTCAAGCCGCGGCCGCGTTCGCCGACGCGGTGATTGAAGCCGCCGGGGATGGCGGCGATGATGCCGAGCGCGCCGATGCGTCGCACGGCGGCTTCGATGTCGGCTTCGCTGGCGTCGGGCGCGCCGTACGCGATGTTGTCGGCCACGGTCCCGGGAAACAGGTAGGACTCTTGGGGGACTTGCGCGAGTGCGCGTCGCCAGTCGGGCAAGGGGAATTCGCGGACGTCGGTGCCGCTCGCGGTCACAGCGCCGGACACGGGATCATAAAAACGGGCAAGTAGCTTGACGACGGTCGACTTGCCCGCCCCCGTCGCCCCCACCAGCGCCACGGTCTCGCCAGGCTGGAAGGTGACGGTGACATCTGACAGCGCGACCGGAGAAGCGCTGGTCGGCTCGGCTGCGTCGGCTGAATCGCGGGAATCGGGGCGGGCGCTGTAGGAGAAGGTGACGCCGTCGAGGGAGAGGGGGCCGCGAGCGGCGTCGGAGGCGTGCGGGGTGGTGCCGGTGTCGGGGACGGTGGTGGGTTCGTCGAGAAGCGCGCGGATGCGGTCGAAGCTCACGGTGGCTTGCTGCCAGGAGTCGAAGATTTGGCCGAGCTGCTGGATGGGGCCGTAGAGCTGGGTGAGGTACATGGTGAAGGCGACGAGGACGCCGACGGTGAGAGTGCCGTCGGCTATGCGTGCGCCTCCGATGGCGATGATGATGGCGGTCATGATCTGGGAGATCATCTGCATGCCGTTGAAGTAGGTGGCCACGAGGAGCTGCGAGCGCATGCGCAGACGCCGGTAGGTCTCGCTTTCTGCGGTGAAGTGCGCTTCGGCGGACGGTTCCATGCGGTGCATTTGGCTGATGCGGATCCCGCCGATGAGCTCGGCGAATTCGCCGTTGACGGCGGAGATCTGGGCGCGGGCTGCAGCGTGGAATCGCTTGGAGTAGTGGCGGAAGACGACGGTGATCATCGCGATGACCGGAACGGCGTAGAGGGCGGTCAGGGCGAGGGAGCCGTCGGTGGCGACGAGCATCGCGGCGACGCCGATGAGGGTGCCCACTGAGACGATCGCTTGAGCGAGACCTGTCTGCAGGAAGCTGGACAGGGTGTCGATGTCGGTGGTCATCCGTGTCATGATCCGGCCCGAGAGGTGCGATTCGAAATAGATCAGTCCGAGATGCTGCAGGTGGGCGTAGCTGCGCACGCGTAGGCCATAAAGGAGGCGCTCGCCGGAGCGGACGGATAAGACGGTCATCGCGGCGTTGGCAGCCCACGCGATGAGGACAACGGTCAGGGCGGCGCCGGAGACGAGCCAGAGGGTGCGTTCGTTGCCGGTGGCGATGCCCTTGTCGACGGCTGTGCGGACCAGCGTCGGAAAGCTTAAGTCCGCCAGCACGCCCACGACGAGGAGGGCGGTGACTGCCGCGATCAGCCATTTGACCGAGGAGAACATCGCGCGCAGTCCCGCTGGGATCGTGCCGGTGGGCTCTTCGTCAGCGTCGGGAAGCGCCTCGAGGCGCTCTAAGAGTTCAGGTGTCGCGGTGACAACGCGGGCGCGGCCACCACCGCCACCGCCGCCGCCACCTGTGCCGGAGGAGGTGAGAACGTGCTCGTGAGGCGAGGAGTCGGGCAGGTCGGGCCACAGCTGGTCATGGGAGGGATCGGCGGGAGGAGGGGAGTCGGAAGTGGTGTCGCCGGGGGCCATGAGGGCCGTGTAGGAGGGGTGGGTAAGGACGGGGGTGAGGGGAGCGTCGATAAGCGATGTGCCGTGGTCCACGATGATGACGCGTTCGGTGTGCTCGACCGTGGATTGGCGGTGCGCGACGGCGATGATGGTGACGCCGGGGAGGTTATCGCGCAGGTTGGCGAGGATGTCTGCTTCGGTCGCGGCGTCGATGGCGGAGGTGGCGTCGTCGAGGATGAGGACGCGCGGGCGCGACAGGAGTGCGCGGGCGAGCGCGATGCGTTGGCGCTGGCCGCCGGATAGCGTGAGGCCGCGTTCGCCGACGACGGTGCCGTAGCCGTCGGGAAGCTGGCTGATGAATTCGTCGGCGCAGGCCATGCGCGCGGCGTGGGCGATCTCGGCGTCGGTGACGTCGGCGCCCATGGCGATGTTGTCGCGGATGGACAGTGAGAACAGGAAAGCTTCGTCGAAAACGCACGTGACGGCGCTGCGGATGTCGGCGTGGGTGAGCTTGCTGTACGGGATCTGGCCGTCGGGCGTGACGAGCGCGAGGTGCCCGCCCTCGGGGGTGTAGAGCGCCCCGGCGAGCTGCACGGCCATCGACTTGCCGGAACCTGCTGGCCCTACGAGCGCGACTTGCTCGCCCGGCGCGACGGTGAGATCGAAACCGTCGAGGACGCGCCGGCCGTCGGCAGTGAATGTGACGTCGTTGAATGCGATGCCGACGGGGCCCTCGGGCAGCGCGCGCGGGGTTGCGGGGTCGGGGCGCTCGGGCGCGAGCTGCAAGACCTCGTCGAGCCGGTCGATGCCGCTCATGCCCATCTGGAGCGTGACGTACGTGTTCGCCAGCATGGACATCAGCGACGTCAGCGAGCTGAGATACGCGGTGAATGCGACGAAGCCACCGACGGTCATGCCGCCGTTTAGCGCGATGATGCCGCCGGCGACGATCGTGACAACGAGTGCGAGGTTCGGTAGCTGGCTCAGCGCGGGCTGGAAGGAGGCGGTGAGCTTCGCCGCGCGCATTTTCACGGCGTAGAGGCGCCGCGCGAGTCCATCGAGGACATCGATTTCGTGGTCTTCCCGCCCGAAGGCCTTGACCACGCGCACACCGGAGACAGTCTGCTCGACGTGGCTGGTCAGATCGGCTGCGGTCTGCTGATTCGCCCACGTGGCGGCGTACATCGAGCGGCGCGAGCGGTTGGCCACCCACACGATGACTGGCAAAAACGCCAGGGCCATAAGTGTCAGGGGCAGGTCCACCCAGGCCATGACGGCGACGGTGAGGATTAGCTGGACCAGGCGCGAAAACGCCATGGGGCTCAGCGCCAGAACGGAGAACAGCTGACCCAGATCCGTAATGGAGCGCGAGACGATCTGCCCGGTGACGATGTGGTCTTGGCCTGGCCCGTCGAGGCGGTGCAGCGTTTTCAAAAGCTCCACGCGCACGTAGTGCTGTGAGCGCGTGGCCAGGTTGCCGGCGGCCCAGCGGCGCAGGACTTGGAAGGCGAATTGGGCGACGGCGATGCCAGCCATCGCCCACGCGATTGACGTAACGGAACCGTCGCGCGTGCCAGTGGCGACGTCGACGGCGGTGCCGGTCAGCCCCGGCAGCGTCGTTTGCAGCACTGCCGCCAGCACCGCTGTGACCAGGGTGAGCGCCGCAAAGCCACGGTTCGCGTTCAGCGACCGGGTGAGCAGATGCCCGCGCAGCTTATCGACGACCCCCGCCCGCTCCCGTCTGTCTGACTGTGTGATCCCGGCTTCTCCCCGCTAGCGCTTCGATGATGCGGCGTCGGCTGCTGCTGCCGCGGCTGCCTCGTCCTTGTCGGCCTCGCGGTCGTCGCTGTCTTTGTCGCTGTCCTTGTCACTGTCGCGGAAGCGACTGAACACGTCGACGAGGGCCTTGACGCGGAATTTCTTGTTCTTCTCGGCCTTGTCGATCTCGTCTTCCGCCTCGGACTTCGCAGGCAGCTCATTGGTGAATTCAGCGGGCGGCTGGCCGAGGTTGGGGACGAGGCCCTCAATGACCTTCCTCGCCAGGGCACGGTTGGCCATGGTGCCGGCGACGGCGCCGATGCCCAGCGGCATGAGCTTGCCCAGCCACATGCGGCGCAGACGCTTTTTCATGGACTTCTGTAGCTGGCGGGTGAGCAGGCTGTTGGCCTGGCTCAAGGTCGGGCCGGAGAATTTGGACACCGTCGCAATGGAGGGGACCTTCTGGGCATCGGGGCCCATGAGCGTATCGACGATCGCCGCGCCCTGCGAACCCGACAGCACCATCAAAACGATGGCGCGGCGGCGCTCCGCATCCGAGATGTCCACGCCGCGGAGGTAGGCGGAGCCGACGGTGTAGACGGCTGCCAGATCCACGAATACGAGGGATTCGCCGGCGACCGCGGCGGCACCGGTGAAGAAACCGATGCCCGGGATAGCAGCAGCGCCACCAGCTCCAGCACCGGTGCCGGAGGCGGCGTACATGAAGTGTTTGTCCATCATCGCCTGGATCTCAGCGGGGGAGGCCTCCGGATTCGAGCGGCGCAGGTGGTCGACGTAGGCGCGGATCACACCGGATTGCAGGCGCACAGCGCGGTCCAGACCGCGGATGAACGAACGGCCCCACAGGTTCGCGTTCTGCTCGATGGTCTTCGCGTCCAGCTCAGTCGGCGTAGCAGCCGGCTGGTTCTTCTTGTCTTTCTTGAACAGGGCCATGGTGTGGCATCTCCTTTGTTCGCGCCTGCATGGTGGGCAGGCGCTGGGGTGCAGTGTCGTCTGGCCCGTGAAAGCCAATGCACACCAATTTATAGGAGGACGGGGTGGGTCGTCGTCAAGCGTCTGCCCGTACGCGCTGGCATGGCTACAGTGGCAAGGCATGGTCACCGAACCCGTCGTGCGCACCACCGCTGGACTCGTCCGCGGCATTGTGGACCCGACGACGGGCATGCGCACATGGCGCGGCGTGCCGTTCGGTGCGCCCACGGGTGGGGACGCGCGTTTCCGCGCCCCGCATCCGCCCGAGCCGTGGGACGGCGAGCACGATGCGAGCAGGTTCGCACACCCGGCGATGCAGGGCACGTACGGCTGGAATGACCGAGTCAAAGGCACGGAGGATTGCCTGGTGCTCGACATCGTGCGCCCCGACACCGACGACGAGCTCCCGGTCGTGGTGTACATGCACGGCGGGACATTTCTGACTGGCTCCTCGCACGAGAAGGTGCTGCAGGGACACCGGTTCGCGAAGGCCACAGACATCGTCTACGTGTCGATCAATTTCCGCCTCGGCGTGCTCGGCTACCTGGACCTGCGCTCGCTGGGCGCCGATTGCGTGGCTAATCCGGGGACGATGGACCAGATTCTCGCGCTTCAGTGGGTGCGCGAGAATATCGCTGGCTTCGGCGGCGACCCTGAGCGCGTGACCATCATGGGCGAATCTGCGGGCGCGGCTTCCGTGACCACGCTGATGTCCTCGCCTCCGGCACGCGGGCTGTTCCACGGCGCCGTCGCGCAATCCGCGCCCGCCGCCGCGGTCCACACTCGCATCCAGGCGGCAATGTGGGTGCGCAAGCTTCTCGACGGCATGGGCCTGTCCCGCCTCTCCACCCTCCAAGACCTGCGTGAGGTCGACGGTGAAGAGCTTGTCCGTGTGGGCAATTCGCTGCTCATCCGCAGTGGTGAGCTGCCGTATCTGAACCTCGCGTTCATGCCCACCGTCGATGGTGAGGTGCTGCCCGCACACCCGATCGACGTGTTCACGGCCAATGAGGAAGCACCGGTGCCGCTCATCATCGGGTCGAATTCTGGCGAGGCCAGCTTCACCAAGGCGATGTACGTGTTCAACCGTTCCCGAGAACGCGCCGCGCGCCGCCTGCTCGAGGTATTCGATCCGGGGCATGCCGACGCGATCCTGGAGGCGTACAACGGCGCGCAGACCCGTTCCGATTTTGCGGAGCTCATCGCCGATGCCGTCTTCTGGGCACCATCGGTGCGCCTGGCTACGGAGCACCGCCACGTCGCTGATGTGTGGATGTACCACTTCGACCACGCCGCCCCAGCAGTCAAGCGCCTCGGCATCGGGGCCGTGCACACCGCCGACTTGGAGGCAGTCTTCGGCGAACCGTATTCCAGCCCCGCCGGAATTTTGCAGCGCCTCGGCCCCCAAAGCGATTTCGAGACAGTCAGCGAGATGATGCAGCGCAACTGGGGCTCGTTCTTCCACACTGGGCAGGTCGGCGACGAATGGCCGGTCTACGGTTTCCGCTCCGAGGACGCCCCGGGCCGCGCCACCGCCGTGATCAGCGCCGATCCGAAGGTGGTGCGTGACCCGAAGGCGGAGAAACGCCGCGCGTGGGAGGGCTTCAAATTCACCAGTTGGGGCACCGGCCGCCCGGAGGTGCTTGAAAGCGTCACCGATTTCCTCGGTCTCGAACCCGATGACGTGCTCTGACTCCATTGCGCGCGGCGAGCCCATGAAGGCATTAGTACGTGCAATCCTCGTTGATCCGGTGCGGTGTCGGGGGAACCTGGCTAGGCTGGGGTCGGCCAGGCGGAACGCGTCTTAAAAATCCAGCAGGAGGGAGCTGTCGTCATGAGCTTTTTCGAGGACATCGCCGCAGGCCTCGACCGTGAAGGGATCGAGTCGCGCGTGCACGACGACACGATGTTCGTGCCAATCACCTCGGATGTGGAGATCCACTTTGTGGAGATCGATCCGCTTCTTCCCGCTGCGAATGTGTACATCGCCGCCGCCGACGTCGACGAGGACGACGATGAATTCGAGACCGTACTCGTCTCCGTCGTGTTCTCGGTGGAAGACGCCGTGCAGACCGCGGTGAAGCACATGGCCACCGACCAGGTGATCACGGTGCTCAGCGACCTGCTGGAGGGCACCGACGAGCGCATCGGCGACCTTGACTTCTTCCAGGACCCGGTCGACCCGAATCTGGTCCGCGCCGAAGTAGGCGACAATGCTGAGCTGCAGGTCCAGGTGGAACTGCAGGACGGCACCCCGTGCGCGGCAGTCACCTTCATCGCGCTGCCGGAGTCCTACGACGACCTGCTGGACGACGCGATCGGCGAGCTGTGGGAATCCGACGGCGACGCCGAGCTGACCGACGAAGACCGCGAGCGCCTCTTCGCCAGCCTTCACGCGGAGGCCGTCGCCGAAGTGGAGACCCTCGACCTCGGTGTCTTTTTCGACTTCGACCGCCTCTTCGATGTCCTGTCTCTCGCCGCCGACCACGCCGAGGACTGGGAGTCCCAGCTCCTCCCGTTCGACGACGAAGACTTCGACGAGCCCGATGTCTACGACATCTTCGGCGCCGATGACCCGGACGATGACGATGACGCCGACGAGGACACCGAGGACGACCTCGATGACCTCGACGATGATGACGACGAGGACGACTTCGACGACTACGACCTCGACGATGATGAGGACGACGAAGAAGACGAAGGCGACGAAGAGGACGAAGACGACGACACCGACGACGAGGACTAAGCGGCTGCTAGTCCCTCAAACATGGAGGCGGGGGAGTAGACGGGCGTGAAGGTCCCGTCGACGAGCCAGACGAATGTAGTGCCGGTCGGGGAGTAGACCTCGTGGACGGCGCCGGCCATGGACGACGGAACGAGGGCGCGGACCCAGGCCTCGGCGAGGTCGCGGTCGACGGTGATGCCGGTGACATCGGTGAAGCGGACCTCAATCAGATAAGCGGGGACGTGGGATTCACCGAAGCCCTTGATGCGGGCTTGCGCGCGGGGTCCAACACGGCGGCGGGTGACCGCCGCCTTGAGCTGTGGTCCGTGGCCGATGCGTGGCAGCTCCCGTGTCGGTGGCCGCCAAGCGGGAGTGGGGCGTGCGAGTGAGCGCGGGTGGTGGATCACTGCCTCGAAGCGGTTGAGGGCATCGGAGTGGGTGGAGCGGATTTGCTGGGCAAGTTCTCGTGTGTTCGTCATGGCTCACAAATTACGAAGCGAGACGGACACAACCGCACACTCATTCGAACACTATTTCGAACACGTGTTGCAAAACTAAGCGCGACGTGGCTTTAAAGGCCGAAACGGGTAGCCTGTTGGGCGCTATGACAACCCCCTCTAAGACCAGCCGTTGGGCTGCACATCGGCATGCCCGCGCGGAAGCGAAGGCCGCGCGCGGACCGGTGCCGCCGATCCCGCAGGAGATCTGGGTGCTCGTGTCCGCGGCATTCCTCATCGCGCTCGGCTACGGACTGATCGCGCCGATCATCCCTCAGTTCGCGGAGAGCTTCGGTGTCTCTATGGCGGCGGCAGCGGCCGTGGTGTCGGTGTTCTCGGCAGCACGGCTGGTGGGGGCGCCGGGGGCGGGACGGCTCGTCGATAAGCTCGGCTCGCGGAAGATCTACCTCTCCGGCCTTGTCATTGTTGCGGTGACCACTGGTTTGGTCGCTATCGCGCAGGAATATTGGCACATGATGGTGCTGCGTTTTCTGGCTGGTCTGGGGTCGACGATGTTCACGATCTCGGCGCAGGCGCTGATTGTGAAAGTCGCGCCGCCGCAGATTCGTGGTCGGGCAAGTTCGACGTATGCGACGGCATTCCTGCTGGGCAATATCATCGGGCCGATCGCCGGCGCGGGCCTGTCGTTTCTGGGCATGCGCTGGCCGTTCGTGATTTACGGGATCGGCGTGGGCCTGGCCGCGTTCGTGGTGTGGGCGAAGCTGCCCAAGTCGGACAACGACGTCGACCGCGCCACGCGTCCGCCGATGCGTCTCGATGAGGCGCTTAGCCACCCCAGCTACCGGAGTTTGCTCGCGTCGATGTTCTCTCAAGGCTGGGTAAATATGGGCGTGCGCGTGGCGATCCTCCCGCTGTTCGCGGCATCCGTGTTTGCGCACGGCGGTGCGATGGCTGGGCTTGCGCTCGCGGCGTTCGCCGCTGGTAACGCGGTGACGCTGCAGTTCTCCGGCAGGCTTGCAGACGACATCGGCCGCAAGCCCATGATCCTCACCGGCCTGGCAACCACCGTTGTCGCGACGGCGACCCTCGGTTTCGCCACGAGCTTCTGGCCGCTGATCGCACTATCTGCTCTTGCCGGCGTCGGCGGCGGCCTGCTCGTGCCGAGCCAGCAGGCGACTTTGGCGGACATCATCGGCAACGACCGCTCCGGCGGTAAGGCACTGTCGTTGTTCCAGATGTGCGGCGATGCCGGCCAGGTTCTCGGCCCGATTGTGATCGGTGCGCTGGCGCAGTCCCACGGATTCCCCGTCGCCTTCGCCGTGTGCGGCGCGATCGCTGCGTGCGCCTTCACCGTCTGGGCGATTATGGGGCAGGAGACCCGTCCGAACCGGACAACCACACCAACCCCCGCGAAGGAGCACTAATGCGCATTATCTACGACTGCGACCCGGGCGTGGACGACACCTACGCGTTGATCTACCTCGCGGCCGCCGCGCACGCCGGCACACACGAGCTTGAGTGCGTGACTACCACCAGCGGCAACGTGGACGCCGACCAGTGCGCGCGCAATGCTGCCTGGATCCTCACCCTGTGCGGCCTGCCCATCATCCCGCTCGCCGCCGGCGTCCCCGAACCCCTCGAGTGGGAGCTTGTCACCACCCCGGAGACCCACGGCGACACCGGCATGGGCTATGCGCACGCCCCCGACCGCCACGTTGAGCATGACTGGGACACCTTATGGATCGACGCGATCGACCGCGGCACCGACGACCTCCACCTGATTGTCACCGGCCCCATGACCAACCTCGCCGCCTTCCGCCGCCTCCACCCGGACCATTACGCGAAGCTGCGCCACATCACCGTCATGGGCGGGGCTTTCAATTACCCCGGCAACACCACGCCCACCGCCGAGTGGAATTTCTGGGTCGACCCCCACGCCGCCAAGGAGGTCTTCGCGAACGCCCCTGCACCGATCACCGTGTGCCCCCTCAACGCCACAGAGCAGATGCTCCTCACCCCCGAGCGCCTCGGCCGCATCACACACACCCTCGGCACCGCCCCCATCACCGAACAGCTTGACCCCATCACCCGCTTCTACTTCGAATTCCATGAGGAGATGGGGGAGGGCTACCAGGCCCAGATCCACGACCTGTTCACCGTGCTCACCGCCACCGGCGCGGTCGCACCCGAACCCCAGCTCACCACCATCGACATCGAAGCCGAAAGCGAGCTCACCCGCGGCACCTCCGTCGCCGACACGAAGGACTTCTGGGAGCGCGACCCCAACGCCGCCATCATCACCCACACAGACACCGCCACCATCGAACACGCATGGACGCTTTTCGACGACGCCTGCCACATCCTCTCCCGCATCGCCGCCGGCGACGCTGCCCTGGAGAAGCTCCGGCACCTGCGGGCGGAGGATTAGTTTGAGTTCAAACGCTCCCGGTATTAAAGACTTTCAAGGGGGATCACGATCCCTGTGAATACGAACGAGAAGGAAGCGTAAAATCTCGCAACCATCAATTCGATTCTAAAATTAGATTATTTCTCGGGTATGACCGGAGCATCTTGGTGCGGGTCCTCGGCTGTGGCAATCCTCCAGAATCTCCCGTCGATTTCAGAAACGGGGCCGTCGAAAGAGGGGCTGGTCTCAGCGACACGGACGGCTATCGTATCTCCGTCTTTTGGCATCGGAAGGCCCAGATCTGCAGCGATCCGAGTGTGGCGTTTATAGTCTCCAAGAATCAGAATCCCCTCAGGAAGAAGGGCAGACCTAGAACCACCGTTGTATCGAATTCGTTTCATCGGGTCTTTTTGCTGGGCAACTGTGTAGATGATCCCGCGTGGAATGATTTGATTCTGTACAGCACGGAATAGGTTGTTAATCCGTGCTTGGCCGGACTTGCTTTCCATTACGAATTCAGCCATCTCGGGCCGCAAATGCAGAAGTACATTGTTAGGGTACGGCTCGTCGAACCACGCCCATTTGATTTGTTTGCGCCCCTCTGCGCTGATCGTTCGCTTGCGATCACGGTTGCCGCCAGTATTCAAGATTTGATCCGTAACGTGCACGAACCCGACTCGGAATTTGGAAGTAACCTCGTTCGCATGGCAAAGCATTGCATAATTGCCAACAGTTTCAAGCGGGATCATCCAGCCAAAAGGATTCTTAGAGTACTTGCAGTCCACTTCGAGGTCGGCGATTCGGTAGTCCATTTTTGCGCCATCGCTTATGATGTCTGCGAAATGGCGGCGAATGTTAATTTCGACGAGAGAACCTATGTGCGCGAGTTCTGTCTTACTTAGTTCTTCTGGCCGAAATCTGCCCGTGTGCTGTCCGTCGTAGGCTTGATCAAAGGTCTCGCGAAAAATTCTCCCCATTTCATCGCCAGTAGGGTCTCTTTGGAGAAAGAGGTCGACGAGAGCGCGCGTGTTTTCGTCAGGTGTGTTCATGCTCGGCAGGGTAAGACAAAAAGATGGTCACTGTTTGAAAACTAGCCTACGAGTTGCATTTTACGATTTTCAGCGCTCGCAGCACTTCCTTCAGTGATTGGAGCCTTCTCCAGAGCGTTCACGATAGAACGGCCGATAGCCTCTGCGACAGGAGGCGGAAAAGCATTACCTACCTGTCGCCATTGTGCCGTTTTTCCGCCAGCCCAGATCCACTCTTCAGGAAACCCTTGGATAACTCCGCCCATGGGTACTGTTAGGCGAGGGAGGTTGTCAGGGTCACCGATAGGGAAATCAGATGAAGGCGATTCTTCGGCGATTGAAGATCCTTTAACGCCGAGGAGCTTCCAGGCCTCTCTCGCTCGTGTCGGCCCCACATCTGCACCACCGTGTTTTTTCGAGCCGCCAACCAACGTCGGCGCGACGGTGTTAGCTTGTTCTGCCCAAGCATCGGCACCTTGCCATCCGTTCTTAGCCATCAGATGGTGAAGAGCTTCGCCTACAGTCACGATTTTTTCTTGAGGTTCGGGCCAGGAAAAGTACTTGGCATATTGATTCTTGAGTGCCACCAAGATGAATCGTGGCCTCAGCTGAGGGACGCCATGGTCGACCGCTTGAATAAGCTTCCAGAAGACCGTGTATCCCATTGCGTCTAAGGCCTCGATGATCTGAGCTCGATAAGAATCAAAACGCTTCTGGCCCAGTCCTTTCACGTTTTCAAGCAGCACTGCGCGTGGATTTATTTCGCTGACGAGTCGAAGAGCTTGTGGAAAAAGATCTCGTTCGTCGTCGGAGCCGAGTTGTTTTCCTGCGATTGAGAAAGGTGGGCACGGCACGCCACCGGCGAGAAGATCAATTTGACCTCTCCACGGTTTTCCATCGAAATCATGTACGTCTACTTCGTGAACAGGCCAATGGTGCTCTCCGCTGGACTGGCCCCGATTGCTACGGAGCGTCTCGCATGCCCAATTATCGATTTCTACAACGGCTGCATGTTGAAATCCGGCCCTCTCAAGGCCTAGAGCCTGTCCGCCGGCTCCTGCGCAAATCTCCAAGGATGTAAGAGTTTTTCTTGACTCCATCTTGTCTTTGCCCTCTCCGCAACCTTTGTAACTTGTTTGCTAGTCGATTTCTCGCTCTAGGAAGAATTCGCTGTTAACCCTAGATCTTTGTCCGTCACTCTAGGCGATGGTCTCGACTTGAAGATTGATCCCATAGTACATGTGTTCTATATGATGGGTTGAAAGTTGTATCGCCGAGGATCGGGCTTGAGCGTTTCATTTGTATCCGGACTAGATGAGCAATGAAGCAGGCCAGACCTGCGCGTCGATTTATGTCTCGTCGAGACTACTATCTGCTCAGCTTTCTGTGCCTTGTTATCACTACGATCCAATTATGCGCTCGGCGAGTATGAGCCCATTAGCTTACCGAGATGTAGAAGTTCGGAAGTCGTGAGATCGAGAGCTTCGTGCCATTCCACAGACGCGTCACCGTCGCGGTAGGGCAGAATCGTGAGAGTTGCAGCTACAAGCGCGAGGGAAGCCTTATAAGCAAAGAGGAGCGAGTCAAGCTCAAGTTCAATCGGCTTGATGTCGGCGAGGATCGCTTGTTGGAGCGCTTTCCAAGTGTTGTGGTGAGTATAGCTGCACAGTTGATCATAGATCCCGGGTCCAATTAAATCGCCCAGCGTAACTTCGACAATCTTCCCGAAGCCAATCTCATCGTGTTTTAGATCCGGGACGGTGTGTTTTTTGGTGTATGAACGCACGACCGTGTTTAGGTTTGCATAGATTTCATCAAGCCCATCCTGCCTGTGGGCACCATCGATTTTCATTCCGATGCGAAGGGCCCGCGCATTGCGGACTGTTCGAACGTGGGCTTCCTCTTCCCGGTTCAAAAACATCAGAAGCGCAGAGTACTCCAAAGCGCTTCGTGCCAGCGGTGCGACTGTAGCCGGGGAAGTTAATTTATCTTGCATTAGCCGTCCGATGGTATGGACATGCGCTCCCGCTACCTGAAGGAGACCGTGCGCCAGCTCATCTGGTAGACGAGCAACATTCTCTACAGCTTTATTTAGCTTTCCTTTGACCTGCTCGACGATGGCGGCGTTCCACGCCGGTGGCAACCTGCCAATCTCATTCGCGATGTTCGCTAGCCCCGTACAGATCCTGAACAAATCCGCCTTGAATTCAAGAATTTTCGGATCAGGATCGTATGCATCGCGTGTCGTCATCACAAGTTCGATGATCGCAAAATCTACGGGCAGCGTTGACCCAAACCGCACCGTCCGTTCCGTCCACCCGGCGCCGCGATGTGGAACGCCGGGTACCTGCGCTGGTTGATGCAGATGATCGGTTCAGCCATGGCGCGGCTGTTCGTGGTTTTTGTGTTGGGGGCTAAACCGGCAGCTCGCTGATGCGCGCAGCGGGAATCGCGACGACGGACTTGGAGCTGTCCTGCGGGCCGCAGGAGGGGTATTTGTTGAATTTCTGGTCCTCGTCGCCGGGGAAGAGGAAGTTGTTGCCGCCGCAGAACCAGCCGTTCGGTGCGGTCCAGAATGCGCCGGAACCCTGCGGCGGGGTGCCGGAGGGGGAGTCGGACATGTAGTCGGTGAAGACCTCCATGGCCTCGTCGCAGTCGAGGCCGTCGTCGAGAGCGGCGACTGACAAGGCACTGCCGTCGCCCAGGGACGTCACCTCGCCACAGACGGTGCCGGCGGCGACGTTGGAGCGATCTTCGGCGGGCTCGTCTGCCTTCTTCTCTTCCTTTTCGTCCTTGTTCTTGTCCTCGTCCTTGCCGTCGTCCTTCTTCGTCGTGGGCTTCTCCTCCTTCTTCTCGGAGGAGGGCTGCTCGGCTTCAGTGGTTTCTGCCTGTTCTTCGGCCGGGGAGGTCTCCACGGTGGTGAGTGCGGGCTCGGCGAGCTCGTCCTGGGTCTCGGAGCAACCGGCGAGGGCGAACGCGGAAGCGGCGAGGAGAACGGCGGCGGAACGAAGTCGGCGGGAGGTCTGCATGAGCATTCAGTCTAGGCGGTGCGCTGGTGGTGTGAGTTCAAGCGCTGCCGCGGGCAGGGTGATCGGCGAAGGCCCTGCGTGTGACGGACATCACGGTTAATCTATAGACAAGCTCCTGCGCCGTGCATCCCCGACGTACACAGCATGGCGTGCCAGGTGGTGCATGCAGTGTGGGTACTGGGTGAGTTGAGGAAGGCGCAGAAATGAAGAAGGCAGGCATAGTCATCACGGTCATCGGTGTGATCGCCTTGATCACAGCGATTGTTTTCGGCGTGGTCGTCGGAGGCGGCGGCATGAAGAAGCTCATGGACACGCCGAAAATCGAGATCAGTGGTGGGGATGGCACGGCGAACCTTGCCGCGGAGACGGAATACCGGCTCTTTGGCCGGGGCGAAGGAACAGGTTTTCCCGAATGCACTATTTCTTCACCGTCCGGCGACGAGATTGACACCGAGATCACCGCTACGTCGGTCACGCTGGGTGAGGGTGAAGAAGCATGGTTCTCCAAAATGAAGATTGTTTCCAAGGATGAAGGCGAGTACTCCTTCTCGTGTGATCGCGACGTGATGGTGGCGAACAAAGAGGACGTCGACAAGATCGGCTCCGGTCTGCTCGGTATTTTCGGCGGAATCTTCGGCGGCATCGCCGCATTCTTCCTGTTCGCATTGGGGGTTATTCTCGCGCTGGTCGGCCGCCACCGAGAGCGGCAGCGCATTCGTGAGACGGTCAATTTCGTGGACGATTTCTCCCAGCAGGGCCGGCCGGACCATCCGGGTGGTCCAGGTGCAATGGGTGGTCCCGGGGCGCCAGGTGGACCGGGCGCGCCGGGCGGGCAGGGGAGACCCGCTTCTTACTGGGACCAGAACCCATACGGCACGCAGGGGCCGGGGACGAACCAGCCGCCGCAGCGTTAGGAACTTCAGGGCGTGACCGTGGTCGGTCGCGGTCAGTAGCGTGGGGGTGTCTAGGTGTGCCCGGCAGCGCTGTACTCGCAGTAAATAGCTATACAGCCCGCGTTGACGGTAGGCTTTGGCGGTGATGAGTATTGATGACAACGCCGCTGAAGAACAGCAGGCGAATACCCCGGCTGAGACGGAAAACACCGACGATCTGAATGCAGATCAGGTGCCGTCTGGCCCCGAGGCGCAGACGCAGGGCGAAACAGCAAGTGTTTCGGACGCTGCAGGCACTGCAGATAAGAATGGGAACGTGAACGAAACAGGGGCCGCAGACGAAGCTGCGGAGCAGAACAACAACGAGAATGTGAACGAGGATTCCGCTGAGGATAACGGCGGAAAGAGGGCAGAGAAGGCGTCGATAAGCACTGGCTTCGACGCACTTGATCTGCCGGATGATTTGCTGGCCGCGATCCGCAAAGTCGGCTTCGAGGAGCCGTCGCCGATCCAGGCGCAGACGATCCCGCTGCTGATGGAAGGCCGCGATGTGGTCGGTCTCGCGCAGACGGGTACGGGCAAGACGGCGGCGTTCGCGCTGCCGGTGCTCGCCCAGATCGACAAGAAGGCGCGCCACCCGCAGGCGCTCGTGCTCGCGCCGACGCGTGAGCTGGCGCTGCAGGTGTCTGATTCCTTCCAGTCCTTCGCCGACCACCTGGGCGGTATCTCGGTCCTGCCGATCTACGGCGGTCAGGCATACGGCATTCAGCTGTCCGGTCTGCGCCGGGGCGCGCAGGTCATCGTGGGTACCCCGGGCCGTGTCATCGACCACCTGGAGAAGGGCTCGCTGGACATCTCCGACCTGCGCTTCCTCGTGCTCGACGAGGCGGACGAGATGCTCAACATGGGCTTCCAGGAAGACGTCGAGCGCATCCTCGAGGACACCCCGGACGACAAGCAGGTCGCGCTGTTTTCCGCGACGATGCCGAACGGCATCCGCCGCATCTCCAAGCAGTATTTGAACGACCCGGCTGAGGTCACGGTCAAGTCCGAGACGCGCACGAACACGAATATCACCCAGCGCTACCTGTTCACCGCGCACCGCAACAAGCTCGACGCGATCACGCGCATCCTCGAGGTCACCGAATTCGACGGCATGATCGTCTTCGTGCGCACCAAGCACGAGACGGAAGAGATCGCCGAGAAGCTCCGCGCGCGCGGATTCTCCGCCGCCGCGATCAACGGTGACATTGCCCAGCAGCAGCGCGAGCGCACGGTCGACCAGCTTCGCGACGGGCGCTTGGACATCCTCGTCGCCACCGACGTCGCCGCACGCGGACTGGATGTTGAGCGCATTTCGCACGTGCTCAACTACGACATTCCGAACGACACGGAAAGCTACGTCCACCGCATCGGACGAACTGGCCGTGCCGGCCGAACGGGCGAGGCGATCCTGTTCGTCACCCCGCGCGAGCGCCGCATGCTCCGTTCCATCGAGAAGGTCACCGGCGCCAAGATCGAGGAGATGGACCTGCCCACCGTGGACGAGGTCAATGTCTCCCGCATGGCCAAGTTCTCCGATTCGATTACCGAGTCGCTCGAGAACGACCAGATGGATCTCTTCCGCAGCCTGGTGCGCAGCTACTCCGCCGATCACGACGTGCCGATGGAAGATATCGCCGCCGCGCTTGCAGCCCAGACCTCCGGTGACGAATTCCTGATGAAGGAGCCGCCGAAGGACAAGCGCGATCGTCGCGACCGCGACCGTTGGGACCGCGATGACCGCCGTGACCGTGGTGGCCGTGGCCGTCGTGACCGCGATGACCGTGGTGGGCGCAACCGTTTCCAGAACGACGATCCGAACTTCGACACCTATCGTCTCGACGTGGGCAAGCGCCAGCACGTCCGCCCGGGCGCCATCGTCGGCGCGCTGGCGAACGAGGGTGGCCTGACTAACCGTGACTTCGGCCGCATCACCATCGGCGGCGACTTCACGCTTGTCGAGCTGCCGAAGAATCTCGACCCGGCTGTCCTCGACCGCCTCACCGACACGCGCATCTCCGGCCAGCTGATCAATATCCAGCGCGACACCGGTGCACCGCCGCGCGGCCGTGGTGGACGCGGCGGCTACCGCAAGCGTGACGACGACCGCGACCGCGGCTACCGCGGCGGCCGCGGTGGAGGACGTGGCCGTGGTGGCCGTGACCGCGATGACCGTGGTGGACGAGGCGGCCGCGACCGCGGCTGGCGCGACTAGGCCGGAATCCGTGGGGCAGTAGGTGTCATGCAGTCCGCACCGGATGCACTCCCAACACGCCTGCAGCGCGTTGCGTTGCGGGCGCGTTCTGCTGCGCTGACTGCAGGCGCCGCGCTCGCGTGCGCGGGTGTAGCTGCCGCTGGTGTGGTTGCCGGCGGCGTCGCGCCTGCCTCGGCGGCGGTGCCATCGGCTGTGTACCAGGGCATGCCGTTCGTCGTGGACGACACGGACAGCCTGTGCACGATTGGCTACAACGATGCCGACAACCAGCGCAGCTTCACAGCCGCGCACTGCGGTGCTGACGGTGCGGGGGTGCGCTTAGTCGATCCATCGGATTACACCAAGCGCTCGCCTGTGCTTGGTCATCTGCGCATTTCACCGCTGTATTCGGACCTGCAGTCGCCGAATGACTGGGGCTATATCGAGTGGAACGACAACGTGCGTCTCGCCCCGAATAACATCACAGGCGACCCCCTGATCCGTCCGTCGGAGGTCCGCCCCGGCGAGAAGGTCTGCTTCCACGGCGCCACCACGCACCGCGGCACCCTCGGTTCCCATTGCGGGCGCGCCGCCGCCGATTTCGGCCATGAGCTCTTCGCCATCGGCGTCACGGGGCAGAAGGGTGATTCCGGTGGCCCCGTGTTCATTCCCGGCCGCGGGATGGTCGGCGTCATGTCCGGCCATTTGAACCCGAAGCTGCATTCCCCGCGCGACGGCGGTGAGAAAGTCCACGCGCGATTCCTACGCGCCACGTTCCCCGAGGACGGCCCGACCAACACGTTCCAGTCCTTCAAGAACTGGGCTTTGACCCGTTACCTCGCCGAGCGCACGAATCCGGGCGTCGTGCCTATCGACGACACCTCTATCTTCTTGCCCACCGGCACACCCGGCCCGACCGCGTCGGCCTATGAGGGCTACCCTCTTGACTCCCCGCAGAACGCCAGCGCCACGGGCTCCTCGTCTAACGGCGCGCTCAGCCCCGGCGCGATCATCGGCTACCTGCTGCTGATCATCGCAGCTGCGGCGCCTTTGGCAGGGCAGATCCTCGGGTTCTTCTAGGCGGGACTTGGCCTCGGCTCCCCTCACTGCTGCCGGCGCCAGAGCCAGAATGAAAGAAACCCCCGGTGGTTTAGCGCCTTGTACTAAGCGCTAAACCGCCGAGGGGCGAGATGCCGCTGGTCTTAAGCCGGAGTCGGCAGGAACATGAGGATCAGCGTGAGGAACCACAGCAGGGAGAAGATGCCGCCGCCGGCAGCTGCCTTGACGCGGGCGGAATCGAAGTTGGTGGCAATATCGCGCGGGTCGGCATCAGCCGGGTGCAGGGCACCGAGGCTGCCCATCATCTTGCGCTGCTGCGGGATGACCATAGCGAACAGGAAGATCCAGGCGAGGACGCTGAGTACGATCGCGGTGTGCATCCAGTAGTTGGACTTGTGGGTCTCCCAGTCGAACGCGAGCAGGCCACCGCCAAGCAGCGGGACCAGCAGGGAGATAAGACCGTACTTGGTGGACAAGCTGTGCAGGAAGGAAGCGCGGCCGACAGCTTCTTCCGAACCGGACTCGGCCTTCTGAGCGGCCTTCGGGAACGCGGACACGGCGACGGTCACCGGGCCGATGAGAAGAACAGCGGCGGCGACGTGCAGGAAAAGCAGAAATGTTGTCATGGCACCTTACTCTACGGAATGCAACGGAATTGTCCCAGCTGGGACGAAAGAATCTATAAGGCCACGCACACCTGAACATTGGCGGCGCATGGCGCGCACGTCCGGTTTCGGGAGCGCAAGACTATAAGTGCGTGCGATCAGCGCGATACGTCGGGCGTAGTCGCAGCGGACATTCCTTTTCGGCGGCACCCATTCGCTGGGAAGGGAATCGGACTTGGACTGGTTCGCGGTGCGGGACGTGACCACAAGGTTGAGCGGGTCGTTGGCGAAGGCAATGCGTTTGTCCTCCGGCCAGGCGTGGGCGCCGGAATCCCACGCGGCGCGCAGGGGGATGATGTGGTCGATCTCCACCTCGGACGGGTTGAGTGGGGCGCCGGTGTACGGGTCGTCGAACGGTGCGACGGCGGACATGTCCCATTGACGGTAGGGCAGAGCACAGGAATCGACCTGCCACGCGCTGGCCATGACAGCCTCGCGGGTGGTGCAGCCGGTGCGCTGCGTGCCCCAGCCGTCGCCGAAGTATTCGCGCTCGTAGCCGAGAACGGTGTGGCGGGGTTGGGGGTGGGAGGGGACGTCGAAAAGCGAGTGCGGCGTGGGGAACGGCACGACCGCGACTGTGATGGTGGTAAGGACGGCGAGGTATGCGCGGAAGAAGGTCATGCCTTATTGGACTGCCCCGGGCGCGCCGAGGTTCCGTGGGCGGGGTGCACTATGCGATGTGCCCTATGCGATGCCACTATGCGATCGCGAAAACCCCAGGTCGCGCTGCGCCTGGAAACGGCATCGCATAGTGGGGTCCAAAGAAGGAGGCCATCGCTTAGTGGGGCCCAAACGCAGCCGGCATGACAAAGGCGGGACGCACGGAGTTGAAACCGTACGTCCCGCCCTTTGCAACGTCGGCTCATGTGAGCCGGGGAGGAGCTAGATGCTTAGCGCGGGGTGTGCTCCAGCGCGTCGTCGAAGCTCTGCTCCGGGTGCTCCATGGCGTAGTCGAAGACCTCGCCGGCGCGGTCGAATTCCGCCTCGGACTCAGGCTTCGGCTTGGTGGCCAGGGAGACAACGACCATCGCGATGGTGGCGAACAGGACGCCCGGAACCATCTCGTAGATCAGGTCGGAGGTCGCCGGGAGGTAGCCCCAGACCAGGACGGTCAGGGCGCCGACGATCATGCAGGCCATGGCGCCCGGGGCGGTCAAACGGCGCCAGAACAGGGAGGCGACGACGACCGGGCCGAACGCGGCACCAAAGCCAGCCCATGCGAAGCCGACCAGGCCGAGAATGGTGTCCGACGGGTTGAGCGCCATGAGGACGGCGATGACAGCGATCAGGACGACCATGCCGCGGGACGCGATGAGCAGGCCCCGGCCGGTCAGATCCTTCTTGGCAAAGCCGCGGTAGAGGTCCTCGATCAGGGCGGAGGAGGTGACCAGCAGCTGGGAAGACATGGTGGACATGATCGCCGCTAGGACAGCGGTGAGCACCAGACCGGCGAACAGCGGGTGGAACAGGACGTAGGTCATGTCCAGGAAGATCGTCTCGAAGCCCTCGCGGTCGGTGACGGAGTGCTGGGTGGTGCCGAAGTAGGAGGCACCGACGATGGCGGTGAACACGGAGCCGATGTAGCAGATGCCCACCCAGATCATGCCGGCGTTACGGCCGGAGCGTGCCTCGGACGGGCTGCGCAGGGCCATGAAGCGGGTGACGATGTGCGGCTGGCCCATGTAGCCGAAGCCCCATGACAGGTTGCCAATGATGGTGGCGGCGGACACGCCCGCGAAGAAGTTGAAGAATGTCGGGTTGCCTTCTTCGTGCGGGCCGTACGGGTTATCCAGCGGGTAGCTGAAGATCTCACCGGCGTTGTCCAGTGAGAACAGTGCCATGATCGGGACGATCATGAGTGCGAGGAACATGAGGATGCCCTGCGCGACATCGGTGTAGGACACGGCGAAGAAGCCGCCGACGAAGGTGTACACGACGGTGATCGCGCCGACGATGAGCATGCCCCACAGGTAGTCGCCCTTGAAGGTCGACTCGAAGTAGCGTCCGCCGGCGACCATGCCGGAGGAGACGTAGAAGGTGAAGAAGAAGATGATGATGGCGGCTGCGATGATGCGCAGCGCGCGTGTCTGGTCGTGGGTGCGGTTCTCGAAGAAGCTCGGAAGCGTGATCGAGTTGTTGGCTACCTCGGAGTAGGCGCGCATGCGGGGCGCGACCCACTGCCAGTTAGCCAAGGCGCCGAGGAACAGGCCGATGACGATCCACAGCTCACTCATGCCGGAGACGAATAGCGCACCGGGCAGGCCCATCAGCAGCCAGCCGGACATATCGGAGGCACCGGCGGAAATGCCGGCGACGAAAGCGGGAAGGTCGCGGCCACCGATGACGTAGTCGCCGTACTTGGTGGTTTTGCGCCATCCGTAATAACCGATGGCGAGCATCATTCCGAAATAGATGACCACTGCAATGATCATCCATGTGTTCTCGGACATAGATCTCCTTTGTTCTAGAAGCCCGTAGCTTTAAAGGCTCGTGGTTTTCAGAAGCAACGGTCAGGATAACGTACGAGAGCACACAGGGTGGTATAGGTCTCATTTTCGCCCAGAGTGTGCGGTGCGCCAACGGTGGTAGAAAAGAGGTTATGCCTAAATTCCTTCTGCACGGCCTGTGGCTGCCCGCTACGGGGCTCAACCTGTGGGTTGAACGTGTGGACGGGCATAAGATTTTGCTGCCGTCGCAGGTCCCGTCGGGCACGTTCCCGCCGATGGTGGAGAACATGCTGAAGGATTCGCAGTTCCGCCGCCGCGACGCGATCACATTGCAAACGCCGCGGGGTCGGCAGCTCCAGTTGCGCGCGCCGACTGCGGCGTTCTCGCCGGAAGAGACAGTCGCGTTTTTGAGCAATATTTCGCTTCTCGACGACGCGTCTCCCGCCGCCACCGCCACCCAACGCCAAGCGATCGCCCCGGATCTGTACTGGATCATCCGCCTGTATGTGGGGTTGACGCGGTTTGTCCGCGCCGGGCGCGTGAGCATCCGCGTCCGCCCGTCGGACGGCGCGTGGTACCCGGAGTGGCAATTGGGAACCGGGCTGGAGGAGCGCGGTTGGCTGGCGTCCATGATCGCGGCCGCTCCGGGCGTGGTCACCGCGAACAATATGAATCTGGGTGAGGACGTGGCCACCACGCTCGTCCACTGGATCGCCAGCGCGCACCTAGCGCATCTGAAGGACCAGGAACGCGCGTATCCGTGGCATGATTTCGCCGAAGCGCTGCTCACCTCCCAGCCGTTGCGCCGCGGCGGGTCGAGCGTGTCCAAGCAGATCGCGCACTGGAATGGCTCGATCACCGCTGTGAATGTGCAGCTGGTCTTCATCGTGGAGGAACCGTCCGACCCGGTGTCAATGGCGGTGGATGCTGACCCGGCCAGCGCGATGTTGAGCGAGCTTGCCGATGTCACTGGCACTGACAACAACACGCCGCTGGATCCGGCGAAGGTGCAGTGGCCGGTGCGTGCGCAGGTCCGCGCCGGAACGGATGCGCCGCAGCCGATTCACTTAGACGAGGTGGATGTAGCCACCCTGTCCAGTCTGCGCGAACAGCTGCGCCGCGCCGTGGAAGTCACCGACTTGGTTGACCCGGAGCGCCACCCGCGGCTGCCGCAGACTCCACTGACCAACCGCGACGGAGACTGGGACGCGTACCTAGACACCGAGGAGCTCATGCAGCTGGTCGCTCGTGACGCGACGCGGCTGCAAATGAAGGGCATCACCGTGATGCTGCCGCGGTCGTGGCAGCGGATGGAGACGCGGGCGAAGCTCACTGTCGGCTCGAACGACGATCATGCGGACGAGGCGACGGTCCGCCGCTTCGGTGTGGACCAGCTGATCTCCTACGACTGGTCGCTTTCAGTCGGTGACACCGAATTGACCAAGGAAGAGATGCGCCTGCTGATCAACTCCAAGTCTGGGTTGATCCAGCTGCGCGGCCAGTGGGTGATGGCGGATGCGCGGTCGTTGGCCAAGTCGCGCAAATATATAGAGTCCCTCTCGCAGAAGGAAGTGGACGAAGGCGTCATCACCGCAGAGGAATTGCGCCAGCTCGCGCTCGAGGCAGCGGCGGAATCCGAAGGCGGGGCGCTCGAGATCGCCGGCGACGTCGATTCGCCCGCGTGGATGGACGCGCTCATCGGCGGCACGGACCGTCCTGCACCGGAGCGCCAGCCCATCCCGGATACGGTGACGGTGGAGCTGCGCGATTACCAGCGGCGCGGCGTCGATTGGCTGTACTTTATGTCCCGCAATCAGCTCGGTGCTGTTCTCGCCGATGACATGGGCCTGGGCAAGACGCTCCAGCTGCTCGCGCTGCTCGCGGTCGAGGCAGACAAGGACGAAAGGACAGGTCCGACGCTGGTCGTCGCTCCGACCTCGGTCGTGGGGAACTGGGCGCGTGAGGCCGCGCGATTCGTTCCGGGCCTGCGCGTCGGCGTCCACCACGGGCAAGGACGCCTCAAGGGTGATGCCTTGATCGAGGAGATCGACAAGCTCGATCTGCTCATCACCTCTTACGGCGTGGTCTCCCGCGATTACAAACAGCTGGGGCGCATCGATTGGGACCATGTGGTGCTCGATGAGGCGCAGGCGATCAAGAATGCGTCCACGCGGGCGTCGCAAAGCGTGCGTGCGATTGGCGCCCGTCACCGCATCGCGCTGACGGGCACTCCCGTGGAGAACCGGCTGGCGGAGCTGCGCAGCCTCCTCGACTTCGTCAACCCCGGCATTCTTGGTTCGCAGAGCTTCTTCCGCAATCATTTCGCCAAAGCGATCGAGTCGCGCCGGGACGAGCAGCTGGCTGACGAGATGCAGGAACGTCTCCAGCGACTCACCGCGCCGTTCGTGCTGCGCAGGCTGAAGACGGATCCGGCGATCATTTCGGACCTGCCGGAAAAGAGCGAGGAAGTGGTCACCGTCGACATGACTGACGAGCAGGCCGCGATCTACACCGCGCTCGTTGAGGCAATGAAAAAAGAGCTCGCGGAGCGCACCGGCATGGCGCGCAAGGGACTCGTGCTGTCGACCATCACGCGCATCAAGCAGATCTGTAACCACCCCGCACACTTCCTGGGCGACGGCTCAGCCGTGACCATCAAGGGCAAGCACCGTTCCGGCAAGGTGGAAAAGCTCGTGCAGCTTATCGACGACGCCGTGCGCACCGATCAGCGCGTCCTCGTCTTCACCCAATACAAGGCCTTCGGCGATATTCTCCAGCCATATCTGAGCGACCGGCTGGGACAGGCCATTCCGTTCCTGCACGGCGGGGTGTCCAAGAAGCAGCGTGACGATATGGTCGATGACTTCCAGGACCCGAACGGCCCCCGCGCCATGATCTTGTCGCTGCGCGCTGGCGGCACCGGGTTGAACCTCACCGCCGCCTCCATGGTCGTCCACATGGACCGTTGGTGGAACCCGGCGGTGGAAAACCAGGCCACCGACCGCGCCTACCGCATCGGCCAGGCGAAGAATGTTCAGGTGTACAAGATGATCACCCGAGGCACGATGGAAGAATCCATCCAGGACATTCTCGACGGCAAGCTGCAGCTGGCCGGCGCCGTCGTGGGGGAGGGCGAAGGCTGGATCACCGAGCTCGGTACCGAGGATCTGGCTACGCTCATGAGCTACCGGACCAGCGAGTAGACAGGCAAGAAGGGAAGAAAGGAGTAGACATGCCACGGCCGACAATGGACAACGTCACCTTCGTGAATTTCGGCTCGCGCAAAAAAGTCGACAGCGCCGCCGAGACCACCACGCCGAGCGGCGTGTCCGAGGAGGTCCGCTCGCAGATCCTGCGCTTCAACGAGCCCGCCCGCGCCATCTACCGCGCCGCGCAGCAGGGCACCGACCAAGGACGTTTCTCCCGCGGCCGCAATTACGCCTACCAGGGCAATGTCGTGGACATCCGCCCCGAACCCGGCCGTTTCACTGCCACGGTCGCCGGTTCCCAGAACGAGCCGTTCACCACGCTGGTCATCCTCCCGTACCGCGACACCGGCACCATCCGCGAAGCCCTGGGGATCATGGCGCACAACGCCAATGCGCTCGCCGAGGTCCGCAACGGCTATTTCACCCGTGAGCTGCTCGACTGCCTCTTCGCCGCCGAGGACGAGAAGATCCGCTTCCGCTGCGACTGCCCGGATGAGACTCGCGTGTGCAAGCACAGCGTCGCCGCCGCGATCAAAGCAGCAGAGCTTATCGACGCCGACCCCACCCTCTTATTCCGCCTCCGCAACCTCGACCTGAACACCCTTGAGCGGCAGCTCCGCGAGTCAGCCGGTGAGCGGGCCAAGGAATCTGCCCGCGAAGGCTCCGAGTTCTTCTGGGATGGCCACATCCTGCCCAACCTTCCCGACCCAAAGGTCGCCCCGATGATCGAGGACTCCGACTTGGACCTGCTGCACAAGGCGATGCAGACCATCTCTTTCACCAATATCGACCAGCTGCGCGCCGTGTCCGATCTCGAGGACCTTTACGACGAACTCACCCGCCGGTAAGAACATCTGTTCGTCCACATACGCCCATGTAAACCGCATGGTTCACCCGCGGTGGTAGTACTAGCAGCATGACCTCGAGCGCACAGTCCACGACATCTGCCGGCGCGCATTCCGGTGCGCAGCACGTCACGTTCATCCACAGTTCCGATTTCCAGCTGGGCATGACCCGCTGGTTCTTGGAAGACGACGCACAGTCGCGTTTCAACGACTCGCGTCTGCGCGCCATCGCCCGCTTGGGTGACCTCTCCAAAGAAAACGGTGCTGAATTCATCGTGGTGGCCGGGGATGTCTTCGATGCCAATGCGCTCAACCCCCAGACCATGGACCGTGCGCTCGAGGTGCTCGGTGCCTTGCCCGTGCCGGTCTATTTGCTGCCGGGCAACCATGACGCGCTGCTACCGGGTGCCGCACTGGAGCGCGCCGCGCAGCGCGACAACATCACCGTGTTGGCGGATTCCATGCCGGTCGAGGTTCGTCCTGGCGTCGAGCTCGTCGGTGCTCCGCTTCTGGCCCGCTACGCAACGGAAGACCTCGCCGCGAAGGCGCTCGCCGGACTCGAGCCGACCGACGCCATCCGCATTCTCATCGCCCACGGCCAGTGCGAGGACCGCAGCGGGGAGAACAAGCCTGACCGGATCGACCTGCCCGGGCTCGAGGCAGCGCTCGATGCTGGCGTCATCGACTACGTGGCCATGGGCGACACCCACTCCGCCGGGCCGATCGGTGCCAGCGGCCGCGTGTGGTTCTCCGGTGCACCCGAGGTCACCGATTTCCACGACCGCCGCGAGAACGTCGAGGGCGGGGAAGTGAATTCGGGCAAGGCGCTGGTGGTCGGCGTGGACAAGCGCTCCGCCGCAGATTCTGAGGTGAACGTTGACGAGCGCACTGTCGGCGAATGGACCTTCGACGCCCTCCACTTCGAGGTCTCCGATTCCTCCGACGTGAAAGACCTGCTGGACCAGCTCGAGGCCTACCCGGAGAAATCCCGCACGGTGGTGAAATACTCCATCGCTGGCACGCTCGGGCTGGAGGCGACCCGCGAGCTGGAGGAGGGGCTCGCGGCGAAGGAGAATGTCTTTGGCGCACTGTTCGAGCGTGAGCGCCTCATGGACCTCCACCTCGAGCCCAGCGACGAGGAACTCACCGACCTGCCGCTTTCCGGCTATGCCCGCGATGCCATGTCCACCCTGCTCGAGATGGCCTCCGTCCCGACCGACCCCGAGGGAGCCGCCTCCGCCCGCGACGCCGTCAACCTGTTGTTCCGCCTGAGCAAGGAGCCGAACTAATGCGTATCCACTCCCTGATCATCGACAACGTCCGGGCAGTCGAGCACCTCGAGCTCACCGACCTGCCTGACACCGGCGTCATCCTCATTCACGGCGAGAACGAGGCCGGCAAATCCACGATCTTGGACGCGCTAGATGCAGTGCTGACCGTCAAGCACGATTCCACCGCCGCGAAGATCCGGGCCCTCTATCCGAAGGGCCACGATGAGCAGCCGGAGGTCACCCTGGCCGCCACCGTCGGCCCCTACACCTTCACCGTGCACAAGCGCTTCGGCAAAGGCGCCAAGGGCAAAGCCGAGCTCACCATCACCGCGCCGCGCCGTGAAGAGCTGGCAGGGGAGCAGGCCCACAATCGACTGGGGGAGATCCTCGCTGAGCACGTCGACCAAGAGCTTTTCGACGCACTCTTTCTCCGCCAAGGCGCTTTCACCGAGACCATCTCCGCCGCCGGTATCCCGTCGTTCACCCGCGCGCTGGAGGCATCGAGCGATGCTTCCGGTTCGTCTGCTGATTCCTCCGAGGCACCCCTCGACGATTCCGGATTGATGCAGCGCGTCGAGGCCGAATTCGCCCGGTATTTCACCGGCAAGGGCAACGACAAGCGGGTGCTCACCGAAGCCGACAAAGCTGTCACTGAAGCGGAGGACGCCGTCCGTGAAGCCGAAGCCAACCTGGCTTCCTATGAGCGCGATGTCGACGAATTCGCCCAAAGCGAAGCCACGATGGCTGAGATCGAAGCCGAGTTGCCAGGTGCGGAAGAAGAGCTGGCCGAACGTGAGAAAGACGCCGCCGCGGCGAAAGAGCTGGCCGGCAGACTCGATGCAGCCAAAGAAAAAGCGGCCCGCGCCGCCGTCGATGTCGAGCGCATCGAAGAAGACCTCGAGCGCCGCACCGCCCTTGTCGCCCGCGTGAAAGAGGTCGAGGCCGAACTCGCTTCCGTCAACGAGTCCCTCGAGCCCGCTCGCGAGCGCGACCGCGCTGAAGCAGAAGCGCTGGCAGCCAAGGAGGAGAGTCACACCGAGGCCCGCGAAAAAGAGACCACCGCACGTCAGCGCCTCGCCGAGGCGGAGAAATCCCTCGCCGTGGCCCAAGCCGCGGAGCGCCTACGTGATCTCGCCGACACCGTGGCCCGCCTCGATGACGCTGATACCGAGATCGCCCGCCTGCGGAAGACCGTGCCGGACCGCCCGGTCACCGACGACGATGTCCGCGCTGTGGAGACTGCCTCCAACGAGGTCGCCCTGCAGCGCCGCCTGCGTGATGCCGCTGCCGCGCATGTGGACATCACCGCTCCTGACGGCACCAACATCACCGTCGACGGCACCGGCCACACCGTCGGCGGGGATCCCGAGTCCATCGCCTTGCACGACGGAACTGAACTGGGCATCGGCGATGTCACTTTGACCTACCGCGCCGCCACCGGCACCGACACCGCTTCCGACGCGCTCCGCGACGCCGAAGCCGAACTCGAACGCCTTATCAGTGCACTCGGCTGCGCAGATGTCGACGAGGCTCGTGCGCTGCGCGATTCTCACCGCGAGGCAGCTGCAGCTCTCACCGCCGCGATCGACCGCCGTCGTGACATCCTCCGTGGCCGCGACGCCGACGAGGTGCGTCACGAGCACACGCGTCTTACCGAACTCGTCGAGGAATCTGATTCAGAATCGTTGTCCGTCGAGGACGCGCAGACATCCGTCGACACCGCACGCGCAGAGGTCGAGGAGATCGCCCGGGCTGTTCATGATCTAGCCCTCGAGCTGGTGCAGCTGCGCACCAAGCCGGAGCACGCGAAGCTCGTCGCTCTCGAAGCTCAGATCGCCGGGCTAGAATCCACCGCCAGTGGCGCCCGCAGTGATCTTGCTGCCGCACGTGAGAAGCACGCCGACGACGCCCTAGTCGCTGCCCGCGATACCGCTGTGGCGGCGAGTGAGACCGCCGCCGCGGAAGCCGCCAACATCGCAGAGGAGGTCGCGGCGGCCGATCCGACACAGGCGGAGAGGCTCCGCGACGGCGCCCGCAACCGTCTGGACAACCTTACTAAGCGCTACTACGTAGCGCGCGACCGGCGCCTGCAGCTCGAGTCCCGCGTCACCAGTGCGGAGGGAGAAGGAGAGAAGCTTGACCACGCACGCGCCGCGCTGGAGGTGGCGCGTCTGGGGCGGGACAGGTTGCGTCGCAAAGCAAATGCCGTGAAATTGCTCCGCGAGATGCTCGTCGAGTACCGCGACGCCGCCCGCGCGAAATACGCCGCACCGTTCGCGCAATCGCTGCAGCGCTATGCCAGCCAGATCTTCGGGCCGGGCACCGAGTTCACACTTGACGATGCACTGAGCGTCGAGGCTCGCACCCTCGACGGAACGACGATTGATCTCGCTCAGCTCTCAGGTGGGGCGAAAGAGCAAATGGCTCTGCTTACGCGTTTCGCCATCGCCGACATGGTCGCCGGCGCGGGCACCGACACCGAGGAGACCCGCGTCCCAGTCGTTGTCGATGATGCCCTCGGGGCGACCGACCCGCAGCGTCTCGCCCGAATGAACGCGCTGTTCTCCCAAGTGGGGGAGAACTCCCAAGTCTTCGTGCTGACGTGCTTCCCGCAGCGCTTCGACCGCGTCGCCGCAGCCCGCAGTGCTTCGATCCAAGAACTCAAAGGCGGCCGCTAACGCGCACAAGTAGCTTTGCCTGCGGATTGAGCCTTGAATTCGCTGGTAGTGTCCGCGTTTAGTAATCTAGGTGACATGACCACGGAACCTCGCTGGCTCAGTGAAGAGGAACAGGTGTTTTGGCGCTGCTTGCTCGCCGCGCATAGGAAACTTCAGCGCATTGTCGAAGACTCGCTTGAGGCCAGCTCGTCTCTCTCAAGTCCCGAGTATGCCGTTCTCGTTTCCCTGTCTGAGGCCGAAGGCCGCAGCCTGCGTCTGCGCGAACTCGGTTCCTACCTCAACTGGGACCGCTCCCGGACCTCCCACCAGATCACCCGCATGGCGCGCCGTGGTCTGGTGACGAAGGAGAAGAGCCCGTCCGACGGCCGCGGTGTCCTCGTGTGCCTGACGGACACCGGTTTCGAACGCCTCCAGCGTGCCGTGCCCGACCATGTCGAAACTGTCCGTCGAGTCGTCTTCGACCATCTCGACCCGGAAGATATCCCCGCCATCCGTCGGTTCGTCGACAGTGTCCTGGCGTTCGATGAAGCGGTGGTGGACCCCAAGATTCCCATTGGTGACTAAAGACCGTTGCCAACACCAGCGTGTAGGGGTTGAATGGGAGTTGAAGAGGCAAAACGCTCCACTCAACTCCACTCGAAAGGACCCACGATGTCCACTCCGATTAACCCGTACGAGAACAACGGCGCGAATAACCCGGAAAATAATCCCGGGGATTTCGCGGCCAATAATTCGGCCGATAACCCAGGCAACGGCGACGCGTATTACGACGTTGACGCGCAGCAGGGCACCCCGAACTACACGACGGGCCAAACCCAGTACCAGCAAGGCGGCTTTCAGCAGAGCCAGCAGCAGACGCCGCCGATGGGGCAGCGCAAGCTGCACCGCTCGACGAACGACCGCATGCTTGCAGGTGTGTGCGGCGGCATCGCGGAGACCTACGACATTGATCCGACTTTGGTGCGCGTTCTCTTTGTCGCCGCGACCGTGATGGGCTTCACCGGTCTTCTCATTTACCTCATCTGTTGGATCGTCATTCCGGATCCCACCTACTAGGGGTTTTCAGTCACAAAAACGGCAGTGCAGGAGTGTGGGTACCTGCACTGCCGTTTTATTTGTGCGGCCGTTATAACTAGGTGCGCTTGATTCCGGATCCGTTGATCTCGATGGTGATCTTCTCGCCGACGAGTGCGCCGCCGGAGTTCAGCGGGGCCTCGAAGTCGATGCCGAAGTCCTTGCGGTTCGTGGTGCGGGCCTCGAAGCCCAGGCGGGTGTTGCCGAATGGGTCTTCCTCAACACCGAAGGTCTCGACGTCGAAGGTGACCGGCTTGGTCGTGTCCTTGATGGTCAGGTCGCCGGTGACGGTGCCGTTGCCGGATGTGTCGACATCGAAAGACGTGGAGTTGAAGGTCATCTGCGGGAACTTCTCCACGTCGAAGAAGTCCTCGTTCTTGATGTGCGCGTCACGGTCGGCATTGCGCGTATCGACGGACTCCGTTGCCACCGTCGCCTCCACCTTGCTGCCTGCAGGGTTGTCCTGGTCGGCGGTAAGAGTGGCGCTAAAGTCCGTGAACTCGCCGCGCACCTTGGTCACCATTGCGTGGCGGACGGTGAATGCGACGGAGGAGTGCGCGGTGTCGAGGTCGTAAACGCCGGTGTAATTCTGCGTGGTCATTGAGGGTGGGACTCCTTGCGTTGAAGCAACTTTCTAATCTTGTTGATACGTCTACAATGTGCGGTGCCCGATCGTACGGGCGCTTGGTTCGCGTGTCAACGGTCAGAATCGGCACAGCTCACCGGCCGTCCCGAGGTGATTAACTGCCATGGTTTGAGGAGTGCTAGATTAAGGGGCGCTGTTACAAGCGATGTCTCCGTAGCTCAGTGGATTAGAGCATCGGTTTCCGGTACCGAAGGTCGCAGGTTCGAGTCCTGTCGGGGACACCATCTGACGTGGGGGTTTCACGAAACTGTTCCAATCTTTTCACGAAACCTCCTGCCGGCCGAAGAAAAACGGCCGCGAACCCAAAAATGACCCGCTCCGTTCGTTCGGAGGGGTCATTTTTCTTTGTCTGAACGCCGTTCCTGCTCGGGTTATAGCGCGGATTGTTTATGAGCGCGGACCGAGCCACGGAAGAGTTTCCGTACTCATCTGGTGGCGTGGTTTTTGCAGCGCTTCATAGCGGTCTTGTTGCTGTGATCACGCAGGACTGGCTGCGGGTAGTTGTTGGGGTCTGAACCGAGAGGGGTGCGCCCGGTCGGGGCCGTTTGGAACACTGCTGCTCCGTCAGAGCCCGAAGGCTCCGCCACTGACGAGGATCACGATGCCGAGGCCGATGAGAACGATGGGAAAGAGGATGTCCTCCCAGCGTTCGAGCACTTCCGCGATCGGGGGGCGGGTGGCGACGAACTTTGCTAGGGCCACCAGGACCGCAACGAGCGCGAGGAAGATAACGCAGTAGGCGACTACTGCGAGAGGTTCCACGCTGAGGAATACGGGGGTGTAGACACCGATGTTGTCGCCGCCATTGGCAAACGTGACGCCTGCGACTGTCCAAACGCCGACCTTCTTGCCGGCAACCTTGGCCTCGTCGTCATCGTCGTCATCGTCTCCGCGCCAGGCCTGCCATGCGGCCCAGAGGCCGATGCCCAGAGGGATGAGACCAAAGTATGGAATAGCTGCCGGGGGCAGAAATGCTCCGGCGCCGATGGTCGCAAGGATCGCGGCGATGAGGATGCCGGCAAATCCGAGGTACTGGCCGGCCAAAATACGGGCGGTGGTGCCGCTCTGGCCTGCCCCTCGCGCGAAGAAGAGGGAGAGCACGATGATGTCGTCGATGTTGGTAGCTGCGAACAGGCCTATCGCTTGCAAGGCTGTGGTGAGGATCATGCGCCCTCCCCAGCTACGTCGCATCCGGGAAGCGAGCAGGCGGGATCCATGCACGGGGCGTCTTCGTCTACTGCCAGGGTGGCATCGACCAGTGTCGTCAGCGCCTGCGCCAAGTGCGGATCGGCAATCTCGTATCGTGTCCGACGACCCTCGGGCTCGGAGACGACGATCCCGCAATCGCGCAGGCATGCCAGGTGGTTGGACACATTCGGGCGTGTCAGGTCCAGATCTCGGGATAGTTCCGCCGGGTAAGCGGGATGGTCGAGCAGGGTCAAGATGATCCGGGATCGAGTGGGGTCGGCCAGTGCACGACCCAGGCGGTTCATCACGTCGAGACGCGAAGCAATAGTCAGCATGCAGTGAACTATACAGCGATCACTGAACTAGTCAAGTTCCGGATAGCGGTGCAGCTGTGTGTGCTGCCCAAGAGACAGTGGAAGGAGCAGAGATGGCAGAGATTCCGGCAAAGTTGCGAAAACAGCGTCGCCAGCTCGAGAATCAAGTTGCGCACGAGCCTGGCGTAGTTCGGGAGATCGGTTTTCGAGCCCCAAGCAATGATCCGAACGGGACAAAACTCGATGGCCTCATCATCTTGAACCGGGAAGGCTCGAACAAACTTATCTACCTCATCCGCAGCCTCGACTCGATTCCCGTTTGCAGCGGGGACACCTCGGGGTTCGACGACGGTTCGCGCCGCCAAGGAGAGCCCTGCCGGATGGATTGCCGAGAGGGACAACGAGGGAGACAACACTGGCGACGGTGCATACTTGGTTGAACCACGCCCGTTATGTCAGGACAGTCCGCAGACAAGAGGACGACAAGCTTGAATAAAGCGTTTGGCATCCGCCGCAGAGGGAATTGGAACCCATCTCGTTAGAGAATCGCGGCCTTGTCCGACGGATTGAACGAGAAACGGGCCCGAATAAGGGCTAAATCCTTATTCAAGCCCGATTTGTATAGTCTGATCTGCGGAAATCGCAAGATTCCGTCCGCATCCCCTTCTGCTACTTAACCCAGACTTCGTTTATTTTTGTTGGCCGAGTTTGGGATGGGCGCGTGCCCGTGCGGTGAGTGCGCGCCGCTAGTCGATGGGGGCGACGCGGATGAGGTTGCCGTCTGGATCGGCGACGACGAAGGTGGTGCCGAAGACTTCCTCGTACGGCTCTCGGAGGACGTTCACGCCCTTGTCATTCCATCGCTCGAACGTCGTGGTGACTTCGTCAGCGGGGACGTTGAGGCACACTTCGGTGGTGCGGTTTCCTGCGGCACCGAGGGCTTCAGAGTTGCCGGTCCAAAGGGCAAGGTACACGTTCTCCGCCAGGGCGAATGTGACGTAGCGGGGTGAGACGAAGTCGGTGTCGAGGCCGAGAAGATCGCGGTAGAACGCGACAGAGGTGTCGATATCCGAGACATAGACGATGAAGACGATTTCGCGGTTCACTGGTTGCTCCTTAGATAGCGGACAGTGATGCCAGGATAAAGAAAACCACTGCGGAGCGAAGGGCGCTGGGATGAGCCCGGATCGGGGCGGAGACTAATCCTGCACCTGCGCCCTGACGGCAGATCCGCCGGCCTCGCGGCGGGGTGAGGAGCGCCATGTGATCATGGCGCCGGCAAGGGCGACCATGGGGATGCCGATGAGTGTCATCAGTCGGGACATCGTTGACAGATCAGTCGCGACATGGTGGACAAACCGGCGTCTTGGTGTGATGACATTCTGCGCCATGCCCCGACGTTCCGGGAGAACCCCGATCTACTCAAGGCTCTTGATGAGGTCCCGTTGGAGTATTCGCTGATCCGCGGGCGGGGCTACGGTACCGTTTTCGTGTCCCCCTTCCTTTCCTGAGATTCCCCAGCGTGGACAAACATCGACCACCAATGATCGACATCCCGGCGACACGACAAGAGGCAACGACATGACTGGCGGCGCAGAGAAGACACTTTCTGATGAGGCGATCGTCGACCTGCTCGACCTGGGGGCCACCGTCGAGTGGACGCAACCGCGCGACACCACGGCCCAGCACCTTCTGGACCAGGGCTGGTCACCGACACGTCGTGGCGTTCGTCTGATGCATCCGGAGGGACTGTCGGGATCGGTGACGGGGGCGTCGGACACTCTCGCGATCAACCAGGCGCACACGGTGTGGGCGCCCGACACCGACACGACCGCCGATGAGTCGGTGCAGCGCATCGCCCATGTCGTCGCCGTGGTTCGCGGCCATCTCGATGCCGAGCCGCAGGCCATTCGTCTTGATACGGGGCTCTTCGCCGCACGTTGGCTGCTGGACAGCGAGGCCTCGGTGCTGGTTGACAGCCGCACCATCACCTACAGCTCACCCACGCTGACTGCGGCCGAGACCTTCCGCGTCGAAGCGCCCGACGCGTGGGCCGCGTATCTAGGTGAGTAAAGAGGGTCGTTTCCGCCCATCCCTCGGGGCAGGGGCGCTATTCCTGCACCTGCGCCCTGACGGCTGATCCGCCGGCCTCGCGGCGGGGTGAAGAGCGCCATGTGATCACGGCGCCGGCAAGGGCGACCATGGGGATGCCGATGAGCATGCGGGTAGTCAGCTCATCGCCGTTAAAGAGCCAGCCGAGGATGGAACCGACGACAGGATCGAGGGCGAAAAGCGTGCCGACGACCTGTGCAGAGGTGATCCGTGCTGCCACTGTGTCGGCGCTATAGGGGATGACCACGCCGATCAGGGCGGCGAGGGTGAGGATGAGCCAGGAGGTGGGGGAGACGTCGATAAGCTTTGGCGCGGCGATGGGGAGCGTGACGAGTGCTGCGACCGCGACCGATATGGCGAGGTCGCTCAAGCCGCCGCCCTCGGCCTTGCCGACGCGCTCCGCGAAGACGGTGTAGGCGGCGAAGAAGCCGCCGGCGAGGAAGCCGTAGATGAGGCCCACCGGGTCCATGCCGGACGCAGGGCCCGCGATGAGCACGACACCGATGAACGCGATGAGCGCCCAGCCGCGTTCGCGCCAGCGTTTGAGCCCCAAAAAGGAGACGGCGCACGGGCCGAGGAAGTCGAGCGTGACCACGACACCAAGTGGAAGGCGGTCGACGGCGGCGAAGTAGAACTGGTTCATCGCGGCCATCGCGATTCCGTAGACGCACGCGTTGATCCAGCGTTGGCGGGTGAATGTCCGCACTGCCGGGCGGAATGCGACGAGTAGCATCACGGCGGCGATGAGCAGTCGAAAAGTCGACACCGCCACGGTGCCCAGCTCAGCAAAAAGCGTCGACGACACGATCGCCGACGACTGGATGCCCAGCGACCCGATCAGCACGAGCACAACAGGCCGCAGATCTACCGCATCGTTCGTCCGCGCCACACGCCACCTCCTTATACCGAAACAACCCTCCGCGAGAAGCGGAAGAAAACCCGTTCATCGTAACGGCAGGGCCAGTCCGGGGGAGGGGCAGGGGGGCGATTACTCAAAGCCGAACACGAGCAATTGCACCAACGCGTTATTACACATGTGCAGAATGAATCCCGCCCACAGCGAACGGTGCCAGCGGGTCAGCAGGGCCATGGCGAGGCCGCCGAAGAACGTGTAAATCACGACGGGTGGCGCGATGTGCACTAGCCCGAACACCAGCGAGGTGAGCAGCACGCTGGAGAAAGCGGGAAGGAGGGTATCCAGGTACCCCATGAGGAGGCGCCGGAACACGAGTTCCTCAAGGAACGGGCCGATCAGCATGTACGCGGCGAGCGTGAACAGCACGAGCATGTCTCCCGCGCCAGCCGGGGCCGATGGTCCCTTCGAGTCAACCTGGAGGAGCGAGGATACGAGCCCCGTGCACAACGCTGCCGCGATAATCGCGAGGGGGACCTGCCACAGCAAATGCCAGCCCCGCTTGCCCAACGGCCGAAATCCAAGGGGAAGCCCCCGGCGTTTGAAATAAACCACCAAGAAGATGGTGGGGATGACCAGCGACAAGATAATCATCACCGGCATGAGTGGTTTGACCATGTCGCCGAGATCCAGACCACTCAACCCGAAAGCTGAGCCAATGAGCAACGCGTAGACGGCCACCATCGCACCGATGCCGACGAGCATGTCTTTGAGCTGCGGGCGAATGCTCAGCGGATCGAGTTTCCTAATGTCCATGACAGGAGGTGGTTCCCTAATGTCCATGCGAGCAGCTTATCGACGGCGCCGGGCAGACGCACAGCCCGGTCTGCCTCCCAGCACCATTGCCAGCCAACCCGGAGGCAACCCCGATGGAACCGGCATTGGTTCGTCATTGCCCTCAACGGTTTATGGCCCATAGTTGTTCTTGCGCGCGACAAGCGCGGCACGGGAAAATGACAGCAGATCGGCCCGCACCCTCCAGCGAGAAGGTGCGGGCCGATTTGTGTGCGCGGAGTAGTTCTAACGCTGCTGAGCGTGGTAGCCGGGAGCGTCGTGCTGGCTGACCTTGCCGGAGCGCAGGTAATCGATCACGATCTTGTCTACCGCTGCATTACCGCGAGCGACATGGCCGTGGCCCGGACCGTGGACGGTGACCAGCTGCGTGCCCATCTCCTTCTGGATCACACCGCGACCGGAGTAGGGGGTCTGCGGATCGCCGGTCGCATTGATCTGCAGCGGGCGGGCGGCCAGACCGCCGCCGTTGAGCGGAACGGGCTTCGCCACTGGAGCTGCGCCGTTGCACGCGAGGCCACTTCCGATGAGGGTGTGCGCTGCCGCGAAAACGTCCTGCGAAATATTGTTGGTCCAGATTGCCCGCGGAATCAGCGAGTAGTCCGCCGGCGTGACATTCTCGTTGCACATCTGAATGAACAGCAGGTTCAGGCGGGTTTTGTCTGCGCCCATGAGCTCGTCGACGACAGGCTTAGACGGAGTGGATTTCGGCTTGAAGGTGCCGTTGGTCATCCGCGCGAGAGTGTCCCAGTCGCTGGGTGCGGGGATGATCAGTTTTGTCTGCTGCAGGAGCTGGGAATTGAACTGGGTTGCACCGGGCTTGAGCATCCGGCTCACAATTCCATCTGCCTCCACGCGCGCCTTACCGGTCGCCGTCATGGCGTCAGCACCTGCCTGGCCCGCGAACTCGAGCCCGGGAGGAAGATCACCGACGCGAGCTGGCGGCGGGACGACCGTGGGGTTGGTTCCGGTCTCCTGCACAACCTTCGCGGACCAGTACTGGTACGCCTTCAGCGGAGTATCGCCCATGTGGTACGTGGCGTCATTGCGTGCCACGTAGTCGAAGTAGTCGTGCAGGGCACGCTCGTAGCCGCCCTCTTGTTCGATCATCAGCTTGTTCCACTGCTGGTCCGGATTCATCGCGGAATCAAGCACGACCTTGTCAGTGTGGTCCGGGAACATGGACGCGTAAGCGGAACCGAGGTACGTGCCGTAGGACAGCCCCATGATGGAGACCGTGTCGTAGCCGAGTGCACGGCGCACCGTTTCCCAGTCGCGGGCGTTGTTCTCGGTGGTGATGGACTCCGCCAGGCCAGGATGCTCCTTCTGGCACATCTGACGGGACACAGCACCGGCGTTGACCGTGCTTTCTAGCTGGCTGCTCATCGCGTCGAGCTGGTTCGCCGGTGCCGCAGGCTCGCACACCAACGGCGTGGAGTGCTGCAACCCGCGCGGCTGAACGGCGACCATGTCCCACTCGTTGCGGATCTCCTTCGGCCAAGAAAAGCCCATCGAGTCAGAGCCGACGTAGGTGTAGGCATCGCCGCCGGGACCGCCAGGGTTACCAAAGAGTACCCCGCGTTTTGCTGCCGGCTGCGCGGCTGGGACACGGACGAAACCGACAGAGATCTTCGGGCTCTTCGGATCGCCGTAGCGCATCGGCACAGGCACCTCACCGCATTCAGCGCCCGGGGCGTCGACCGTGGCCGGGCACGGTCCCCACTTCACCTCCGGGGCCGGTGCAGGATCCGCCTGCGCCGTCGCGGTGCTAAAAGGTGCGGCAACCAGCGATGCTGCCACGCCTACTGCTGCCAGAAGTGGGGCGGTGCTCCTTTCCCGCTCACGTGACGGTGTCTGTTTCAGTGACGGTGTTTTCTTGCGAAACACAGCGCAGCCTCCCAATTCAGCAGGTTCTATTGAAATTCTTCAAAACAACAGTCACTGATCATAGTCTTCGCATGGGCTGGACGCAGGCGTTGAAGAATGTGAAACGGCCCGTCCCTTCCTGATACAGAAGAGCGGGCCGTTTCTCGATGCGCGCAGCATTCCGGGGCGGTGATGTAGCCCCGAAAAGGCGTGCTGGCTAGTCCACGAGCAAGACGATCAGGTCGCGCGGACCGTGAACGCCCTCGACGCGGACGAGCTCAATATCGGAGGTCGCCGACGGGCCGGAAATCAGCGTGGACGGCAATTCCGGGTCGAGTTTTGCGAACATCTCCGGGACACCGTAGACCACGGAGTCCATGTGCACGATGCACAGGTGGCGGTCGGGGACCAGGCTCAGTGCGCGGCGGCCGCACTTTCCGGCGCCGCCTTCAGACTGGAGGCAGATGGTGCCGGTCTGGGCGGACGAGACGACGGAGCCGGTGACGACAGCGTCGACGTCGTTAAGCTCGCGCGGATCGATGGTGACATCGTCCGGCTGCGCATTGCCGTCGAAGGAGGCGAACAGCTCGGCGTCGAGGCCCTGCGCGTAGCGGACTTCGTTGCACTCGTGCTCGCGGAGAATGTCCACGATCGCGCCGGGTAGCTCGGCGGAGGAGACGGTTTTGACCTCCGCTTTGTAGTCCACTAGGCGGTCGACGAGCATCTCGCGCAGCTCGTCGCGGTTCAGCGGCGATTCCGTGCGGTACTCGTGGGCGTGCTCGACGCTGGCAGGGGAGTCGGCGAGCTTGTGCGCGTCGCGGATGCGGGCGAGGATGTCTTCCTTAGCGGTACCCATTACTTCTCGTCCTCCTTGCGGTTGTAGCGGGTCCAGGAATCGCCCGGGGCGGGTGTCTCCTCGGCTCCGGTGGTGCCGGTCGCATCCGGTGCGGCGTGGCCCTTGACGCCTTCCGCCTTGGCTTCGGCCATGAGGCGCTTGGCCTCGTCGGACTCGAACCACTGACGGAAGGACTTCTTCGGGGGCACGGCGACGTCGCGGTAGTCCGTCCAGCCGGACACCGGCGGCGGCATTTTGTTGATGACACCGTTGAAGCCACCGAGAATGCGGCCGGCGGCAACCATACGCACGGCCTTGTCCCACAGCTTCGAGTGGCCGTAGACCTGGCCGATGACATCGAACATCGCGCCCTCGATCTTGGGGCGGTGATTCTCCACCTTCTGGTGGCGCATCTCCAGCAGGACGTCGGTGATGGGGATCTTCACCGGGCAGACCTCGTCGCAACGCCCGCACAGGGAGGAGGCGTACGGCAGCGACGCAGTGACGTCGTCGGCGGAGTCCATGCCCGCGAGCTGCGGGGTGAGGATCGCGCCGATCGGGCCCGGGTAGACCGAACCGTAGGCGTGGCCGCCGGCGCGCTCGTAGACCGGGCACACGTTCAAGCAAGCGGAGCAGCGGATGCACTTGAGTGCCTCGCGGCCGATCTCGTTGGACAGTGCGGCGGTGCGGCCGTTGTCCACCAGCACGATGTGGAAGTCCTGCGGGCCGTCGTTCTCCGTCACACCGGACCAGATCGAGGTGTACGGGTTCATGCGCTCGCCTGTCGACGAACGCGGCAGCAACTGCATGAACACACCCAGATCCTCATAAGACGGCAGGATCTTCTCGATGCCCATGACGGTGATCAGGGTCTCCGGCATGGTCAGGCACATACGGCCGTTGCCCTCGGACTCGACGATCGAGACCGAACCGGTCTCCGCGATGCCGAAGTTGCAGCCAGAGATAGCAACCTTGGCCTTCATGAACTGCTCGCGCAGGAATGTGCGGGATGCCTCGGCCAGCTCGGCCGGCTCCGCGGTCAGGTCCTTCGGCGCGCCCGGCATCTTCTCGGTGAAGATGTCGCGGATCTCCGCGCGGTTGCGGTGGATCGCGGGCACCACGATGTGGGAGGGGAAGTCCTCGCCCAGCTGGACGATGAGCTCCGCCAGGTCCGTCTCGCGGGCGTTGATGCCGTTTTCCTCGAGAACGTCGTTGAGAGCGATTTCCTGGGTGAGCATCGACTTGATCTTGACGATGTCAGTCTCACCGGTGTCCTTCACCAGATCAGTGATGATCTGGGACGCTTCCTTGGCATCACGCGCCCAGTGGACGTGGCCGCCGCGCTTGGTCACGTTCTCCTCGAACTGCTCAAGCAGCTCGGGAAGACGCGCCAAGGTGTCGCGCTTGATGGTCGAGCCGGCCTCGCGCAACTGCTGCCAATCGTCGAGCTCGTCGACGACGCCCTGGCGCTTCAGACGGATCTGCGTCGTGGCGTAGTTCAGGTTGCGGCGCTGAGTCGAGTTGTTCAGCTCAGTCTTAGCGTTCTTCTGGAACTTGTTGTATTCGCGGAAGTGCCCCAGGTCGTGCGGCGCGTGGGGCGGCATCGTCGGGTTACCAAGTCCGACCTTCACAGCATCTTCTCCTTCGTGTACGCGGCGGACTCGGGCGTCCACGGGTTTTCGCGGGTCGAGGCGAGAATCTCAGCGATGTGGATTGCGCGAATGCCCGTGTGCTGGCGGGACATGGCTCCGCCGATATTCATCAGGCAGGAGGAGTCGCCTGCGGTGACGTACTCCGCGGCGGTGTCCTTGATGTGGCGCACCTTGTCGGAGACCATCGCGGCTGAGGTATCGGCGTTCTTCACAGCGAAGGTGCCGCCGAAGCCGCAGCATTCCTCGGAGTTGGGCAGCTCCACGAGCTCCAGCCCGTCGACGGCCTTGAGCAGGTCCGTCGGGCGGTCGCCGACCTTGATGAAGCGGCGGGAGTGGCAGGTGGAGTGGTAGGTGACGCGGTGCGGGAAGAATGCGCCCACATCTGTCGTGCCCATGACATCGACGATGAACTCGGAGAGGTCGAGGGTCTTCTTGGTGGTCTTCTTGGTGCCGGCGACCAGCTGCTTGGACCCGTAGCGCTCGGCGATGCGGGTGTGCTGCTCGCGCACGGCACCGGTGCAGGAGCCGGACGGAGTGACCACGTAATCAATGGAATCGTCGGCGAATGCGTCGACGTAGTTTTCAATCATGGGCACCGTCTCTTTCTGGTACCCGGTATTGATATGCATTTGTCCGCAGCAGGTTTGCTCCGGAGGGAAGACGACCTCGCATCCAAGTCGGGACAGGACGAGAGCGGCCGCCTTGTGCGCATCGGGGAACAGTGCATCCCCGAGGCATGTGGAAAACAGGGCTACGCGCACTGATTGGCTCCTTTCTGGGTAAGTTGCCGGGCAGTGGCCAGGTTCAATTAAACTCCGTTCCCATGACGCCTGCAGACCTCACCTCCATTGTCCGCACCATCACCGTCGATACCCTCGACAAACATGACCTCGACTCCTCGGTCGTGCCCGAGACGGTCACCGTCGAGCGTCCGCGTAACCCGGAGCACGGCGATTACGCGACGAATATCGCATTGCAGGTGGCCAAGAAGGCGGGCACCAATCCGCGTGAGCTCGCGGGCTGGCTTATCGACGCCTTGTCTGCCCGCCCCGAGATCGACTCCGCCGAGGTCGCTGGCCCCGGCTTCATCAATCTCCGCCTGGGTGCAGCTGCAACCGGAAGCATTGTTTCCGACATCCTTGAAAAGGGTCCATCTTTCGGTTCATCTGACCTGTTCTCGGGTGCGAAAATCAACCTCGAGTTCGTCTCCGCGAACCCGACCGGTCCGATCCACTTGGGCGGCACGCGTTGGGCCGCTGTCGGCGATTCGCTGGGCCGCGTGCTGGAGTTCTCCGGCGCCGAGGTGACCCGTGAGTACTACTTCAATGACCACGGCGGCCAGATCGACCGCTTTGCCCGCTCCCTCGTCGCCGCCGCGAAGAATGAGCCGACGCCCGAGGACGGTTACGGCGGGGAATACATCGGGGAGATCGCTAGCGCGGTCGTCGATAAGCGCCCCGATGCTCTCGACGGCACTGACGCCGAGGTGCAGGAAGCGTTCCGCGCGGAAGGCGTGGAAATGATGTTCGCGCAGATCAAGGAGTCGCTGCACGAGTTCGGCGTGGATTTCGACGTGTACTTCCACGAGAACTCCCTGTTCGAGTCCGGCGCTGTGGACCGTTCGATCCAGACGCTGAAGGACAACGGGAACCTGTATGAGGCCGACGGCGCGTGGTGGCTGCGTTCGACCGACTTCGGCGACGACAAGGACCGCGTGGTGATCAAGTCCGACGGCGACGCCGCGTACATCGCTGGCGATATCGCGTACGTGGCTGACAAATTCGACCGCGGCCACACCCTGGCGATCTACATGCTGGGCGCGGACCACCACGGCTACATTGCGCGTCTGCGCGCCGCCGCTCAGGCTTTGGGTTACGACCCGGAGGCCGTCGAGGTGCTCATTGGCCAGATGGTCAACCTCGTGCGCGACGGCAAGCCGGTGAAGATGTCCAAGCGCGCCGGGACCGTGATCACCCTCGACGACCTCGTCGACCTGATCGGCCGCGATGCCGCCCGCTACTCGCTGGTTCGCTCGTCCGTGGATTCCACCCTGGATATCGACCTCGACCTGTGGGAGAAGCAGTCCAACGACAATCCCGTCTACTACGTGCAGTACGGCCACACGCGCCTCGCGTCGATCGAGCGCAAGGCCTCTGAGGCCGGCGTGTCCGCTGACGGCGCCGATCTTTCGCTTCTCACCCACGAGAAGGAAGGCGACCTGATCCGCACCCTCGGCGAATTCCCGGCAGTGGTGAAGGCCGCCGCCGAGCTGCGCGAGCCGCACCGTATCGCACGCTACGCCGAGGAACTGGCCAGCGTCTTCCACAAGTTCTACGACGCGTGCCAGATTCTGCCGAAGGCCGGGGAGAACCCGGAGCCGATCCACGCCGCACGTCTGTCTCTGGCTGCTGCTTCCCGCCAAGTGCTCGCGAACTCCCTGCGTCTGCTGGGCATCACTGCGCCGGAAAGGATGTAATTCGTGCTCGATCCCGTCCTCAATACGGCGAACCTGTCGCGCGACGATCTACTGCGCGTGCGTCACGACGAAGCCGGCTGCTTCAATGACCTGCCCGCGCACGTCTGGCCGCGCAACGCCGAGCGTCACGACGACGGCACCGTGTCTATCGCTGGTGTGTCTTTGACTGACATCGCCGCTGAATACGGCACTCCCGTCATGGTCGTCGATGAGGATGACTTCCGTTCCCGCTGCCGCGACATGGCCCGCGCTTACGGCGACCCGGCACACGTGCACTACGCGGCGAAGGCTTTTCTGACCTCCCGCATCGCGAAATGGGTCGCCGAGGAAGGCCTCGCCCTCGACGTCGCCAGCGAGAACGAGCTGCTGATCGCGCTGGCCGCCGATTTTCCGGCCGAGCGCATCACCGCCCACGGCAACAGCAAGTCCGATTCCTTCCTGCGGCGTTGCGTGACCAGTGGCGTCGGCCACGTGGTGATCGACTCCCACCAGGAGCTGGACACCCTCGAACGCATCGCCGGGGAAGAGGGCGTGGTCCAGGACGTGTTCATCCGCGTCAAGCCTGGCGTGGAGGCGCACACGCACGAGTTCATCGCCACCAGCCACGAAGACCAGAAATTCGGCCTGTCGCTCGCATCTGGGTCCGCGTTCCTCGCCGCGCAGACCGCCCACGCCGCGTCGAATATTCGCCTGACCGGACTGCACTGCCACGTCGGTTCCCAGGTCTTCGATGCTGCGGGCTTCAAGCTCGCCGCCTCCCGTGTGCTTGGCTTGTACGCGAAGATCTACCGTGAGCTCGGCGTGGAGCTGGAATACCTCGACTTGGGCGGCGGCTACGGCATCGCCTACACGGTCGACGAGGAGCCGCTCAATGTCGACGCCGTCGCCCGCGACTTGCTGCGCGCCGTGAATGATGCAGCGGGGGACTTGGACCTCACACCGCCGAAGGTCATCGTGGAGCCCGGCCGCGCGATCGCGGGCCCGGCGGCCGTGACCGTCTACTCGGTCGGCACCGTCAAAGACGTTCACGTGACCGACGATGCCACCCGCCGCTACATCGCTGTGGACGGCGGAATGAGCGATAATATTCGCACCGCGCTCTACGGCGCGGAATACGACGCGCGCGTGATCAACCGGAACACCGAAGGCGCTCCGCACGCCACGCGCTTGGTCGGATCGCACTGCGAATCCGGCGACATTCTGATCAATAATGCCCTCTGGCCTGACGATATTGTCCCCGGCGACCTCATTGCCCTTGCCGCCACCGGGGCCTACTGCTTCTCCATGGCGTCCAATTACAACTGCTTCGGCCGCCCCGCAGTGGTCAGTGTCCGCGACGGTGAAGTCACTCCGATGGTGCGCCGCGAAACGGTTGAGGACCTACTCGCGCGGGAGGTTTTTGTAGACTCGTAGGCCATTGTTGCCAACCCCCTAGACATAGGAGAACCATGACTGCGCTGAGCGCCGAAGAAAGGAACGGAAACTACCCGGGCAAGGGCATCGGGCAACCCGTGGGGGTCGCCGTGCTCGGTATGGGTACCGTCGGCACTGAGGTCCTGCGCTTGATCAACGAGTTCTCCGGCAGCCTGGAAAACCGCATCGGCGGCCCGATCGACGTCCGCGGGATCGCCGTGTCCGACCTGGGCAAGAAGCGCGAGGTCCTGGACAAATTCCCGGATATCACGCTCACCGATAACGCCCGCGAGCTCATCGACCGCGACGATATCGACGTCGTCGTCGAGGTCATCGGCGGCATCGACTACCCGCGCGAACTGGTCCTCGCCGCGCTCAACGCCGGCAAGTCCGTGGTCACCGCCAACAAGGCGCTCATCGCCGCGCACGCCGACGAGCTTTCCGACGCAGCCAACGCCGCAGGCGTCGACCTCTACTATGAGGCCGCCGTAGCCGCCGCGATCCCCGTCGTGGGCATGCTGCGCCGCTCCTTGGCCGGCGACCTGGTCCAGCGCATCTCCGGCATCGTCAACGGCACCACCAACTACGTGCTCGACGCGATGGCGTCCACCGGCGCGAGCTACGAGGAAGCCCTCGCCGAGGCCACCCGCTTGGGCTACGCCGAGGCCGCCCCCACCGCCGATGTTGAAGGCCACGACGCTGCCTCCAAGGCCGCGATCATGGCGTCGATGGGCTTCCATTCCCGCGTCACCTACGACGACGTGCACGCCGAGGGCATCACCAATATCACCGCCGCGGACATCGAAGCCGCAGCCGAAGCCGGCTTCACCATTAAGCTGCTCGCCATTTGCGAGAGGCTTATCGACGACGCCGGCAACACCTCCGTCTCCGCCCGCGTCCACCCGACGCTGGTGCCGAATGACCACCCGCTCGCGAGCGTCGATAAGTCCTACAACGCTGTCTTCGTCGAAGCGGAAGCTGCTGGCCGCCTGATGTTCTACGGCAATGGCGCCGGCGGTGCGCCGACTGCGTCCGCTGTGCTCGGCGACCTCGTCGGCGCCGCGCGCAACAAGATTCTCGGCGGCCGTGCTCCGGCGGAGAACCCGTACGCGCACTACCCGGTCGCTGATTTCGGCGATGTGCCGACGCGCTACCACATCGACATGTCCGTCGTAGACCGCGCCGGCGTCCTCGCCGAGATCTCCCGCCGCTTCGCCGCGCAGGACATCTCCATTTCCGCCGTGCGCCAGGAGGAGTCCGGCGAAGACTCCCGCCTCATCGTGGTCACCCACAAGTCGCTGGAGCGCAAACTCGCGGGCATCGTCGACGAGCTCCGCGACATCGACGAGGTCAAGTCGATCAACTCCGTCATTCGTCTGGGCGCGTAGACAATGAGCGTTGATCTCGAAGTGGGCCTGCGCGCCCGCGTGACTGTTCCCGGCAGCTCAGCAAATCTGGGCCCCGGCTTCGACACCCTTGGCCTTGCCGTGGGCATTTACGACACCGTCGAGGTTGAGGTCACCTCTTCCGGCCTCGAAGTGGAGATCTTCGGCGAGGGTGCCGACGATCTGCCCCGCGATTCCTCCCACTTGGTGGTCAAGGCCATCAATTCCGGCCTGCACGCCGCCGACGTTCACGCCCCGGGTTTGAAGGTGACCTGCCACAACAACATTCCGCAGTCGCGCGGTCTCGGTTCGTCCGCGGCCGCGGCTGTCGCCGGTGTTGTCGCCGCGAACACCCTGGCCGGTGATCCGCTGAGCACCGATGAGGTCATCCAGCTCAGCTCCGCTTTCGAGGGCCACCCGGACAACGCCGCCGCCAGCGTCGTCGGTGGGGCAGTGGTGTCGTGGACCGACATTCCCGTCGACGGCGTCTCGCAGCCTGAGTACCGCGCGGTGCCGCTGACCGTGCACAAGGACATCATCGCGACCGCGCTCGTGCCGGACTTCCACGCGTCCACGAATGCCGTTCGCAAGGTCCTGCCGTCGCACGTCACGCATACCGACGCCCGGTTCAACGTCTCCCGCACGGCCGTGATGACCGTCGCGATTCAGACCCACCCTCAGTTCCTGTGGGAGGGCACCCGCGACCGCTTGCACCAGCCGTACCGCGCCGACGTCCTACCCGTCACCGCCGAGTGGGTGAACCGCCTGCGCAACCGCGGTTACGCCGCCTACCTTTCCGGCGCCGGCCCGACCGCGATGGTGCTGTCCACCGAACCCGTCGACCCGAAGATCCTCGACTCCGCGCGTGACGACGGCCTGCGCGTCCTCGAACTCGACGTCGCCGGGCCGATCACCGCTGAACTGCTTCGCGCATAAAACAAATAGGTAACGAAGCCTGCGTGGGGCTTGCGTTTCTTTTATTCTGCTTGGTGACGTTTACTACAGTTGGGAAGGAACGAAGGTTTATGCAGGCGTTGTCTTCATCGGTGCGAGCGAGGGGTTTCCTCGCTTTTTTGTTTGCCGTGGTGTGTTGTGTGGTGTGGGCGCCTGTCACGTTGGCGCAGAGCGAGTCGAGTGAGTCGTCTTCCGCGTCGTCGGCGTCTGAGTCGGCTTCTGCTGATTCCTCCAAGGCACAGGAAGCCTCTGGTGCTTCCGGCGGTGAGGGCAGTGCGGATAGTAAGGCGATGTTGATTTTGGATGCGTCGTCGTCGATGTTGGAGGACGATGCTGATGGTCCGCGTATTGATGCTGCGAAGAAGGCATCGAAGGACCTAATTGAGTCCCTGCCGGGGACTGCTCAGATGGGTCTGATGGTCTACGGAGCCAAGGAGTCTGATGCCCCGGATAATCGGGATCGGGGGTGTAAGGATATTGAGACGCTAGCGCCTGTGGGGGAGATTGATAAGGACAAGTTTTCTAAGGCCATCGATGGTGTGACGCCGAAGGGGTATACCCCGATGGGCAATTCGTTGCGTGAGGCGGCGAAGGAGCTTGGTGACGAGGGGCAGCGTTCGATCATTCTTGTTTCTGACGGTATTGATTCGTGTGCGCCGCCGCCGGTGTGTGAGGTGGCCAAGGAGTTGGCTGAAGAGGGTGTCGACTTAGCCATTCATACTGTGGGTTTCAAGGTCGATGAGGAGGCTCGTAAGGAGCTGCAGTGCATTGCTGATGCCGGCAAGGGTCAGTTCCTCGAGGCTGACGATGCCGGCTCTCTCGCCGATTCTTTGAAGTTTCTGACTCAGCGTGATGTGGGTAAGTACCAGTTGAAGGGTACGAAGTTTGAGTTTGCGGATAGTCCTGAGGATGCGAAGTGGCTTGATGAGGGTCAGTATCAGACGAAGGTGACCCCGGACAGGAATGCGAAGAAGGATCGTTATTTCCGTGTCTCTGTGCCAGAGGAGCACAACGCCCGAGTCACGATCACCCCGGTGGTGCAGGGCAACGGTGAGCACAAGGACTCCCAGCTATTCATCACTACCAGTGACATCGTTAATGAGAATGACGAGTCCTGCGGAAGCACTAATACGACTTTGGCGAGCGCGTCGAACTTTATTACTCCCAAGTACGGGATTGACTCGTATCACATCGTGCTGGATCGCGCAGAACAACACCATTTGAAGGGTAAGGAAAACCGGTGCGATATGAGTTCCTGGCTCATCCCGGTGCAGGTGTACCAGGACGGCGACGAAATCACTGACGACGTGAACCTTGAAGTCGCCGTGCATTACGTACCAATTCCGGATGAGGAGCAGGCGAAGGAATGGGAAGACCGCAAGATCTCTTCCTCGGGTGAGCCTGACGAAGTACCGGAGATTGAGAATCCGGAGGCGATCACCGGTGGTTCTGGTTTCAATGATGCAGTGGAGATCACTGAGGGGTCGTATTCCGACAAAATCGTTCCGGGCGAGTTCCGGATGTACAAGATTCCAGTGAAGTGGGGTCAGCGACCGGTGATCAAGGCGAAGACACCGAAATCGGTGGTCAAGGATGCCGATTCAATGGGATTTGGCATCGACAGCCCGTATCGCAAAGGACTCGCTGACGGGAGTCTGATTTTCCTTGATGGGGATGAAGAAGGCCCCGTTGCTCCCACTGGTTTTGCGTGGCACCAGGAAGTGCAGCAAGGCTTCTATTACGTCTGGTTCGGCATGGAAACTAAAGGAACCGGTGAGGTCACTGGTGTAGAGCAGCCATATGAGTTTTCTGTAGCGCTTGACGGTGAGCCAGCTGATGGTGGTCCGGATTGGGAGCCGACGTATGAGGATGGTCCGGAGCCGTCGGATGAGCCGATCAAGTTCGACAGCGCCAACAATGACGATTCCAAGAAGGACAGCGAGAACGACGATGATGGCGCTGGTGCCGCTGACGAGGACGAGTCCGGTAGGCCGTCGTGGCTGCTTGCGTTGGTGATCGGTTCGGGTCTGCTGCTTCTGCTGCTCATCGGTCTGCTTGTGTTCTTGCTGCGCAGGAAGAGCAAGGGTGCGCAGTCCCGGGTCGATGCGGGGGATGATTTCTCTCAGGGTCCGCGCGGTGGATCGACCGTCCAGTTCGGACAGCATGACCCTCGCGGTCCGCAAGGTCAGCCAGGCTCAAATGTCCCGAACGGGCCGGAGAATCCGTACGGCCCAAGCAACCCGAACGGCCCGGACACTAGCCCCTACGCGTAGAAGCGGGGCGGAAGCGGCTGGACTATGCGATGTGCACTATGCGATCTGCATAACCCCAGGTCGCGGCTCGCCGGGAATCGGCATCGCATAGTGGAGACAGCATAGGGAACAGGAAGGCCGGCAAAGGCAGACTGCTGGGAACAGGCGAAAACCGCCCCGCACCCAGGGAGCCTGGGGCGGGGCGGTTTAGGCGTCGTTCAGCGAAAGCTGCCTAGTGCTTGGCCTCGTACTTAACGGGCTCCGGCAGGCCGCGGTCTTCGCGGACGCGGCGGGAGATGCGCTCGAGGGCGATGAGGGACTCGACGACCATCTCCGGGGTGACCGGGAACGGCATGTTGTGGATGGTCTCGTGCTCGGCGGTGGCAGCCTTGGCCACGGCCTCGAGCTCGTCGGTGTCCTCGGGGTCAGGCCGATCTCGGTCAGGGTATTGGGCAAGCCGACTTTGGTGGTGAACTCGATGAAGTCCTGCGTTTTTGCCCGGCGAAGCGTCGGCAGGCGAGCCAGACTATTCGGGGGCTGCCGCGTCGGAGCTGGAGCCAGACTCCTCTGCGGTTCGGGTGCCGGGGCCGGGCAGGGTGATGATGTCGAATTCGTCCTTGGCCAAGTGCGAGCGCAGATCCACCTTGTCGAATTTGCCCACCGACGTCTTGTCGATTGAGCTGACAAAAGTCCAGTACTCGGGAGCCATCCAGGTGGGCAGCTCGCCAGCGAGGTCCTTGCGGAGCTTCTTCGCCACGTCGATCGTCGGGGTGACATCGGCGTGCAAGACGGTGATGGCTAGGGGGCGCTCGCCCCATGTCTTATCGGGATAGCCGATGACGGCGCACTCGACGACCTCGTCGGACTCCATGATGAGGTTCTCCAGCTGGGCGGAGTAGATCCACTCGCCGCCGGAGCGGATGACGTCGCGGGAGCGGTCGTAGAGAGTCATGAAGCCGTCAGAGGTCACGGTGCCCACGTCGCCGGTGCGCAACCAGCCTGACTCGGTGAAGGAGTCGTCGGAGGTGGGGACGGGCTCGCCGCGGAACGTCGATACGCGCTTTGTTGCTTCCGGATTCGAAGGCCAGTAATACGACGCGATGACATTATTGCCGCGGACGTGGATCTCACCGTCGTTGCGGTCGGTGCGGGAGACGATGCCGCCGTCGTTGACCACGCGGTATTCCAGCCACGGGGCGAAGCGCCCCTGCGAGATGCGGTAGGCCCAGCGGCGCTCGCCGGACGCGCCCGATGGGGGACGGGCAACCGTGCCCACCGTGGAGGTCTCCGTCATGCCCCAGACATGGATGATGTCCACACCGTAGCGTTCCTCCCACACCTTGATCAGCGCAGGCGGGGCAGGGGAGCCGCCGACGTAGATTTCTGTCAGCGACATGCGTTCCGGCGGGTTGTGCAGGTAGTGCACCATGAGCTGGATCCACAAGGTGGGCACGCCGTGGGCCACGCGCGGGTGCGTGCCGGCGATCAGCTTCGCCAGCGTCGGTGCCGACACATCTGAATCAGGCAGCACTAGGGGAGTGCCCGCCAAAAACGCGGAGAACGGCACGTTCCAGCTGAGCACGTGGTAGATCGGGATGCAGCACAAGAACGACTCACCGTGGGTGATCGCCAGCGAGTCCGTGGCGCGCAGGCTCATCGCCGTCAACCAGATCGACCGGTGCGAGTACGCGATACCCTTCGGCGGGCCGCTTGTCGCGGTGGAATAGCAGATCGCCGCGGCAGTGTTCTCGGGGAGTTCGGGCCAGGGGTAGAGGGTGGACGCGCCGTCGAGAAGCGATTCGTACGAGAAAACCTCGACCCCGTCCGGGACCGCGGCGCGCTCGGCGCTCAAATCTGTCAGCCCCGTGAAACACACGGCACGCACCGTCGGGCATTCCTCCACAATGCGGCCCACTTTCGGCGCAAGGCGCGGATCCGCGACAAGCACCTCGATCTCCGCGTGGTTGACGATGTACGCGATCTGGTCCTCCATCAACTGCAGGTTCAGCGGCACGAACACCGAACCCTTCGCCGACGCCGCGAACATCACCTCGAGGTGCTCCGCGCAGTTGTACATCAACGAGCCCACCCGCTGGTCCCCGTCGATGCCCAGGTGGTCCTCCAACGCATGCGCGAACGCCGCCGCGCGCGCACCGACCGCCGCGAACGTGGTCTCCTCCGCCTCGCCGTTGCGCCACGTGGTCACCTTCGTGGTCCCGTGCACCGACGCCCCGTATTCGAGAATGCGCCCGACGGAAAACGGCACTTCCTGCATGGTGGAAAGCATGCAGCTCACTCTACCGTGGCCCCCTTTAGCGCGGGTTGGTGAACCGCATTTTGCGCGCGTCCGCTACACTGTCGGACAAGATCGCGAGCTGAGGCGCTTTTCGCCTCCAGATTCCGCCCATGCCCTTAGCTTTTCCGCATGTAGCGCGTCTCCGATCTAGCGTGCACCACCTCCGCCCCATATATATTGCGGGCTTTGAGCGCCTGTCGGCCGAGAGTGGGGACAACCGCGTGAAAACACAGCGTCGCACGAATATGACGAAAGGACATCCGTGACCGATACGGGTAACGCCGCGAGCCAGGACCTCGCATCGCTGAAGCTTCCGGAGCTGCGCAAGATCGCCGCCGAAAAAGGCCTGCGCGGCACGTCCGCCCTGCGCAAGGGCGAGCTGATCCAAGCCATCACCACGGGCACCGTCCCGCAGCGCGCACGTCAGCGCGCCAGCGAGCAAGCCGCCGCAGACAACGCCGGCGCTGCTGAAGCTCCGAAGAACGACGACAAAAAGAACGAGAAGAGCGACGACAACAAGGGCGACGAGCAGCGCTACGAATCCCGCTCCGCCGCTCGCCGCGCGCGCCGCAACCGCGCCAAGCACGAGCAGAAGCTTGACGACGGCTCTGGCAACCGCGACTCCCGTGACTTCCATGACGACCGTGGCGGCGATAACCGGGGTGACCGGAACGATCGCGACAACCGCGATAACCGTGACAACCGAGACAACCACGACGACCGTGGTGACCGGAACAACCGCGGCGACGGCAACAACAATCGCGGCGGCGGCAACAACCACGACGGTGGCGGTAACGGCGGTAACGGCGGCGGGGGTGGCCGTCGCGGACGCCGCAACCGCAGGAACCGCCGCAACCGCGACAACCACAACGGCGGTGGCGGCAGCAACCAGAACCACAACAACGGCCAGGACCTGGACCCGGAGGAACTGCAGGAGGTCGCGGGCATCGTCGATATCGTCGACAACAACGCGGCGTTCGTGCGCACGACGGGGTACCGGGCGAACCAGGCGGACGTGTTCATCAACAACAACCTGGTGCGCCGCTGCGGCCTGCGCTCGGGCGATGCGGTGATCGGACAGGTCCGCGCGAACGGCCAGGGGCACACGCACGGCAATGGCCGTAATCGCCACCGCTACAACCAGCTGGTGCGCGTGGACACGATCAACGGAATGACGGTGGACGAGGCGAAGCAGCGCGCGGAATTCCACAAGCTGACCCCGCTGTACCCGAATCAGCGTCTGCGTCTGGAAACCGAGCCGAATATCCTCACCACGCGTGTGATCGACCTGGTCATGCCGATCGGCAAGGGGCAGCGCGCGCTGATCGTCTCCCCGCCGAAGGCAGGTAAGACGACGATCCTGCAGAATATCGCCAACGCGATCGCGCATAACAACCCGGAGTGCTACCTCATGGTCGTGCTTGTCGACGAGCGCCCCGAGGAAGTCACCGACATGCAGCGCTCCGTGAAAGGCGAGGTCATCGCCTCCACCTTCGACCGCCCGCCGAGCGAGCACACCGCCGTGGCGGAGCTGGCCATCGAGCGCGCCAAGCGCCTCGTCGAGATGGGTCAGGACGTCGTGGTCCTGCTCGACTCCATCACCCGCCTGGGCCGCGCGTACAACAACTCGTCGCCGGCATCGGGCCGCATCCTGTCCGGCGGTGTCGACTCGAACGCGCTGTACCCGCCGAAGCGCTTCCTGGGTGCTGCCCGCAACATCGAGGAAGGCGGCTCGCTGACCATCATCGCGACCGCCATGGTGGAGACTGGCTCGGCAGGTGACACCGTCATCTTCGAGGAGTTCAAGGGCACCGGCAACGCCGAGCTCAAGCTAGACCGCAAGATCGCCGAGCGCCGCGTCTTCCCGGCCGTGGACGTCAACCCGTCCGGCACACGCAAGGACGAGCTGCTCATGAGCCCGGAGGAGGCGCGCATCATGCACAAGCTGCGCCGCATCCTCTCCGCGCTCGACCCGCAGCAGTCCATCGACATGCTGATCAAGCAGCTGAAGAAGACGAAGAACAACGGCGAATTCCTCGTCGGCGTGGCACAATCCGCACCAATGGCTGCGGACCAGGAGACGGAGGAATACCAGTAATGGCAGAGAAATCGCAGGTTTCGCTTGTCGACGACTACGTCTCCGAGTACCAGGGCATCCAAGCCCAGATGAGCGACCCGGAAGTGGTCGGCGACCAGGACCTCTTCCGCAAGCTGTCCAAGCGCTACGCACAGCTGCAGCCGATCATCAACGTCAATAACGAGCTGAACCAGGCCCGCGAAGACCACGAGGCCGCCGCTGAGATGGCAGCCGAGGACAAGGAGTTCGCCGAGGAGGCCGCGCGCCTTGAAGGCGAGATCGTGCGCCTCGAAGAGGAGCTTGCTGACCTGCTCGCCCCGCGCGATGAGCACGACGCCGACGACGTGATCATGGAGATCAAGGCTGGCGCAGGTGGCGAAGAAGCCGCGCTCTTTGCTGGCGATTTGGCCCGCATGTACCAGAAATACGCCGAGAAGGCGGGTCTGAGCTGGGATGTTCTCGACGTCGCAGAGTCCGACCTGGGCGGTGTTAAGGACATGACTGTCTCGGTGACCATGAAGAATCCGTCGCGTGACGGCGCGTGGTCGAAGCTGAAATTCGAAGGAGGCGTCCACCGCGTGCAGCGCATTCCGGTGACGGAATCGCAGGGCCGCATCCAAACGTCGGCAGCCGGTGTGTATGTCTTCCCGGAGACGGAGGACGTCGGCGAGATCGAGATCGACGAGAAGGATATCCGCGTCGACGTGTACCGTTCCTCCGGCAAGGGCGGCCAGGGCGTCAACACGACGGACTCGGCCGTGCGCATCACGCACCTGCCCACGGGCATTGTGGTCACGTGTCAGAAGGAGCGTTCCCAGATTCAGAACCGCGCGCGTGCGATGCAGGTTCTCCAGGCCCGTCTCGAGCAGGCCGAGCGTGAAAAGGCTGAGGCTGAGGCGGCGGAAGGCCGCGCTTCGCAGGTCCGCACCATGGACCGTTCGGAGCGCATCCGCACCTACAACTGGCCGGAGAACCGCATCTCGGACCACCGCATCGGTTTCAAGGCGAACAACCTCGACTCCGTGCTCGACGGCAACATGGACGATCTGATCACCGCGCTCCAGACCCACGAGCGCCAGGAGCGACTTGAAACAGAGTAGCCTCCGCTCAGCGATCGAGAACGCCACGCAATCGCTTATCGACGCCCACGTTGCCTCCCCCGAAGTCGACGCCCGCCTCATCGCCGCCCACCTTCTCGGCGTGCCTGCGACTCAGCTGATTTTGGCCGAGCCGACACCTGAATTCGAGGCGGACTACGCGGCCCTCATCGCCCGCCGTGTCGAGCGTGAGCCGCTGCAGCACATTCTCGGCACCGCGCCTTTCGGAGTGCACGATTTGAAGGTCGGCCCGGGCGTGTTCATCCCGCGCCCGGAGACCGAGGTGCTCGCCGAGTGGGCGGTGGGGCAGACACCTACCGGAACTGTCGTCGACTTCGGCACAGGTTCCGGTGCCCTTGCCATTTATATTGCCGAGCGTGCAGCGCCGGAGCTCGTCATCGGTGTCGAGAAATCTCCGGTCGCCATCGCAGCTGCCCGCGAGAACGCCGCCGCGCATTCCAACGTGCGGATCTTCGAGGGCGACATGACCGACCCGAACCTGCTGTCCGATCTGACCGGCACCGTCGACCTCATCGTCGCCAATCCGCCGTACGTTCCGTTCGTGCCGGAAGAATCCGGTGAGCTCGAACCGGAGGTCTACCGCGACCCACTGGATGCCGTCTTCTCCGGCGACGACGGCATGGACGCGATCCGCGGGCTCATTCCTGTCGCGGCTCGGCTGCTCGTCCCTGGCGGGAAACTCGGCATCGAGCACGACGACACGACAGCCGCGCTCACCCGCGAACTGGTCGAAGCAGACGGTTCTTTTGAAAATATCCGCAACATGCCCGACCTCACGGGGCGCGACCGTTTCGTCACGGCGAGTAAGCTACGGACAAACTGACCTCTTTCATCTCTTAAGGAGCACCACTTCAATGCCCAGCAGAATCTACGACTGCCTTGACCCCCAGGGGCGCAAGGACGGCATTGACGCCGCCACAAAGGCAGTTCGCGCGGGGCAGTGCGTGGTGTTGCCGACTGACACGGTCTACGGGATTGGGGTGGACGCGTTCAATCCGGATGCCGTCGCAAAGCTCCTTGCTACAAAGCGTCGCGGCCCTGACATGCCCGTGCCTGTTCTCGTGGGGTCGTGGACCACGATTCAGGGGCTGGTGCGCGAGTTCACGGATACTGCGAAGACGCTGGTCGAGGCGTTTTGGCCCGGCGGTCTTTCCCTCGTCGTGCCCGAGGCGCCGTCGCTGCCGTGGAATCTTGGCGACACCCGCGGCACCGTTCTCTTGCGCATGCCCCTGCAGCCCGTTGCGATCGAGCTGCTCCGCGAAGTCGGTCCGATGGCTGTGTCGAGCGCCAATATCTCGGGGCAGGCCCCGCCGGTGTCCGCTGCTGGCGCGCGCGACCAATTCGGCGAGGCCGTGCAGACCTACCTCGACGGAGGGACTGCGCAGGTGGGGGAGCCGTCGACCATCCTGGATATCTCCGGTCCCGCGCCGGTGATTCTCCGCGAGGGCGCCGTGAGCCCGGAACGCATTGGTGAGGTCCTGAACCTTGACCCGGAGCAACTGAGGCGGAAAGACCGGTGACCGGATCAGGCGTCCCTCTACGAGAGCTGGGGCTGGTCATCCTCGTCGCTGCGGTGCTCAGCTTCCTAGCTACGGGTCCTATTCGCTCCGTCCTCGTTCGGACCGGCCGCATCGCGGAGATCCGCGAGCGTGACGTGCACACCCAGCCCACCCCGAGCCTCGGCGGCGTGGCCATGTTCACCGGTTTCTTGTCCGCTGTGTACCTGGCGATGCAATTACCGGCGCTCACCCGCGGGTTCGCTCCCGTGACTCCCGAGATGACCGCCGTGGTCGTGGGTGCCTTCCTCATCGTGGTCGTTGGAATTATCGACGACCTCTACGAACTCGGCGCCCTCTCCAAGTTCTTCGGCCAAGTCGTCGCCGCAGTGACCATGTCGGTGATGGGACTGTCTTTCAATGTCTTCTACCTGCCGTTCGGCGGCGGAACGACATTGATTCTCGACCCGGCGCAGGGCGTTATTGTGTCCTCGCTGATCATCGTGATGCTCATCAACGCCTTCAACTTCGTCGACGGCATCGACGGACTGGCAGCCGGACTCGGCATGATCGCCGGCGCCGCCATCCTCGTGTTCTCGCTGACCGTGCTTCATGATCAAGGCGGCGCCGTCTCCGCCTATCCGCCCGCCATCATCTGCGCTGCGCTCGTGGGCATGTGCGCCGGCTTCTTGCCGCACAATTACGAACCCGCGCGGATCTTCATGGGGGACTCAGGCGCCATGCTCATCGGGCTGCTGCTCGCCGCCGCATCGATCTCCGCGTCCGGCAAGATCAACATGTCGCTCTACGGCACCGCCGACTTCGTAGCACTGATCAGCCCGTTTATCGTGGTGGTCGCCGCTGTCGCGCTGCCTGTCATCGACCTCATCATGGCGGTTATCCGCCGCGTGTCCCAGGGCAAGAGTCCGTTCGCCGCCGACCGTCAGCACATTCACCACCGCCTCCTGGCGCTCGGCCACACTCACCGCCGTACCGTTCTCGTGCTGTACATGTGGGTCTCGGCGATCGCGTTCGGAGCAGTGAGCTTCTCCGTCATTCCGTCGCGCTATGCCGCCGCGCTACTCATCACGGCGATCCTGCTCGCGGCCGCCGCCACCGCCGTGCCCGCGATGAAGGGAAAGATCGGACCCGCGCGGTAGCATGAGCATCTGTGAATACAGAAGCTAAAGACGTCCCCGAGTACGAAGACCCCCAAGCTCCGCTCAAGCGGGCTCTGAAACTGGGCACTGGGGCTTTGATCGTCCTCACCCTCGTCTCTCTCGCGGCCTGGGGCGCAGCACGTGACCTGCCCGGCATTTGGGGAGTGCTCCTCGGCGCAGCCGTCGGCGGTGGCTTCGTCCTCCTGACCGTCATCTCCGTCCTCGCGACCGCGAACACCACGCCGTCCACGACCATGGCTGTCGTCCTCGGAAGCTGGCTAGTCAAGCTTTTAGTCCTGATCGGACTGATGATGTGGCTGCGCACGATGGACTTCTACGACACCGCCGCATTCGGGGTGACCACCATTGCAGCTCTCGTTGTCGTCCTTGCCTCTGAAGTCTGGGGAATCATGACGACTCGGGCTATGTACGTCGGGTAGCTGTGACTCAGCTAACAGCAACCTGAATGGTGCCCGCACCTGCTCATACGCCCAACCTGAATAAAGCCCCGCAACAACCTCCCCCCAACGTGCCCGATTCGCCCCATCTGCTGATAGGCTGATCGCGGGTTAGAAGAGGAGAGCTACGCCTTAATGGGGTAATCACCTCTAAAAGTCCCCTGCACCGCGGTAGCTGATGTGCGACGGAATCCGCCGCGGAAAGCAGAAATGAAGACGTCCATCGCACCGCACTTCCAAAGAGTGCGGCCCGAGAACGGGAGAGAACGCTGAGCGTTACAACTTTGGCCATGAGGGGCAGCTTCCACGCACCCGAATTGGACCCAGAATTTTTCCCGGGGCAATACTACGGCCACATCATCGGGGAAGACTTCCTCGGTGGTTGGTTCGCGCTGGATCGCATCATGATCGTCCGCCTGTTCATGGCGGCCGTCCTGATCATCCTTTTCCTGCTGGCCTTCCGGAAACCCCAGCTGGTTCCCAAAGGTCTGCAGAACTTCGGTGAGCTCGCAGTGGACTTCGTCCGTCTGCACATCGCCGAAGACATCTTGGGCAAGAAAGAAGGCCGCCGATTCCTCCCAGTAATCGCGACCATCTTCTTCACGGTTCTCTTCATGAACGTTGCCACGATCATTCCGGGGTTGAACATCTCGCCGAGCTCGCGAATCGGTCTACCGATCGTGCTCGCGCTGGTGGGATACTTCACCATGATCTACGCAGGCGCATCGCGCTACGGATTCGGCAAATACGTGAAGCACTCGCTCGTGATCCCCAACTTGCCACCCGTGCTCCACCTCCTGGTGGTGCCGATCGAGTTCTTCTCGACATTCATTCTGCGTCCGGTCACCCTGGCTCTTCGTCTCATGGCGAACTTCCTGGCCGGCCACATCATTCTCGTCATGCTGTACTCCGCCACGAACTTCTTCTTCTGGCAGCTCAACGGCTGGACGGCAATGGGTGGCCTCACACTGGTCGCAGCGGTCCTGTTCACCCTGTTCGAGTTGATTGTCATCTTCCTGCAGGCGTACATCTTCGCCCTTCTGGTCGCGGTGTACATCGAACTGGCGCTGCACGCAGATTCGCACTAGTCAGGCGCGAACTGACACACGGTCAACTGAATAACCCCACTCACAACGTCAAAGCCCGGGCCACAGACGGCACGGGCACCAAGAAAGGGAACGACTTTCCATGAACGACATCATCCTCGCGCAGGCAGCAGACGCCACCAAGTACACCGGTCTCGGCGCCATCGGCTACGGCATCGCCACCATCGGCCCGGGCCTGGGCATCGGCATCCTCGTCGGCAAGACCGTCGAGGGCATGGCACGTCAGCCGGAGATGGCTGGCCAGCTGCGCACCACGATGTTCCTGGGTATCGCCTTCGTCGAGGCGCTTGCCCTGATCGGCTTCGTCGCCGGCTTCCTGTTCTAAAAGAACACGCACATTAACTCGTAAACCTTTTAGTACAGGAGCAACCAATGACGAACGTCATCTACCTACTTGCGGCCGAGGAGGCCGAGGACTTTCCGCTCGAGGGCGGAAACTCCATCCTCCTGCCCAAGAACTACGACCTCGTCTGGTCCCTCGTTGTCTTCCTCATCGTCTTCCTTCTCTTCTGGAAGTTCGTGCTTCCGAAGTTCCAGGAAGTCCTCGCCGAGCGCGAAGACAAGATCAAGGGCGGCATTGAGCGCGCCGAGTCCGCTCAGGCGCAGGCCAAGGCTGCTCTGGAGAAGAACAACGCACAGCTCGCTGAGGCACGCGCCGAAGCCGCCGAAATCCGCGAAGCAGCCCGCCAGAAGGGCAAGGAGATCGAGGCAGAAGCCCGCGCCAACGCAGAGGCAGAGTCCCGCCGCATCGTCGCAAACGGCGAGAAGCAGCTCCAGGCCTCCCGCGAGCAGGTCATCGCTGATCTTCGCAACGACCTGGGCCAGAACTCCATCACGTTGGCAGAGGAACTCCTCGGTGAAGAGCTGTCGGACAACACCCGACGCTCTAACACCATCGATTCCTTCCTGAGCCAGCTGGATACCGTCTCCGCCCGCTCGGCGACGCGGAAGTGAGGTAGTCCATGAAAGCAGCTAGCCGCGAAGCACAGACTCGGGTTGCCGAGAAACTGGACGCATTTCTGCGCAACGCTGGCAACACCGTCTCCACTGCAGCGCAGGTGGGCACCGAACTGTTCCTCGTTGTGGACCAGCTCGAAAACCACCGTCCCCTGCGTGTCGCAGTGGCAGACACCTCCCTGAAGCCGGAGCAGCGCTCGGGCATGATCAGCGACGTCTTCAACGGCAAGGTGGGGGATGCCACCCTGACCGTTTTGAAGGAGGCTGCTGAACAAGACTGGTCGACCCCGCGCGAGTTCCGCGAGGGACTCGTGCACCTGGGTCGCCGGGCGCTCCTCCGCGGTGCCGAGAACGAGGGCAAACTCGAGCACGTTGAAAACGAGCTCTTCGCACTGTCCCGTCTTCTCGAGCGTGAGGGCGAGCTGACCCAGCTGCTGTCCGACCGCCGCGCAACCGCAGACCAGAAGCGCCAGCTTCTGGCGAGCGTCCTGTACGGCAAGGTGACCATGTACACCGAGGCGCTTGCGCTGCAGGTGATTGGTCGCCCCGAGCACAACCCGGTTGACGACATCGCCGCAGTTTCCCGCGAGTCCGCCGAGTTGACGGGCAAGACGGTTGCGGAGGTCGCATCCGCGACAGAGCTGACTGATGCGCAGCGTGACGCACTGGCAGACAAGCTAGGCAAGATTTACGGCCGCGAGATGGCCATCCACTCCGAGGTTGACCCCAGCCTCCTCGGCGGTGTGACCATCCGCGTTGGCGACGAGCTTATCGACGGCTCCACGCGCGGCAAACTGCAGCGCCTGCGTGCCGACATGGCAGCCAACACGGCTTACTAACGACGAACAATGCTGGAACAATCTACCGAGAGCAGGAAGAACATGGCGGAGCTGACGATCTCCTCCGATGAGATCCGTAGCGCGATAGCGAACTACACCTCGAGCTACTCCGCGGAGGCCTCCCGTGAGGAGGTCGGCGTGGTGACGTCGGCTGCAGATGGCATTGCCCAGGTTTCCGGGCTGCCGGGCTGCATGACCAACGAGCTGCTTGAGTTCCCGAACGGCGTCATCGGCGTCGCACAGAACCTCGACACCGACACGATCGGTGTTGTGGTGCTGGGTAATTTCGAGACCCTCACTGAGGGCGACAAAGTTGTACGGACCGGCGAGGTCCTGTCCATCCCGGTCGGAGAGGAATTCCTCGGCCGCGTAATCAACCCCCTGGGCCAGCCGATTGACGGTCTTGGCCCGATCGAGGCCGAAGATGAGCGTGTGCTCGAGCTTCAGGCCGCGAGTGTGCTCGACCGTCAGCCGGTCGAGGAGCCGATGCAGACGGGCATCAAGGCGATTGACGCCATGACCCCGATCGGCCGTGGCCAGCGTCAGCTGATCATCGGCGACCGCAAGACCGGTAAGACCGCGGTCTGCATCGACACCATCCTCAACCAGAAGGCCTACTGGGAGACCGGCGACAAGACGAAGCAGGTCCGCTGCATCTACGTCGCCATCGGCCAGAAGGGCTCGACCATCGCAGGTGTGCGCCGCACCCTCGAGGAGAATGGCGCTCTGGAGTACACCACGATCGTGGCTGCTCCGGCGTCCGATTCCGCGGGCTTCAAGTGGCTGGCACCGTTTGCCGGCGCTGCGCTGGGCCAGCACTGGATGTACCAGGGCAACCACGTCCTGGTCATCTACGATGATCTGACCAAGCAGGCTGAGGCGTACCGTGCGATCTCGCTGCTGCTTCGTCGCCCGCCGGGCCGCGAGGCATACCCGGGTGACGTGTTCTACCTGCACTCCCGCCTGCTCGAGCGCGCAGCCAAGCTTAACGACGAGCTCGGCGCCGGCTCCCTGACCGCTCTCCCGATCATCGAGACGAAGGCGAACGACGTGGGCGCCTTCATTCCGACGAACGTCATCTCGATTACCGACGGTCAGTGCTTCCTCCAGTCCGACCTGTTTAACCAGGGCGTCCGCCCGGCTATCGACGTGGGTATCTCCGTGTCCCGTGTCGGTGGCGCAGCGCAGACCAAGGGCATGAAGAAGGTCGCCGGTAACCTGCGTCTGGACCTGGCCGCATACCGCGACCTCGAGTCCTTCGCAGCATTCGCGTCCGACCTCGACGACGCTTCCAAGCGTCAGCTCGAGCGCGGCCAGCGCCTCGTCGAGCTGCTGAAGCAGTCCGAGAACTCGCCGCAGCCGGTCGAGTACCAGATCATCTCGATCTTCCTCGCCAACGAGGGCGCTTTCGACTCCGTTCCCGTCGAAGATGTCCGCCGTTACGAGGCAGAGCTGCACGAGACGGTCCGTGCTGAGGCTCCGGAGGTCTACGAGCAGGTTGAAGGCGGCACCGCGCTGTCCGACGAGTCCAAGGAGACTCTCAAGTCGGTCAACGATCGTTTCGCCCGCACCTTCCAGTCGACCAATGAGGAGCACGTCGTCCGCGAGCCGGAGGCAAAGCCCCTCGACGAGTCGGATGTGTCGAAGCACCAGATCAACGTTTCTCGTAAGTCGCAGAAGCGCGACTAGTTCAGTCCAGAGCAAGCTAGACGAACTAGACGAGCGAATACGACTCACTACGACTTAAGAGAAAGGAGGAGCACACACCATGGCTACACTTCGCGAACTGCGTGACCGCATCAGGTCAGTCAATTCCACGAAGAAGATCACCAAGGCCCAGGAGCTGATCGCGACCTCGCGCATCACCAAAGCCCAGCAGCGCGTTGAGGCGGCACAGCCGTACGCCAACGAGATGCAGGACATGATGGAGCGCCTGGTCTCTGCGACCAACCTGGATCACCCGATGCTTCGTGAACGCGAAAACGGCAAGGTGGCGGCGATGCTCGTGGTCACGTCCGACCGCGGCATGGCCGGTGGCTACAACCACAACGTGCTCAAGAAGGCTGGCGAACTGGAGCGCATGCTCCGGGACAACGGCTACGACGTGGTCCGCTTTATCACCGGCGGCAAGGGCGTCAGCCACTACGACTTCCGTGATCAGGAGATCGCGGGAGAGTGGACTGGCTGGTCCCAGGATCCGTCGTGGGAGTCCACCCATGACGTCCGCCAGCACATGATCCAGGGCTTCGAAGCCAGCTCCGAGGGTGAGGCGAAGTGGCGTAACGGCCTGCGCAGCACCGAGGGGCAGGCTGTCCGTGGCTTCGACCAGGTGCACGTTGTGTACACGAAGTTCGTGTCGATGCTGTCGCAAGAAGCTACTGTTCACCAGCTGCTTCCGATCGAGCCCGTCTTCCACGACGTCGAGTTCGAGCAGGAAGATCTGTTGAGCACGTCCGGTGCCGTGTTGCCGGACATGGATTTCGAGCCGGATGCAGAAACGCTCATGGAGCAGCTGCTTCCCGCGTACGTTTCCAGGTCGCTCTACTCGATCTTCCTGGAGGCGTCGGCAGCGGAGTCCGCGTCTCGACGCACCGCGATGAAGAACGCGACCGACAACGCAACCGAACTTGCCGGCGAGCTTTCGCGCGAAGCGAACCAGCTCCGTCAGGCGAAGATTACCCAGGAAATCACCGAGATTATCGGCGGCGCTGGCGCGTTGTCCGGTAGCGGAGAAAGTGACTAGAACATGACTACAGCTCAATCTTTTGATGGGCGTAACGACGAGCCGACCGGGGCTGAGGACAACGTCGCAGCCTCCGGTGCCGTCGAGAACGCCGCTGATAATGCCACCCAGGCTCGTAGCGCTGAGAGCACGCAGAACCCGCAGGGCTCCGAGAACGGCCGCGTCGTGCGCGTCATCGGCGCCGTCGTCGACGTGGAGTTCCCGCGCGGCGAGCTGCCGGAGCTCTACAACGCTCTGCAGACCAACATCGAGCTCGAGGCAGTGGCTAAGACCATTACTCTCGAGGTCGCTCAGTTCCTGAGCGACGGCCTCGTCCGTACCATCGCCATGGCTCCGACCGACGGCCTCGTCCGCGGTGCCAAGGTCGTCGACTCCGGCAACCCGATTTCGGTTCCGGTCGGCGATCAGGTCAAGGGCCACGTCTTCAATGCTCTGGGCGACTGCCTGGACGACCCGTCGGTCGGCCAGGACGGCGAGCGCTGGGGTATCCACCGCGAGCCCCCGGCATTCAAGGACCTCGAGGGCAAGACCGAGATTCTCGAGACCGGTATTAAGGTCATCGACCTTCTCACCCCGTACGTCAAGGGCGGCAAGATCGGCCTGTTCGGCGGCGCTGGTGTGGGCAAGACCGTTCTCATCCAGGAGATGATTACCCGTATTGCACGCGAGTTCTCCGGTACGTCGGTCTTCGCCGGCGTCGGCGAGCGTACGCGTGAGGGTACGGACCTCTTCCTCGAGATGGAGGACATGGGCGTCCTTCAGGACACCGCCCTTGTCTTCGGCCAGATGGACGAGCCGCCCGGGGTCCGTATGCGCGTGGCCCTGTCCGGCCTGACCATGGCGGAGTACTTCCGCGATGTTCAGAACCAGGACGTGCTGCTGTTCATCGACAACATCTTCCGTTTCACCCAGGCAGGTTCTGAGGTGTCCACGCTGCTCGGCCGTATGCCGTCTGCTGTGGGTTACCAGCCGACCCTGGCTGACGAGATGGGTGTTCTCCAGGAGCGCATTACCTCGACCAAGGGCCGTTCGATTACGTCTCTGCAGGCCGTTTACGTGCCGGCTGACGACTACACCGACCCGGCCCCGGCGACGACCTTCGCTCACCTGGATGCGACGACCGAGCTCTCCCGTTCCATCGCCTCGAAGGGTATTTACCCGGCTGTGGATCCGCTGACCTCGACCTCCCGCATCCTGGAGCCGGGCATCGTCGGCGAACGCCACTACGCGGTCGCTCAGAAGGTGATCAACATCCTGCAGAAGAACAAGGAGCTGCAGGACATCATCGCCATCCTCGGTATGGACGAGCTGTCCGAGGAAGACAAGATCACCGTTATGCGCGCTCGTAAGATCCAGCGCTTCCTGGGCCAGAACTTCTTCGTCGCGAAGAAGTTCACCGGCGACGAGGGTTCCTACGTGCCGCTCGAGGAGACGATCGACGCGTTCGACCGTCTCGCGTCCGGCGAGTTCGACCACTACCCGGAGCAGGCCTTCAGCAACCTCGGCGGTCTGGAAGACGTCGAGGCTGCGTACAAGAAGCTGCAAGAGAAGTAGGAGTAGCTCATGGCTGAAATCACCGCGCACCTCGTTTCGGTTGAGCGCATGTTGTGGTCTGGCGAGGCGAAGGTTGTCACCGCCCAGACCTCCGAAGGTGAGATCGGCGTGCTGCCCGGCCACGAGCCGTTCTTGGGCCAGCTCAAGGAAAACGGTGTCGTGACCATCACCCCGGTCGACGGCGACAAGGTTGTCGCGGCCGTCCAGGGTGGGTTCGTCTCGGTGACTGGCAATAAGGTCACCATTTTGGCGGACTACGCGATCTTCGCCGATGAGGTCGATGCCAACGGTGCGTTCGACGAGGAGGATCCGACGTCGAAGGCTCGTCACGACGCAGAGCAAGCAGCTTTGCGACGTAGCGGCAACGCCTAGTTCTCCCTTTCCGCCCGGACTGAGCCCATTGGCTTGGTCCGGGCGGTTTCTTTTCTCGGGGGGTACAACTTTCGACGGTTCAGAGATGATGGGTCTTGTCATTAAACTGGACCCTTATGAAGCTTCTCGGGTTCCTCTTCGGCGCAGTGCTAGTGGTGCTGCTCGCCGGCGCGTTGTGGAGGTTCCTGACGGTTCGGAATAACGGCACACCGGCGTTGCTGCGCAAGCTCCCAGCGACGGGCACGCATGGGTGGCGCCACGGTATTGCTGTATATACCGGCGAAACAATGCGCTTTTTCAAGCTGCGCTCGCTGTCTTTTTCGGCGGATATGGAGCTGAATCGTTCCACGCTCTCGATTGACGGCAATAGACAGGCCACTGAGACCGAACGGCATTTCATGCCCGGGGTCGAGGTGGTCGTTTTGTTTTCTTCGGCGAGCGAGAAATTTGAGTTCGCGACGGACCGCCATGCGGGCATGGCGTTGGTGTCGTGGGTGGAGTCTGCCCCGGACAGGCGGCAGGTGCGCACGGACATGAATAGGCTCCACAATCGCGCGTTCAGGTCGAGCCTGGGCAATCTCTAGCCGAAGGGGGCCGTGGGATGCGCGGCGCGTCGTCGGCGCTAGGGTAGGGGACTATGCGTCTTGTTATCGCCCGTTGTTCGGTGGACTATGTCGGCCGCCTGGATGCGCACTTGCCTCTCGCGGACCGTCTGATCATGGTCAAGGCAGACGGCTCGTTGTCGGTGCATGCGGATGACCGAGCCTATAAGCCGCTGAACTGGATGACCCCTCCGTGCACGATCGTGGAAGAACCGATCGTAGACGTCGACGGGGACGAGACCGGTGCGCAGCTGTGGGTCGTGGAGAACCCGAAGGGTGAGCAGCTGCGCGTCACCGTCGAGGAGATCCATTCGGATGTCACCTACGACCTCGGCGTCGACCCGGGGTTGATCAAGGACGGCGTGGAATCCCATCTGCAGGAGCTCTTGGCGGAGCACATCACGGTGCTAGGCGAGGGGTACACGCTCGTGCGCCGCGAATACTCGACGCCGCTGGGCCCGGTAGATATCATGGCGAAAGACCCTAACGGCACGGCGATCGCAGTCGAGGTGAAACGTCGCGGCAATATCGACGGCGTGGAGCAGCTCACGCGTTACGTGGAAATGCTCAGCCGCGACTCACTGCTCGGCGATGTCAAAGGCGTATTCGCTGCCCAGGAGATCAAGCCGCAGGCAAGAACGCTCGCTGAAGACCGCGGAATCAGGTGTGTCACCCTCGATTACGATGAGTTGCGCGGCATTGAGAGCAACGAGTTGCGGTTGTTTTAGAGATGCCGCGGAGGAATCGTCGATACGCGCCGAAAACGCGTCCTTTACCGCGCGACGGCGGGTCGTATTACGGCACGCGCGAGGAGGTCGGCCCGCACGGGGACATCTATTTAGTCCGTCACATGGGGTCGGCCTCGGCGCAGAAGTACTACGTGTGTCCGCGGTGCAACCAGAACATTCCGCCTGGGGTGTCACATATCGTGGCGTGGCCGCGGGACACCGGCGGCAGGGGCGACGATCGAAGGCACTGGCATAGGCACTGCTGGGAGCGTCGTTAAGCGAACAGCGTGTGCATCGCGCCGTGCGTGTTGGGCACGATGCGGCCGCGCGGCGAGCGCCAGGTGGGCGTGCCCGCGACGTTCACGATGCGCCCGCGTTTGTTGCGCCCCGGGTCGTCGTCGTTGACGCGGTTGTGGTAGCGGCACAGCGGCGCGAGGTTGGCGATGTTGGTCTCGCCGCCGTGCTTCCACGCGGTGATGTGGTGAATTTCGCACGCGTCGGCGCTGTGACGGCAGTCGGGCACGGGGCACGCGGGGCTCGTTGCCCGCGCGAGGACTCGCTGTTTCTCATTCGCTAATCGACGCCCGCGGTACAGGTTCACCGCCCCTTCCTCCGGGTGGAACGTGGCCGCCTCGAGGTAGTTTTCCGCTGTCGCGTAATGCTGGTTGAGAAATTCCGCGCCGGTCATCGACGTGCCGTCCGTGAGCTGCAATATCGTCTCGTCGCCCGTGCCTTGGTGGATTTTCACCCAGTCAGGCAGCGGGATGAGCAGCAGCGGACGCGGAACCGCGTACGGGACTCCGTGCGTGCGCTCTTCCGGCGGACTACCTTCCGCGTGATAACCGCGCATGAGCCGCAGGAAATTCTCGAGCATCTGCGGTGCGACGGGCTTGGAGGTGTCCACACCGGTCATGAGCGCGTGTTCGAGGTCCGACATGTCACGATCGCTGGCGGTGACCGTCATGGTGCGGCAGCCTGCCTTGGAGCGGGTGAACGTGACCTGTTTGCGCGGGGGCTTTTCTGTGCCGGGGACGATCTTCCTGGCGAGGCGCGCGAGAGCCTTGTAGTTCCCAGTCGCGTCGAGAAGCATGAGGCGCAACTTGGTGCGTGTGCGGTTCGACGCGACCTTCTTGATGCGCCGCTCGATGAGCACGAGCTGGTCGAGCGAGAAACCCTTCCGTTGGGCTTTTTCGCGCGCGATGCGTTGTTTTTGGCGTGACGATGTTTTCCCGAAGTAGACCGCGTGCAGTCCTTCCCACTCTCTGACGCGGTTCGGGTCCATTCCCGCGTCGAGCGCTAATTGCTTATCGAAGTCCGCGAGGACGTCTATCGCCGCCCCCGACATTGTCTGGATCAGTGTTCTAAATAGGTTCATGCCTCGAACGCTAGCGGCCCGCCGAGGCCGAGTAAAGCGCTAAATGCGCACTATAATGCGCATTTTCATGGAACCTTGCACGCCGTTGTGGTGCCGAAGTGACACCTGCCGGGCCCTGCGCCCCACGTGTCTGATGGGGCGCTGCCTGGGGGCTAGCGGAGGCGGTAGAACTGCGCGCTCATCGCCGGCAGGTGGAACGACGCGGACTGCTCGAAGGAGTCCCAGGGGTGGGGGTCGGTGGAGACGGCGTCGTTAAGCGGTTCGCCCGCGCCGTTGTAGCGCGCGTCGTCGGTGTTGAGGATCAGCTCCCACTCGCCGGCGCGCGGCAGCCCCAGGCGGTAATCGGGGTGGGACGCACCGGACAGGTTGATGACGGCGAGAACCGGCGTCCCGTCCGCGCCCCACCGGATGTAGGCGAGGATATTGTGCTGCGAATCGTCGCCCTTGATCCACTGGAAGCCCATCGGGGTGTTGTCCTGGCTGTACAGGGCGGGCGTGTCGCGGTACAGGTGGTTCAAATCGCGCACGAGGGTGCGGATGCCGTGGTGGTACTCGCTGTCCCAGCCCTCGAGGTCGTCCCAGTTAATGGAGCCGGCCTCAGCCCACTCGGTGGTCTGTCCGAATTCGCAGCCCATGAACATGAGCTGCTTGCCGGGGTGGGAGAACATGTACGCGTACAGGTTGCGCACGCCGGCGGCCTTGTTCCAGGCGTCGCCGGGCATGCGCTCCCACAGGGACCCCTTGCCGTGGACGACTTCGTCGTGGCTGAACGGCAGAACGTAGCGCTCGGAGAAGGCGTACACGAGGGAGAACGTGATCTCGTGGTGGTGGTAGGAGCGGTGGATGGGGTCGAGGGCGAAGTATTCGAGGGTGTCGTTCATCCAGCCCATGTTCCACTTCAGGGAGAACCCGAGGCCGTCGGCGGAGGTCTGGGCGGTCACGCCCGGCCACGCGGTGGATTCCTCGGCGATGGTGAGCACGCCCGGGTGGGTGCGGTGCACGGTGCCGTTGACTTCCTGGAGGAATTGGACGGCGTCGAGGTTCTCGCGGCCGCCGAATTGGTTCGGCAGCCATTCGCCGGGGTTGCGGGAGTAGTCGAGGTAGAGCATGGAGGCGACGGCGTCGACGCGGATGCCGTCCAGGTGGTACTCCTCGAACCAGTACAAGGCGTTGGCGACGAGGAAGTTGCGCACTTCGTTGCGGCCGAAGTCGAAGACGTAGGTGCCCCAGTCTTTTTGTTCGCCGCGGCGCCAGTCGGGGTGCTCGTAGAGGGCGGTGCCGTCGAAACGCGCGAGTGCCCATTCATCTTTGGGGAAGTGCGCGGGGACCCAGTCGACGATCACGCCGATGCCAGCGTTGTGGAGCGTATCGACGAGATACTTGAAGTCCTCCGGCGATCCCCACCGCGCAGTGGGAGCGTAGTAGCCGGAGACTTGGTAGCCCCAGGAGCCGCCAAAGGGGTGCTCGGCAACGGGGAGGAATTCGACGTGCGTGTAGCCATGCTCGACGAGGTAGGGGACGAGCTCGCGGGCGAGTTCACGGTAGCCGTACCCGACGCGCCACGAGCCGATGTGGACCTCGTAGACGCTCATGGGGGCGTTCGTCGCGTCGGTGCCAGGGCGTGCGGCCATCCACTCATGGTCGGTCCACGCGTACTCGTCGACGCCGGCGACCACGGAGACGGTTTCCGGGGGAGTCTTGGTTTGCTTCGCCAAAGGATCCGCCTTATCGACGGCCCGTCCATCCGCCCCCTGCACCGTGAACTTGTACTCGGTACCAGGTGTGATGCCGGGGATGAAGATCTCCCAGATGCCCGTGGAACCGAGGGTGCGCATCGGGTACTGGTTCGGGTTCCAGTTGCAGAATTCGCCGATGACGGCGACACCTTGCGCATTCGGCGCCCACACCGCGAACGACGTGCCTTTCACCTCGCCCATGGATGTGTTGTAGGTGTGCTGGTTCGCACCGAGGACCTCCCACAGGCGCTCGTGGCGGCCCTCACCGATGAGGTGGAGGTCGAAGGAGCTCAAGGTGGGGAGGAAGTGGTACGGGTCCGCGATGATGACGGGTGGGGCATCCGGGTAGGTGACCTGGAAGCGGTAGTCCGGTGCGAGGTCGTCGTCGAGAGGCAGGACCCAGATATCGTCGCCGATCGGGGTCATGGGCTTGCCCTGGTTGTGAATCAGCGCCTCCACGTGGGTCGCGCCGAGCAGACGCGTGCGGATCACAGAGCCTGTCGACGTGGCGTGCCACCCATAGAAATCATGAGGCGCGTGGTGCTTGCACTCGAGGAGTCGGCGCCGGTCCTCATCAGGGATGTAGTGCGCCGGTTCCAGCTGTGCAGGGGTGTCGTCGTAGCCGGAGGTCATGGGGTTCCTTATAAATGGTCGGTCGATATCCGTTCGAAGGAATATCTTACGGGCGATAGTCCTCGTCGGGGATGTGGCGGAAGGCGAGGCGGGTGCGGGCGGGTTCGTCGATAAGCGGAAGGCGGAAGATGTGCGCGACGTTGTCGACGGGGCTCAAGCGGACGTAATTGCGCATGGTCCACTCGTAGTCGGCGCCGGAGATCTCGTCGTGGACGGGGAAGCTCGCGCCGGGCGCAAGTCCGAGGGCGTCCATGTTGAGCGTGACTGTGGCCTCTTGTGTGTATGTCGGGTCGAGGTTGATCACGGCAAGGACGCTGTCGCCGGTCGCGGCGTCGAATTTGGAGAAGACGAGGATGTTGTCGTTGTCCGCGTCGTGGAAGTGCAGGTTACGCAGCTGCTGGAACGCCGGGTGCTCGCGGCGGATGGTGTTGAGCCGCGTGATGTACGGTTCCAGCGAATCGCCGCGCTCGAGTGCCGCTTGGAAGTCGCGGGGACGCAGCTCGTACTTCTCGGAGTTGAGGTATTCCTCGCTACCGGGCGCGACAGGCTCGTGCTCGTAGAGTTCGAAACCGGAGTACATGCCCCACAGCGGACTCAGCGTTGCCGCGAGCGTAGCGCGGATCGCGAAAGCCGCGCGGTTACCCGTCTGGATGAACGCGTGGAGGATATCCGGGGTGTTGACCCAGAACGACGGGCGCGAGATGTCGACGAACCGCACGGCCTGCTCGGTGAAGCCCGTGAGTTCCTTCTTGGTCGTCTTCCACGGGAAGTAGGTGTAGGACTGCGAGAACCCGGCCTTGGCCAAGCCGAGCAGGCGCGGCGGGCGGGTGAAGGCCTCCGCGAGGAAGATCACGTCGGGGTGCGTCTTGTGGACCTTGTTGATGATCCAGTGCCAGAAATCCACCGGCTTGGTGTGCGGGTTGTCGACGCGGAAGGTCGTAATCCCCAGCTTCACCCACACCATGAGCGCGCGGTAGATCTCTTTGTAGATCCCGTCGGCGTCGTTGTCGAAGTTGATGGGGTAGATGTCCTGGTACTTCTTCGGCGGGTTCTCGGCGTAGGCGATGGTGCCGTCGGCGAGCACGGTGAAGAATTCCGGGTGCTTTACCGCCCACGGGTGGTCAGGCGCGGCCTGGAGAGCGAAGTCGAGGGCGACTTCGAGGCCGAGCTCCTTTGCGCGGGCGAGCAGCTTCTTCAAGTCCTTCTCGGTGCCGAGCTCCGGGTGGATCGCGTCGTGGCCGCCATCTTTCGAACCGATGGCCCACGGCGAGCCGACGTCTCCCTCTTCGGCGACGAGGGTGTTGTTGGGGCCCTTGCGGTTCTTGTCGCCAATGGGGTGAATGGGCGGGAAGTAGACCGTGTCGAAGCCCATCGCGGCAACGCGCGGCAGGGCGTCCATGGTGGTTGCGAACGTGCCGTGGACGGGGTGGCCGTCGGCGTCCCAGCCGCCGGTGGAGCGCGGAAAGAGCTCGTACCAGGAGCTGAACAGCGCCTTTTTGCGCTCCACGAGGATCTGGCAGGTCGGACCTTCGGTGACGAGGTCGCGGACAGGGCGCCCGGCGAGCACCTCCGCGACCGACGGGTCGAGTGCCGGTTCGAGGCGTTCGCGCAGTGGGGCGTCGGACTCGAGGGCGTCGGCGGCGTTCAGCAACTGGCTGCTGCCGGCGGCGTGGGCACCAGCCTCGGAGGCGGCGCGGCGCAGCAGCTCGGCACCGTGGGACAGGTCGTTGGCCATCTCGGCGGCGGACTGGCCGGCCGCGGACTTCTTGGTCACGGCGTTGCGCCAGGTGGCCATCGGGTCGGACCAAGCCTCGACGCGGAAGGTCCACAGACCAGTCGTGTCAGGAGTGATCACGGCGTGACAGTAATCGGGGCGGTCGGCTTCCGGGGTCATGGGCACGGAGTATTCGTGCCCCTCCGGGTCCGTCACGACGACAGTGGCAGCGATCGCATCGTGTCCCTCGCGCCACACCAGCGCGGAAATAGGTACGACCTCGCCGACGACAGCCTTGGTAGGCAGAGCACCGTCGGCGGTGCGGGGTCGGACGTCGTCGATTCCAAGTCGGCCGATCACTGGGCTCACGTCGATTCACCTCGTCCAATTGACGTTGCAGGGGGCTTAAAGGGTGCACGGGCACGCCTTCTGACTCCCAGAGTAGCGAAGTGGCCATGTCAGTCGGCCGTCGTGAAGCAAAATGCGTCACAATGGAAAGCGTGACTGACCGAACTGCTGAAATTGAACCGACTAACCCTGATTTGCTGCTGGACTTCCGCGGCGTGGAGTTCCGCCGCGGCGGGAACACGCTGGTGGGACCCATTGACTGGCAGGTGGAGCTGGATGAGCGGTGGGTCGTGATCGGCCCGAACGGCGCCGGCAAGACGTCTCTGATCCGCATGGCCGCGGCGCAGGAATTCCCGTCCGCCGGGACGGCGTTCGTCCTGGGCGAGCAGATCGGCAAGACCGACATGCGCGATCTGCGCGCGGTGATCGGCATGACCACCTCGGAGCTGGCTACCCGCGTGCCGGTCGACGAGCGCGTCGAAGACCTGGTGCTCTCCGGCGGCTACGCGGTCGTGGGCCGCTGGCGCGAGGAGTACGAGGAGCAGGACTACGAGCAGGTGCACGACGCGCTCGACCAGGTCGGCGGATTCCACCTGCTGGGCCGCCGCTGGGGCACGCTGTCGGACGGCGAGAAGAAGCGCGTGCTCATTGCCCGCGCAATCATGGTCAACCCGGAGCTGCTCATCATGGACGAGCCCGGCGCGGGACTCGACCTCGGCGGCCGTGAGGACCTCGTCGCGTACTTGGGTGATCTCGCGCTCGACCCGGATGCGCCGGCGATCGTCATGATCACGCACCACGTCGAGGAGATCCCGTTCGGCTTCACCCACGCGCTGCTGCTCGACGAAGGCGATGTCGTCGCCCAGGGCCTCATCGACGACGTGCTCACCAGTGAGAACCTCACCAAGGCGTACCACCAGCCGATCAAACTCACGAAGGAAGACGACCGCTTCTTCGCGCGGAGGGAGCGGCGGGGTGGGGCGCACCGTCGATAAGCGGAGGTGAAACTGTGCCCACGCGCGACGAAGAGGACATGCTGGGGATCAACTACGGGCGCCTCGCGGCGACCGTGATCCTCGTGCGCGACGGCGCTCACGGCCTCGAGGTGTGGATGCAGGAGCGCGTGCTCACGATGCGCAATTACCCGGGGATGACCGTGTTTCCGGGCGGCGGCGTGGACATCCGCGATTTTCCGCCGACGAGGGAGGACGCGAAAGAGCTGTGGTCGGGCCGTTCCGCGTCGGATCTCGCGAAGCAGCTCGACGTGAAGCCACGCCAGGCGCACGCGCTCATGTTCGCCGCCGTGCGCGAGCTCTTCGAGGAAACAGGCACGCTTTTGCTTGTCGACGACACCGGCGCCCTTCTAAGCGACGCCCGCCCCTTCCACCGCGAGCGCAAACGCCTGGAAAGCCACGAGCTGTCGCTCACGGAGCTGCTCGAAGAAACCGGGCTGGATGTCGATGCGACCCTGCTCAAACCGTCCGGCCGCTGGGTGGGCAAATCGGAGAAAGGCCAGTGGTTCGACACATTCTCGTTCGTCGCGGAGCTGCCCGCCGGACAAGCACCCGACGTCACCACAGGCGAGGCCAGCGACGCCAACTGGTTTCCGCCGAGCTTGCTTATCGACGGCTGGCGCCAAGGCCTCGTCCGCTTCGCTCCCTCCACGTGGGCGCAGGTGTACGACATGGCTGAATTCGCCTCTGTCGCCGAGGTCATGTCGCATGTGAAGGGCTTAGAGATCAACGCCATCGTCGGCGATCCGGTGGAGATCGAGCGCTACTCTGAACTTTTCGACCGCCAGCCCGTCAACCGGATGGGAAAGAAATTTGAGCTTTAGCCCCGCAGAAATCCGTTTTCTGTCTGCCCACCGCGACGACATCGCCCGCGTCGCAGCCTCCGGTGAGGTGGCACTGACCAAGAAATCCGCGATCGCCGACCGCACTGTGCTGTCCAAGCTTTTCGACGATCAAGCCCGCGCCGTGATGGAGCTCCTCCAGGCACGGCAAACGCTCGCCCCCAAGCTTGCAGGACCTGCCGCGGACTGGATGGCCGACAGCGATTCAGCCCAGCAGGCCACCCCGTTCGCGGTGTCGCAGGTCCGCGCCGGGCGCATCGCCGCGGCGGGAGCGTCACTGGTACATGATGTGACGTGCTCGATCGGCACGGAGGCGCCCGCTGTGACTGCGGCGGGCATGGACTGGCTCGGCACGGACCTCGATTATTCGCGGCTGCTGATGGCCCGGGAGAACATAGGCGGTGGTGCTGCAGCTGGGCGCGCGTGGGTCGCACAGGCAGATGCGCTGGCACCCGTGACCACACCGGCGAGCAGCCCCGGGCCCCGGATCCGGGCGTGCTCAGGCACGGGGTCGCGGCCGGGGCGTGTCATCGTGGCCGACCCTGCGCGCCGGGCGGACGGACGGCGCATCACCGACCCAGCAAAGCTCATCCCGCCGCTGCCGGACCTCATCGCGGCGTACCCCGGTGCGGCCATGGCCATTAAATGCGCCCCGGGGATCGACTACTCGGACTGGCACGGCTTGGTCAGCGTCGTCAGCGTGGACGGGGGAGTCAAAGAGGCGTGCCTGTACACACCTGATCTCGCGGATCCGGGGCACACGCGCGAAGCAGTGGTCATCCGGGAGAGCTTCACGGAGAGGGTGGAGGACTGTGGGGATGGGGTGGACGTCGATAAGCCGAAAAGCTCCATCGTTGAACCGGATGGTGCGGTGATCCGCGCGGGGCTCGTTCAGCAGTGGGCCGCGCGGCACAAGCTTGCGATGCTGGACCCGCACATCGCGTTTCTCACCGGCGAGCGGGTGCCGGACGGGTATTCCGGATTTCCATTCATCGAGGCGGTGCCGTTGAAGAAGCTGCGGCCCGCGCTACAAGCGCATGGCGCGGGCTCGCTGGAGATCCTCGTGCGCGGTGTCGACATCGACCCCGACCAGCTGCGCGCCAAGCTGAAACTCAAAGGCGACCGGCCGATGGCGGTGGCGATCGCGCGTATCGGCGACCACGCGACAGCGTTCATTTGCGGCGCTCGCGTGCGCTAGGCTCGTGTGAGCGAAACTGACAGATGGAAGGTGAAAATTCATGCCCACCATTGCTGTGCTGGTGAAAAACGTGCCGGACACGTGGTCGACGAAGTCGCTCGAGGCGGATAACACGCTCGACCGCGCAAATGCCGACAACGTCATCGACGAGATCAACGAGTACGCCGTCGAGGCGGCGCTGCGCCTGCGCGATGCGGGCGACTACCGCGTCGTGGCCGTCACGATGGGGCCCGAGGGGTGCGAGGAAGCGCTGCGCAAGGCCCTTGCGATGGGTGCGGACGATGCGATTTCGCTTATCGACGACACCCTCGCCGGCTCCGACGCCATCTCCACCGCGTGGGCCCTTCACAATGTCCTGAACACCATCGACGACCTGGCGCTGGTCGTGGCCGGTAACCAGTCGTCCGACGGCGGCACCGGCACGGTGGCGGGGCTGTTGGCGGAATACCGCCAGGTTCCGGCTGTGACGCAGGCGCACAACCTGCGCATCGAGGGCGGCGAGATCTTGGCCACGCGCGAAGACGAGCGCGGCACGTGGGAGCTCGCGGCGCCCTTGCCTGCCGTTGTCGCTGTGACCGAGCAGTCCGATAAGCCGCGCTTCCCGAATTTCAAGGGCATGAAGGCCGCCAAGAAGCACGAGATCACGCGTTTGACCATCGCTGATATCGGCGTCGATGCCGGCCAGGTCGGCCTGGGCAATTCCGCGACGAATGTGACCCACGCGACCGAGGTGCCGCCGCGCACCGCCGGCGAGCTGCTGGAAGGCCCGGCTGACGACATCGCCGCCCAGGTCGTCGAGCAGCTGTCCGCCCGCAACCTTCTCAATAACTAAGGAGCCGATCCGACATGCACGTTTATGTACTGGCAGAACACACCGGCTCTGAGCTGAGCCCGATCACCGGTGAGCTGATCACTGCGGCGCGGGGACTGGGGGTGGTCTCGGCGGTGGTCGTCGGTGCGCCTGGCGATGCGGAAGCGCTCGCACCGTCGCTGGCGGCGTTGGGTGCCGCTCAGGTGATCGATGCGTCCGCAGAGGACTACAGCGAGCGCCTGATTCTTCCAGAGGTCGACGCCCTGCAGGCGCTCGGAGCAGCGAACCCGGCTCCGATCGTCATCGCCGCGACCGTGACAGGCAACGAGATCGCCGGCCGCCTCGCTGCGCGCCTCGGCTCCGGCGTGCTGACGAATGTCGTGGGCATCGAGGATAACCGCGCCGCCCACCACGAGATCTTCGGCGGTAGCTACACCACCACCGCGATCGCGGGTGGCGAGTGCCCGATCTACACCCTGCGCCCCGGCTCCGTGAAGGCTGAGCCGCAGGAAGCTGCGGGCGAGCTCGCGCCGATGCCTCTGCCGGCGGCGACCGAGCGCGACGTGCGCGTTGCGTCGTTCACGCCGAAGGTGCGCGCTGACCGTCCCGAGCTGACTCAGGCAGCCACCGTCGTGTCCGGCGGCCGCGGTGTCGGTTCGGAAGACGGCTACAAGGAGTACGTCGAAGCTCTTGCCGACGTCCTGGACGCCGCCACCGGCTCCACCCGCGACATCGTCGACCTGGGGTGGGCCTCACCTGAGACCCAGGTCGGCCAGACCGGCGCGACTGTGTCTCCGGAACTGTACATCGCGCTCGGCATTTCCGGCGCAATCCAGCACACCTCGGGCATGCAGACCTCCGGCACCATCGTCGCTGTCAACCAGGACCGCGACGAGCCGATCTTCTCCATCGCCGACATCGGTGTTGTCGCCGACATCGAAGAATTCGTGCCCGAGCTGATCAAGGCACTCAAGAACCGGTGACGGTAAGCGCGCCCCGCTATTTCGACCACGCGGCGACCACCCCGATGCGGCAGATCGCCGTCGACACGTGGGCCGAGCATGCGCATTTGCTCAACCCCGGCGGGCAATACGCGTCTGGGCGCGCCGCCAACGCAGTGCTAGCTCAGGCGCGCGAGACCGTCGCGGAGATCCTCGGGGCTGATCCCGTCGAGGTGATCTTCACGGCCTCCGGCACTGAGGCGGACAATGTGGCGCTCCGAGGTTTTGCGGATGACCCGGGCGCGCGCGTTATCTCGACGCCGATCGAGCACCCCGCCGTCCGCGAGACCGTCGCGGATGTAGAAAAGCGCGGGGCGGACGTGCAGATGCTGCCAGTCGGCGAGGACGGGGTCGTCGACGTCACGGATGTGCTCGACGATCCGGCAGCTGTCGCGACGTGCATGTGGGCCAATAACGAGACCGGTGCGATCCAGCCGATCGCCGACATCGTCGCAAGGGCACATGCCGCGGGCACGCCTGTCCACGTGGACGCGGTCCAGGTCGTCGGGCACCTGCCGGTCGATTTCCACGCGCTCGGCGCGACGACGCTCGCGGCCAGCGCCCACAAATTCGGTGGTCCGCGCGGGGCGGGAATCCTGCTGGCGAAGCGTTCCCCAGCGCCGTCGCCCGTGCTGACGGGCGGAGGACAGCAGCGCGGGATCCGGCCGGGGACGGTCGACGTAGCGACAGCTGCCGCGACGGCAGCCGCGCTGAAAGAAGCCGCCGGCGAAATGGACGCGGAGGCAGCACGGCTGGCGACGCTTCGCGACGAACTCGTGCATGCCGCGATCGCCACGATCCCGGATGCGCATGCGACGGTACTCGGCCGCGAAGGCGTGCAGGTGCTTCCGGGGCACGCCCACCTGATCTTCCCGGGAGCCAATGGCGACGCGATGATCATGCTGCTGGACAGCCAGGGTATCGAGGCGTCGACGGGCTCGGCGTGCAATAACGGGGTCAACCAGCGCAGCCACGTTCTCGAAGCGATGGGGCTGCCGGACGATTACGCAGATGGAGCTCTCCGGTTCACACTCGGGAGGACGACGACGGAAGAGGATGTGCAGTTTCTCCTCGACAGGCTGCCGGAGGTGATCAGGAAGGCGCGGGACGTCGCAAAGCTGTGAATTGTGTGTCGCGTGTGGTTTGTGTGACGAATGTGAGTTAAGGTGCGTGCTATGACTCGTTCTTTGCGTCCTGCAGCCCTTATCGCATCCGCGGCCATTGCCTTCGGCAGCATCATGGCCGCTGGTTCCGTCAACGCCGATAGCCGTGCCGACTGGGTCAACGGCGTCGACGTTTCCCACCACCAAGACACCGGCGGCAACGCCATCGAATGGAATTCGGTGCGCGGCGACAACCACCGCTTCGCCATCATCAAAGCCACTGAAGGCACCGACTACACCGACGATGCCTACGCGAAATTCGCGCAAGGCGCTCTCGATGCGGGCATGACCGTCGGCGCGTACCACTACGCGCGCCCGGCCAACGACCCTGTGGCGCAGGCGAATAACTTCGCCAACGTGCTCAACACCGGCCCGGCGACGACCCTGCCGCCGGTGCTCGACCTCGAGGTCGACGAAGGACTGAGCCCCGAGCAGCTGCGCGACTGGACGCGCACGTTCCTCACTGAGCTCGAGAATAAGACGGGCCGTCGCCCGATGGTGTACACCTACCGCTACTTCTGGCTCGAGCAGATGGGCAACACCGGCGAGTTTGCGGACTACCCGCTGTGGCTCGCCGCGTACCAGAACAAGGCGCCGGGCCCAGTCGGCGGTTGGGACAAGGTCGATATCTGGCAGCGTTCGGAATCGGGGCGCGTTGCGGGCATTAACACGCCTGTCGATTTGAACCTCTTCAACGGCAACCAGGGCCAGTGGGTGCGGTTTGTCGCCGGCGACCACAACGCCACCGGCGGTCTGCTCGAGCAGCTGCAGGACAAGGACATCGACAGCGGCATCGCCGATTCCCTCGCCGTCCTCGAGCAGTCCAACTCGGCGCTCGCCGCGGCGATCCTCGGCCTGGCATCTGGCGCACTCTCGCCGCAGCACGTCGAGGGCGCGGCACAGACCTTCGGCTTCGATGCTGGCGACGCCCAGAACATCGCGGACACCGCGCGCCGCCAGGTCGAAAACGGCACGCTGCCCGTCGATGACCTCAACAACATGATGGTCGGCAACGACTACTCCGTCGGCGACCTGCTCATCCTGCTCGACAACGCGAATAAGCAGGGCGCTGGGTCGAGCGAGTAGGAACTAAGCGTCAGCGTCGTGGCGCGGCGTGGCGGATGCAGCCATGGCGCGAGCCCACGCATCGTCTTTGAAGTGCGCGGGCACCCCACCCCCGAGCAACCTGCGGGTCAGCTCGGGGGTTTCGAGTATCTCGGACTGCGAGCCGAGCAAGATGATGTTGCCGTAGCGGCGCCCCTTGAGCATCGGCGGGTCGGCAATGACGGCGAGGTGGGGGAAGACTTGTGCCATGCCGGCGAGCTCTTCGCGGGCCTCGGTCAGGTCGCCACGGGAACCGCAGTTCGCGACATACAGGCCGTCTGACGAGAGGGAGCGGAGGCAGGAGTGGTAGAAGGGGAGCGTCGTCAAGCTGCGCGGCGTTGTCGCTGATTCGAAGACGTCGCGGATGATCACATCGCGCGATGCGTCCACGAAGCCGTCGGTGACCTCGCGCGCGTCGCCCACGCGGATTTTGACGAGCGGGGAGCGCGGGATATCGAATTTCTCGCGCGCGAGCTGCGCCAAGTCCATGTCCCATTCGACGACCGTGTTGCGCGAATGCGGCCACACGTGTGCGAAATAGCGCGGCAGCGAGCACCCCGCGCCCCCGAGGTGCGTCAGGCGGGGCTTCTCCCACGAACGCGTCTCCTCGATCGCGGCTGCGATCCAGCGCATGTACGAGAAATCGAGCCGCTCCGGCTCACCCGGCACGATGTGCGAGCTGGGCACGCCGTTGACCATGAGGAGCATCGACCCGTCTGGTTCGTGGATGATCTCCGCGATGCCGGTGTCGATCTCGAAAGTCTCGCTTTTCTGGGCCATAACCGCCGAGACTACAGACGCGCGTCCGTCGCCCGGAGATAGGCCGTGGCGGAGAGCCATCCGGCCAGAGCGAGGAGAGCAGAGGCGACAGCGACTTGGACGACCGTCGCCGCGCTGATCGCGCCGGCGTCTGCGACTGCGCTGCTGCCCAGCCACAGGGTGTCGCTGAGCAGCCCCGGCGGCAGGACGAAGCGGGCGAACGTCGCGCCGGAGGCAAGGGCGCCGAAGGAAATGATGCTGGCCACGAGGGCGATGGCGACGGGGCCCGCGAAATTGCGGATCACCATTGACAGGAAGGACTGCCACGCGGCCACAGCGGTGGCGGGCAGCAGCGACAGAAACGCGACCGCGATGAACGAGCCGGGCGGGGTGCCTGGCACACCGAGTACGAGTCCGATCACGACGGCCAGGACGACGAGGACGGTCTGCATCGCCGCGGCCGAGATCGTGATGGCGGCGATCTTCGAGGCGGTCAGGCCGCCCGCCGAGCGGGTGGAGGTGAGCAGGGAGTGCCAGTTGTGGCCGCGGTGCTCGACGCGCCAGGCGGCGGAGGCGATGATCGCGATGCCTGCGGTCATGAAGATCATTCCGTAGAAGAGCATGATCTGGGAGAGGTAGCTGGTCCAACCGGCCTCAAGTTGGCCTTGGTTGCCGAAGTAGTTGCCGGCCCCCATCGCCACCGCGATGAGCGGAACGAGGGTGAGCACAGCCCACATATGCGACCGGCGGAATTTCAGAAGGTCGTTGCGCAGAAGATCCATGGTTCTAGAGTTCCTTCCGGTCGAGCATGCGGGTTGCAGCGAGAAAGACTGCGGCGGCCGCGAGGATGAAGACGCCCCACGCGAGCCAGTGCGGAGCAGTCGGCACGATGCCTGTGTCGGCGAAGGTGAACGGGGTGAGCATCGCGAAGTAGCCGAACGGGTTGATGGCGGCCAACCACGTCGGCGAGAGCAGTGCGGCAATGCCGAGGAATCCGCCGACAACGCCGATCGCGAGGACGACGATCTGCGAATCGGTCACCGCAGCCAGCCACAGCATCACAGCGAGCAGGGCAAGCGAGGTTCCGAGCGCGCCGAGTCCGAAAAGCGCCCAGGTAGCCAGCATCTCGGAGCTTGGAGTTGGGGCGCCCAGGAGAAGAGGCAATGCGAGGACCGCGGCGAATTCGACGAGCTTGAGTACGGCCACGAGCACCGCCGCCACCACGAATTTGCGCACGATCAACGTGCCCGGCGGCACCCCGGCGATGGCGTTGAGGCGCCACCCGCCGCTCACGTTCTCCGTGTCCGCCACGCGGCTGGCGATGATCGCCAATTGCAGCGGCGACAAAAACGCCAGGGCTATGCAGAAGCCGACAATGTGGCCGGCCCAGTTCGTCCCGGGGTCCGCGTGGAAATCGTCAATGCGGCCCCCGGCGAAGAGATTCATGCCGGCGAACAGGACAATGCCCGCGGACAGCAGGAATCCGAGCAGCACCACCTTGGTGCGGCGTAGCTTTGCGATCTCGACGATCATGCGCTCAGACCCTCCCGTCCCGTCAGTCCGATGAAGATCTCCTCGAGGCTGCGGCGCTTGCGCACCACCTGGTGCAGAGGAACGCCGTGGCTGACCAGGTGGGCGCAGACATCGGCGACCTGGGCGTCGCTCAGCCCGGGCAGCTCAACTCCGCCATCCACAGCAACGGGGCGCAGGGCGGCCAGCAGCGAGGCGGCGGTGTCCGCAGATGGGGTTTGGATGAATAGGTCGGGGAGTTGGGCGTCGTAAAGCTGTTGCTGCGAGCCCTGGAAGATGAGCGTGCCGCGGTCGATGATGGTCAGATTCGAGGCCATTTTCTCGATTTCGGAGAGCAGGTGGCTAGACACCAGCACCGTGCGGCCTTCATCGCGGGCGAGGCTGACGATGAGCGCGCGGATTTCCTCGATGCCGGCGGGGTCGAGGCCGTTGGTGGGCTCGTCGAGAATGAGCAGCTGCGGGTCGCGGGCGAGCGCCATCGCGATGCCGAGGCGTTGCTTCATGCCGAGCGAGTAGTTCTTGACCAGCTTGTCCATGTGGCCGCTCAGGCGCACGAGCTCGATGGCGCGTTGCGCATTGGCTTCCGAGGCGCCGAAGAGCCGCGACGCGATTGTCATGTTCTCGCCGCCGGTGAGGTGCGGGTACGCGGACGGCGCCTCGATGAGCGAGCCGACGCCGGCGAGCACCTCGGACCGGTTCGTACGGTTCATGGGCCGCCCGAGCATGTTGATCTCGCCGCTGGTGGGCGTGACCAGCCCCAGCAGCATCTTCATGGTGGTCGACTTGCCCGAGCCGTTCGGACCGAGCAGCCCGTGCACGGTACCGGGCTTCACGTCCAAGCCGAGGTTGTTGACGACGGTCGTGCCGCCGTAGTTCTTCGTCAGACCTTCTGTCCTGATGATCGATGATGTCTCCATGCCCTCAAGGTTCCCGCACAACCAGCAGGTTCCGCGTCGGCGCGGGGCATGATTTCCGCCGTCCTACCCGGGTATGACGCCCGTTATGAATCCAGTAGGTCCGCGCGCGCGACGAGCCCAGTCCGGTACGCGAACAGCGCGGCATGGACGCGGTCGCGCGAGTGCGTTTTGGCGAGCACACGCCCGACGTGCGTCTTCACAGTCGGCATCGAGATGAACATCCGCTCGGCGATCTCCGTGTTCGTCCAGCCACGGCCGACGGCGACAAGGATCTCGGTTTCGCGCTCGGTCAACTCGTCCAATGCGAGACGGTCGGCGGGCGACAGCGGAACATCGGCCTCAGCAGAAGAAGAGCTGAGCTTATCGACGATCCGTTTCGTCGCCCGCGGCGAAATCACCGCATCGCCTGCTGCTGTGGTGCGGATCCCACTTAGGAGTGTGTCCGGTTCGGCGTCTTTGAGCAGGAATCCGCTCGCCCCCGCGGACAATGCCCCCATGACGTAGCCCTCATCGTCGAATGTGGTCAGGATGATCACCTTCGCGCCGGGGAAACGCTGCGAGAACTGGCGTGTGGTCACAATGCCGTCGAGCACCGGCATCTGAATATCCATGAGGACAATATCGACGGGGTCCGCGGACATTGCCTCCAAGGCTTCCTCACCGTTGGCGGCGAGCCAGCTCACGGACAAATCCGGCTGGGAGTCGATGACAGCGCGGATGCCGTGGAGGAAGAGCAGCTGGTCGTCGACGAGACCGATGGAAAAGGTCATGGTTCGACTCTATCTGTACGCTGCAGGGGCAAGCGAGCTTCGGTGACCCACGTGCGGTCGTGGGAGGGGGAGGAGGTAAGTGAGCCGTCGATAAGCGATGCTCGCTCGCGCATGCCGCGCAGACCGTGACCGTGCTGGTGAGCGGGCTCGTGCGTGAAACCGTTTTCGAGGCGGAGCGCGACCTCGTCGGGGCGCCACGACACAGTGAGCTGCGCGGTGCCGTCGCCGTGCTTCATCGCGTTGGTGAGCGCTTCCTGCACGATGCGGTGGATGGTCAGCGTCGTGCCGGGGTCGAGTGGGGGCGGTGCGCCGTCGACGCTGTAGTCGATGTCGAGTCCGCCCGCGCGGCTGGTGGCGACGAGACTGTCGATGTCGAGCGCCGGAACAAGCGGCTCGACTGGGCGCTGCTCCCCGCCGCGCAGCAGGCCCACGACGCCACGCATTTGGCGCAGTGATTCGCGGCCGACCGAGCTGATCGTGCGCAGCGCGTCGTCGGGCGAGGCGCCGTAGCGTGCGCCGTCGGCCTGAGCCACGATGACGGTGAGCGAATGCGTCACGATGTCGTGGATCTCGCGGGCAAGATGCGCCCGCTGCTCTGCTGCTTCGCGCTCGAATTCCTCGCGCTGGCGCTCGAGCTGGATCTGGACTTCCTTCGCCGCCGCTTCCTCCGCGCGGCGCCGCAGCTCGCCGACGAGGAAGGCAACGGTGAGCAACGTGACGCTCCACGCGATGTATTGCGCGCGTTCCGCGAGAGGCAGGGAGCGCAAGGCCGGGGCGATGAACTTCGTCGCTGCGATGCCTCCCGCAAGGAGCGCGGCGGCCGCGACATAGCGCGCGGGTGCGGGAAGGTGGCGCGCGACGATATAGGCAGTGAACATCGCCACACCGATCGTCCCGGTCGGCAGGCTTTCTGCGAATGCGCAGGCTGCGAGCACCGCGACGCACGCCCCGATGGTCGCCCACGTCCAGCGCCGGCGGGTAAATGGCGCGGCGACCGCGCACGCGATGAGCGCCGCGTCGAGCACGCCGAACCTAGCAGCGAGCGGGCTGATGAGGCACATCGCCGCGAGCGCGAGCGCCAGTGCGACGTCCCGGGGTCGGACGGGCGCGGCCTTCACGTGATTGGTCATGGTTCGACAGCGTAATTTCCGGGGCACGGCGGTGTCGTCGTACCCAGGTACCACTTTGCGCGCCGGGCATTTTTCGTCCTGCGGTGACGCGACTACACTCACGCCACGTGCGAGTTTTGGCAGCAATGAGTGGCGGCGTCGATTCCTCTGTGGCGGCGGCGCGGCTTGTCGATGCCGGACACGACGTCGTTGGCGTTCACCTCGCCTTGAGCAAGGACGCGCAGCAGACCCGTGAATCCGCGCGCGGCTGCTGTTCGATCGAGGATTCCGCTGACGCGCGCCGCGTGTGCGACAAGCTGGGCATTCCGTTCTACGTGTGGGATTTCTCGGACCGCTTCAAAGAAGACGTCATTGACGATTTCGTGGACAGTTACGCGCGCGGCGAGACCCCCAATCCGTGTCTGCGCTGCAACGAGAAAATCAAGTTCGCGGCCCTGCTCGAGCGCGCGGTCACCCTCGGCTTCGACGCAATCGCGACAGGGCACTACGCGCTTATCGACGACGCCGGCAACCTCCGCCGCTCCACCGATGCCAATAAAGACCAGTCTTATGTGCTCGGCGTGATGACCCGCGACGAGCTGGACCGCTGCATTTTCCCGGTCGGCGATACCGAGAAGCCGCAGATCCGTGAGGAAGCCGCCGCCTATGGTTTCTCCACCGCGTCCAAACCTGATTCCTACGACATCTGCTTCATCCCGGACGGCAACACCCAGGCGTTTTTGGGCAAGTCCATCGGCATGCGCCCCGGCATGATCGTCGACCAGGACGGCGCGGAACTCAAGGAGCACGACGGTGCGTTCCAATACACGATCGGGCAGCGCAAGGGTCTGAATATCCGCGTGCCCGCCGCCGACGGCAAGCCGCGCTATGTCACCGATATCGACTCTGAAACCGGCACCGTCACCGTCGGACCGCGCGCCGCCCTCGACGTGACCACCATCCACGCCGACCGCCTCAAGGTGCTTCACCCTTCGATGGAGGGGGAATTCGACGCCAACGTGCAGATCCGCGCCCACGGTGGTGTCGTGCCGTGCCGCGCGCACGTCGATGTAGATGCCGACACCATGACCTTGGCTCTCACCGAGCCTCTTTCCGGCGTCGCGCGCGGCCAGGCCGCCGTGCTTTACCTGCCGGACCCGGACGGGCACGGCGATATCGTGCTGGGTTCCGGCACGATCTGCGGGACGGAGTCTGCTAGTTAGTGAAAGGCAGTTACGGAAGAGTCGAGGCCCTAAGCGCTCAAAACGCAGCTCGCGATGAGCCGGTCGATTGCCCGGATATCGATTCCCTTGGAGAGATTGATTTTGATGTGACCAGCTCTGGTCCACATTTCTAATTCGGCATTCCAGTCGAGCATCTTTCCTGCATTTTCAGTCGACCACATTGTTACGTTCTTGAAGGGGATGGAGTACATCTCGACTTTCTTGCCCGACAGGCCTTGTGAATCTCTCACAATAAGCCGTTTGTTTGTGAAGATTGCCGAGTCACGTACTGTTTTGAACGCCTGAAGTGGTTGCTCGCCAGGGGCCATCAACTCATGTACATCGTTCGGAATCGGGCAGGGAGAAATGAATGTCCACCCGGAGAATTGTTCAAGTGCCATGGGGAGCATATTAACCGGGCACCGTAATCTATAGACTCTTTCGTGTGAATATGCCTCCGGTTTCGCGCCGCGAAATGACAGCCTTCGGGCTCGGCTCGCTTCCCGGCACCGACTTCGCTCAAGCGGCAGACGTTGTGCTCTCGGAATCGCCGACGCCGCACATCCCGCAGCTTCCTGCACGCGGTGTCGGATCTGATGCGGTCGGCCGCACCGCGGCGCTGTTGCCACTGAACCTGGACATCGGGCCACGGTCGTGGCGGGTCACGCGGCGTCCGCAAATCGCAACCATGCGCGCACGCGACCAATTCGAAAGAGATCTCGACGCGCTCGAGGAGCTGTGGGCCGGCAAGGTCACTGAACTCAAAGTTCAGCTCGTCGGGCCGTGGACACTCGCCGCCCAATTGGAGATGGGCAACGGCCACCGCATGATCACCGACCGCGGCGCGACACGGGATATCGCCGATGCGCTGCTACACGGGGTGGAGGAGCATAGGGGAGACGTCGAAAAGCGTTTCGGCGTGCGCACGCTCCTGCAGCTCGACGAGCCGATGCTCGGGCGTGTTCGGTGCGGCGCGGTGACAGGCGCGACCGACTACGAGGAGATTCCCGCGGTGCCGGACGAGCGCGTACTGGACGTGCTCGGGCGTTTCGGCGAGCACCTGCTCAACAGCCCGGAGCCGTTGTGTGGCGCGGATTGGTTCACCGTCGATCTGGCAGGCGACGTGGACCTCGACGGGTTGGCCGGCGCGCTCGACCGCGGCGCCCGGATCGCGGTGCCGGTGATGGAGCCGCGCGAGGTCTTTCGTATCTTCGACCGACTGCAGATCGACCCGGCGGAAACCGCGATCGACGTGTATGCGGAACCCGGGCGCACGCTGATCGCGACCGCCGCGAACTACCGCGCGGCGGCGGACATGGCTGAAGCCATCGCGCCCACGCCTCATTAGCTATGGGGTTGGACACATAAGCTTTCGTAATAGGTCCCTTATCATTCGAAAGTTCTAAAATGGAGGCATGGGCAGCAACGAGTTGAAATGGGAGATGAAAGAGGAGGACTGGACTCTTGGCCTCGGGACGGCGCTCAGTTTCATGGTCGTTTTCGGACTGCTTTTCGACGATTACGTGATCGCACTCGTTATCGGTCTCGCCTTGGGTGTCGTGTTGATTCCGTTTGGTGAGAAGCACTCCGTCGCCATCAATGATGGAACGCTGACCTACGATGCCGGTGACGGCGAGAGCAAGGTTCCCGTTTCAAAGCTGGCCGCACTCCACCAAGAGCCGAAAGCCGATGTGCTCGTGCTCGAGTTCGTCAACGGCGCGAAGGTCGCGATCGATACCGGCGGCGATGAAGCTGGCGTCGCCGAGTTCGTCGAGCAGGTGCACAACACACCCGAGCTCAGCCACATCGGCTAACACTGAGTGCGCGATGGCCTATCCGCCCCGGACACGGAGGGCATGGGTTCAGAACTTTCGCTACGCTAAGTGCCACGCATTATTTGAGACAAAGGGGCTGGCATGAAGTGGGAGCATAACCAAATTCAGTGGTACTACATCCTGTGTTTCGCTGTAGCATTCGGCGCTCCCATGTCTTTGGTCTTCAAGAACGTGGCCATGGGCATCCCCCTCGGTCTTATGTTTGGCTTGGCCATCGCATTGGCGTTGGCGCAGAAGCACCGGGCGGCCATCGAAGGAGATGACTTGGTGTTCGGTGTGGGCGAGAAAACCCAGACCATTCCGCTAGGCCAGATCGCGCGTCTTGACTTCGATGAATCGAAAGGTGAGATGACGGTACGCACCCACGACGGCACCGCGCATTCGCTCGACGCCGGTTGGGATAAAAAGGGCCTTGGGGAATTCGTCGGCGAGGTGAAGCAGAAGTATCAGCTGTAGCCAGCTAGCTGATCATCGGCCAGGCGGTCGTGATGCTCGACGTGTCGCGGCCGCGGGACTCGCAGTATTTTCGGAAATCGGTCTGAATTTCGAAGTGCTTGACGGCCTGGAATTCCATGAGCTCGTCGAGCTCTTTCGTGGATAGTTCCGGCCAAACCTTTTTGACCTGCTTCCACGCGATGCGCGCGGCGGCCATCGCGTCGGAGGTCGCCTCGTGGGCGTTTTCCAGCTGGACGCCGTAGAACTCGGACAGGGCACCCAGGTTGCGCTTGCCGCCTTTGCGGTAGCGGTCCATCGCGCGGTCGATGAGCAGCGGGTCGTAGACGGGCCCGGTCACGGTGAAATCGCCCGTGAGCGCGCGCAACACGGTCAGGTCGTAGGGCGCGTTGAACACGATCAGGGTGAAGCCGTCGTCCCATGCCTGCTTGATAGTCTCGACTGTCTCGCGCAGAACGTCGTCGTGCGGGCGGCCCTCGGCGCGGGCCTTTTCCGTTGAGATGCCGTGAATCGCGGCGGCTTGTTCCGGGATCTCCACGCCGGGGTCGGCGAGGTGCTCGGTGGCGGTGACATCGCGGCCGTCGATACGCACGAGCGCTGAGGTCACAATGCGTGCCTCCCGCGGGTTCGCCGAGGTGGTCTCCAGGTCGAAGGAGAGCATCCGCGAGGCGTCGAAAGTAGGCATGGGGTTCATTCTAATGAGCGCGGCGACACGTTTTTGCGCGAGCGCTTGACCTTGACCCAACGGCAACGTTCACACTGTGGTCATGGGTGATTACACGATCGGAGAAACCGCCGCGCTGCTCGGAGTTTCCACGAAGGCATTGCGGCATTGGGAGGAGCGCGGTCTGCTCGATCCGTCGCGTACGGCGACCGGGTACCGCATGTACGCGGACGCAGATATCGAACGGGGTGCGGCGATCGCGCTCTACCGCGGCGTCGGCATCCCGCTTGAGACAATCGCGCAGCTTATCGACGCCCCCTCCCACACCCTCCGCAACGCCCTCACCCGTCACCGTGCGGAATTGGCAGCGCAGCTTTCAGCCGTTGCTGAGCAACTCGATGCGGTGGACGACCTGATTGAACAGACTGAGAAAGGACACATTGACATGGATGCGATGAAGAAATACCTGGGCGAGAAAATGCCCGAGTACCAGAAGGAAGCCGAAGAGCGCTGGGGCGATACCGCCGAGTGGGCGCAGTCCCAGGAGAAGCTCGCGCAGATGGGGGAGAACGACTTCGCCCGGCTGCAGCGCGAACAGGACGCTTTCGTTTCGGACCTCGCTGCAGCGCGGGAGGCCGGTGTCGAAGCAGGCTCGGACGAAGCCGAAGCACTCGTTGCACGCCACCGCGAGATGATCGGCCAGTGGTACGAGGTCACCCCGGCACGCCAGCTCATCCTCGCGCGGATGTACGTCGGGGACGAACGTTTCCACGAGGCTTACGACGGTACGCAGGACTACTTGCTGGGGCTCGTCGAAAAGCATGCGGCGGATAAGGGCGTGGATACGGCCAACCCGCAGTGGTGAAAGACCTCTAAACTTGGGGCCTGTGACTGAGAACAACGCCCCTGTGACCAACGGCACTGTGGACAAGGACCTCCTCCGCGAATGGACTGACTTGGCGAAGGAGGTCCGCCACCACCGGGATCTGTATTACAACGGCGACCCGGTGATCACCGACGCGGAATTCGACGAGATGTTCCGTGCGCTGCAAAAACTCGAGGAGGAGCACCCGGAGCTGGCTGTTCCGGATTCACCGACGAAGGAGGTCGGCGCACCGACGGCGAATACGGCGTTCGCCGACGTCGAGCACCTCGAGCCGATGACGAGCTTGGATAACGTGTTCTCTGCCGAAGAGCTCGCGGACTGGCTGGCGAAGACGCCGGGGCCGTACCTGACGGAGCTGAAGATCGACGGGCTGTCGATCGACTTGGTCTACGAGAACGGCACGCTTGTCCGCGCGGCTACGCGTGGCGACGGGCGCGTGGGTGAGGACATCACCGCCAACGCGAGGGTCATCGAGGACATCCCGCATCAGCTGACGGGCGATGTGCCGGCGCTGGTGGAGGTCCGCGGTGAGGTGTTCATTCGGCCGGAGGATTTCCCAGAGCTCAACGAGCTGCGGCAGAAGGAAGGCGGCAAGCCTTTCGCGAACCCGCGCAACACGGCCGCAGGAGGCCTGCGGCAGAAGGATCCGGAGGCTGTGCGCAAGCGTAAGTTGCGGATGATCTGCCACGGTATCGGCGCGCGCGAAGGCGTTGAATTCGCCACGCAGCACGACGCGTACGAGAAGCTCGCCTCGTGGGGGCTGCCGGTCAGCGAGTACACCAAGCGCGCCGAGACCGCCCAAGACGTCCAGGACGCGGTGAGCTACTGGGCGGACCACCGCCACGACGCGATCCACGAGATGGACGGCGTGGTGATCAAGGTCGACGACATCGCGCAGCAGCGCCAGTTGGGCTTCACCTCGCGGGCGCCGCGCTGGGCGATCGCGTACAAGTACCCGCCGGAAGAGGTGACCACGAAGCTGCTGGATATCGAGGTCTCCATCGGGCGCACCGGTCGCGCGACGCCGTATGCGGTCATGGAGCCGGTGTTCGTCTCGGGCTCGACCGTGTCGATGGCCACGCTGCACAACCAGACGGAGGTCAAGCGCAAAGGCGTGCTCATCGGCGACACGGTCGTGCTGCGCAAGGCCGGCGAGATCATTCCGGAGGTGCTGGGCCCCGTTGCGGATCTGCGCGACGGCACCGAGCGCGAATTCGTCTTCCCGAAGGAGTGCCCGGCGTGTGGCACGGAGCTCGCGCCCGCAAAGGAGGGCGACGCGGACTGGCGCTGCCCGAATACCCGCTCGTGCCCAGCGCAGCTCGGCGCGCGCTTGGAGTACATCGCCTCGCGAGGGGCATTCGATATCGAAGCGCTCGGTGAGAAGGGCGCACACGACCTCATCGCATCGGGCGTGCTTATCGACGAATCCACTCTCTTCTCTCTGTCCTCCGACGACGTAGAGAAATCATCTACGTACACGAGAAAAGACGGGCAGATCAATGCGTCAGGCAAGAAGCTGTTGAAAAACCTGCAGGAGCGCAAGACCACGGACTTGTGGCGGGTACTCGTGGCGCTGTCGATCCGCCACGTCGGTCCCACAGCTGCACGCGCACTCGCGGCGCGCTATAAATCCATGGATGCGCTGCGTGCCGCCTCGGTGGAGGAGCTCGCGGAGACTGACGGCGTGGGCACCATCATCGCCGAATCCTTCAAGGACTGGTTCGAGGTGGACTGGCACGTAGAGATCGTCGATAAGTGGGCCGCTGCTGGCGTGACCATGGAAGACGACGTCGAAGACGCCGCACCCCGAACGCTTGAGGGCCTGACCGTCGTGGTCACCGGCACCCTGGAGAACTACTCGCGCGATGGCGCCAAGGAGGCGATCCTCACGCGCGGAGGTAAGGCGTCGGGGTCCGTGTCCAAGAAGACCGACTATGTCGTTGTCGGCGAGAACGCCGGCTCGAAGGAGCAAAAAGCCCGGGACTTGGGCATCACGATTCTGGACGAATCCCAGTTCGAGCAGCTGCTGGAGACCGGCGCGGTGTAGTGGGCAACCGCGTTTAGCCGGTGCGGCGCTCACCGGAGCTATGGGATCGTGCTGCAACACGGGCGGCCTGGAACCCGACGAGGGCTGCGCCCCAGAGAGCGAGCAACCACCACGCAAATATAGGCAGGTCGGTATTCCAGCTCATTCCGCGGGCCAGGAGGAAGACGATGAGGACGGTGAAGACGGCGTCGATAAGCCCGACAATGGGGGAGCGCACTCCGCGCACCGCAGTGAACGTTGCGAGCGCGAGAATAGCGATCGTGAGTAGCAAATTGATCATCGCTGGGTTCCTTTCAACAGTTTGATGCCGAGGTCGTCGACGCTCGCTTCGCTGGAATTGGCCACGAAGGCGGCGCGCCGGGGATTCGCCGGGTCCCAGATGAGCATCGTGCTGTAGCCCCCGGTGCCGCCGTTGTGGAAGGTGTATGCCGTTCCGTCGTCCTCCAACTCAGCCCGGCCGAGATCAGGGCCACCGTGCGCGGAGATCCAGTCGACGTACTTCGCGATGTCCTTGGCAGTGGAGCGAATCGCGCCAGCGGGCGCCCAGCCATTCATTTCCCACCGTTCCGCGGGACGGCCGGCCAAAGTGAGTCCTTGCGGATGACCGTCGGCGGTTCCGGGCAGGGCGAGGAACGTCGAAGTCATGCCAGCAGGTTCGAGGATCTTCGTGCGAAGGAGCTCGTCGTAGCTCATACCTGCGTTCTTGGCGAGCAACTGACCGAGCAGCGCATGGCCGAAATTGGAGTAGTTCTCCTCGCCGCGGCCCTTTAGTTTCAACTTCGGATTAGTGGCAGCAGTGAAAATATCCTCGGGGGTATCTCCGCGGTACGGGTTCCCGCCGTCGCGCACCATCATGGAGAGGAACTGCGGGAGACCAATGCTTTCGAGCCGCGACAATCCGGATGTGTGGTTGAGAAGCTCTTCGACGGTGACATCAGCAATGGGCGTGCCGGCGGCGTCAATAATGTCTTGGACTTGAGTGTCGAGGCGCAGAGTGCCAGCCTTGATCTGCTGGCGGGCGAGTTCGCCGTTGAATGTCTTGGTGAGAGAGCCGATTTCAAACTCAGTGTTCTCGTCTGCACCCAGCCCGCCGAAGCGGACCTCCCCGTCTTCGCTGACGAAAGCGGCGAGCTCGTTGGAGCCTGGATCGGCGCCTGATTCCAGCAGCGTGGAGATTTCTTCCTCGCCGGTATGCTGCGTTGCCAACGCGATGGGTCGGGGCCCGAATGCGATGAGCAATGAAAGTGTCGAGAGAGCGGCGACCCCGGCGACGATGAGTGCGGTAGGGCCGAAACGCCTTTGCTGGTTGCGGTCGTTCTGCTTCGTGGTCATTAGTGATCTTCTCCTGCTGCGATGATGGTCAACAGTGGGACGACACGGGCGGGGCGCACCTCGAAGTGGCCGTTGAGCTTGGCTACCCACCCCGCGTCCTGTAGGGCCCCCAGGTGGTGGTAGGCGGTGCCGGTCGAAGAAACGATTGCTTCTTCCACGAGTTCCGAGACTGTCGCAGGTTTCGTGAGGAGCCGACGGAGGATCGCTCCGCGGACAGGGTGCGCGATAGCGGCAATGCGCTCGGTGTACTCGTCCCATTCGTGGTCCAGCAGATAATCAGTTTCGCGCTGCCACTGGTACGCGTATTCGCGGCCGTTGATACGGACGGAACCACCGAAGACGAGTGCGCCATTGTCTGGCTCGTTGTCTGTTTCTGCCTGCGGCCGGGACGCCTCCACTCCGTCGACGACCCAGTACTCGCCGGTGGCGCGGGTGAGCGGGGAGGTGCCGCCGGACGATGATGCTTGGGATTCCAAGGCCGCGACGCGCCCTTCGAGAGCCCCGAGACGTTCCAAGAAACTGGAATAAATTAGAGTCAAATTAGAAGTCTGCTGGTCCACGATTCCAAGATTATAAAAGAGTTTTGCAATTGTCGAGGAGTCTTGAGTTCCTCGGCGTTGGGGCAATAAAAAAGCACGCCGGAGCGCGCTTTGAAATTGCTTGTGTGGGGTGGTGACTCCTGGGAGCGGGCCTAGCACACCAAGGCACCGACAATGGCGCCAAGGAGGCGATTCTCACTCGCGGAGGTAAGGCGTCGGGGTCCGTGTCTAAGAAGACCGACTATGTCGTTGTCGGCGAGAACGCCGGCTCGAAGGAGCAAAAAGCCCGGGACTTGGGCATCACGATTCTGGACGAAGCCCAGTTCGAGCAGCTGCTGGAGACCGGAAAAACTGACTAGAACGCGCCGGGCTGCTACTGCATCGGCTGGTCGTCGACCTTGATGTCGAATTTCGCATTGTTGCCCTCGACGTTGGTGACTTCAACGCCGACACCGAGCTTCGTGTCGCCGGCGGTCAGCGTACAGCGCATCGTGGCGCCAACCTCGCCATCGAGATCGCCCGGGCACTCGACGGAATCAGGGCGCTGGCCGACTTGCTCCTCGAGGCTATCGGCAATCTGGGTTTCGACCTCCGACTGGTCAATGGACTGCGTGAACGAGCAGCCGGTCAGTGCGAGAAGGGGAGCAGCGACGATGACAAGGGTGGCGAAGCTGGTGCGCATTTTCGACTCCATGGTGTGAGGTGTGTTTGGGGGAGAGAGCTTCCCTGTTCATAGTAAGCATGAACGGCCGATCACCGTGGGCGAAAATTGCAGATGAATGCGGTAGCTTTCGCGTCTTCTACCTGACGAGAGCACCGACAATAGCGCCAAGGTCGCCGATGTGGGTGACCTCGGAGGCGAGGAAATCGGGGCCGCCGGTGCGGCCGACCACCATGTACAGGTCGGTCGTGCCCAGGGGAGTGACGGCCAAGGTGGAATCGAGGAGCCACCAGGCTTCGGGCACCCACGTGTCGATGTCGTCGCGGAGGATGCGGGCCTCGGAGACGTCGATAAGCACGGGCGCGGAACCGTCGTCTCCCGGTGCTGCCTGGGACGCGGCGACGCGCTCGCTGCCTGCACCTGTGTCGCGCAAGACGATGGCCCACGAGGAAGTCAAGGCAAGGGGCATGACGGAGACGAGTTCCTGCATTGCGGCGGGGAGGTCGCGGACCTGGTTGGCGACACGCGCGAGCATCTGCACTTGCTCGCGGCGGTCGACGCGGCCGGTGAACGGGCGGATCGAATCGACCTCGACGCCGTCGACGGACGCGGCGGCGGTGATGAGCGAATCGACCATGGTTCCGGTGGGTAGCTCGACCACGATATCGTCAGTGACCACGGCCTTTTCGTCGGCGAAGGTCGATTCAACGATGTCGACGGACTTGATATTCGCGTCGAGCATGCCGAAGGCCTCGGCGAGCTCGCCGAGACTGCCGGGGGTGTCGGGGAGGACGACGCGGATCAGGTAGGACATGGCCCTATTTATAGCAATGAGGGGTACCGGGCGCGGGCGTACCATCGGGTGACGGACTGAACGCACTTTCGATAGGAGGCAGAAATTGCATACCGATGAACTGCTAGAAACCTCACTTGCAGGGACTGAACCCCGGACGTACGGAGACAATCTTCTCCGGGGCGAAACGAAGGTGGCAAAGGACGGCGACGAGGTCGTCGTCGCCGGACACGACCTCGCCCGCGAAGTGGCGGAGGATCCGCAGCGTTATTCCTCTGCAGTGTCGCGTTTCATGCAGCTGCCCAATGGCCTTGACGGTGAGGAGCACACCAAGGTCCGCGCGATGATCGAGCAATACCTCGACGCGCCGGCAGTCGAGCACTTGGAGCCGGACTTCCGTGAGCTGGCCCGCGAGATTGTCCGCGACGCGGCTGCGAAAGAGACCGTCGACGCCGTCGGCGACCTCGGCGCGCAGTACGCCGTGCGCGCGATGACGGCATGGCTGGGCTGGCCGGAAAACATCAACGACGATCTCGTCGCGTGGGTCGCGGACAATAACGCGGCAACACGTTCCGGACAGCTTGAGCGCACTGCCGCGGTCGCGGAGCGTTTCGACGACATCATCCGCTCTGTCGTGGAGCCTTTGCTCGACAACCCCAATGATTCGGTCACGTCGCACCTCGTGCGCGACGAGAGTCTTGGCCGCCCGCTGGAATTCGAAGAGATTGTCTCCGTGCTGCGTAACTGGACGGCCGGCGATCTGAGCTCCATGGCGTATTGCGTAGGCGTCATTATCGAGGCGCTGATCGAGCACCCAGAGCTGAAGGACCGTTTGTCCCAGGGTGTCTCCCGTGCCGAGTTCACGGCGATCGCTGATGAGATCCTGCGCGCGGATTCCCCGTTCGTGAGCAACCGTCGCGTCACCACGTGCCCGGTCTCCCTCGGCGAAGTCGAGCTGCCCGAGGGGCAGAAAGTGCGCATCCATTGGACGGCCGCCAACCGTGACCCGGACACCTTCGCCGACGTCGATGGCTTCGACCCGGACGCGAACGCCGCGCAGAACCTGGTGTGGGGCGCCGGCCCGCACGCGTGCCCCGGCAAAGAACTGTCGGTGATTGAGCTGCAGGCATTCACCGAAGAACTGTGCGCAGCCGTGGAGCTTTCGCGCGCGGGCGAGGGAGAGCGCGAGATCCATCCGGTGGGCGGCTGGGCATCGCTGCCGGTGCGTCTTACCGCTCGCGGGTAAGCGTGGCGGTGTGACGTAAGATAAGGCGCGTTAACCGCAACCCGAGGATTGAAGAAGGTGGGACAACGTGGCTGAAGCCTCAGGAATCTCCCGCGAGGAGGTCGCAGGCATCGCGCGGTTGGCGCGCATTGCAGTCAGCGACGAGGAGCTGGACCAGCTCGCAGGGCAGCTGGACACCATCGTGGAGGCCGTCTCCGCAGTGCAGGCAGTGGACACCGAAGGCGTTGAGCCGATGAGTCACCCGCACAGCGTCGAAGCGGCAATGCGTGACGACGTCCAGCGCACCACCCTCACTCAGGCGCAGGCTCTCGACCAGGCGCCCGAGGTGGAGGATGACCGCTTCATGGTTCCGCAGATCCTGGGGGAGGAAGACTAATGGCCGACTACACCGTTCCCGCAGAGGGGCTCACCAGCCTGCCGGCGCACGTGCTGGCGGAGAAGATCCAGTCCGGCGAGGTGACCTCCCGTGAGGTCACCCAGGCGTTCCTCGACCGCATCGCGGAGACCGACGAGACCATCGGTGCTTTCCTCCACGTCGGTGCGGAGGAAGCGCTGAAGACGGCTGACGAGGTCGACGCCGCTGTGAAGGCCGGCGAAGCGCCGGCCTCCCCGCTCGCTGGCGTGCCACTGGCGCTGAAGGATCTCTTTGTCACTACCGACGCACCGACGACGGCTGCGTCGAAGATGCTCGAGGGCTACATGAGCCCGTACGACGCGACGATCGTGACCAAGATCCGTAAAGCTGGCATCCCGATTTTGGGCAAGACCAACCTCGATGAGTTCGCCATGGGCTCCTCGACGGAGAATTCGGCCTACAAGGTCACCCGCAACCCGCACGACCTGGACCGCACCCCGGGTGGTTCCGGCGGCGGCACCGCGGCGGCGCTCGCTGCGGGCCAGGCCCCGCTGGGCATCGGCACCGACACCGGCGGTTCGATCCGCCAGCCGGCGTCCCTGACCGGCACCGTCGGGGTGAAGCCGACCTACGGCGCGGTCTCGCGCTACGGCATGATCGCCAATGCGTCCTCGCTCGACCAGTGTGGCCCGTGCGCGAATAACGTGCTCGACACCGCATTGCTCCACGAGGTCATTGCCGGCCACGACGAATTTGACGCCACCAGCGTCAACCGTCCGGTCAGCCCGGTCGTCGCCGCGGCCCGCGAGGGTGCCTCCGGCGATCTCACCGGAGTCAAGGTCGGACGCGTGAAGCAGTTCGGCGGCGAGGGAACGCAGGCTGGGGTGGCAGAGGCCGTCGATAAGGCGATTGCGCAACTGGAATCCCAGGGTGCGGAAATCGTTGAGGTCGATTGCCCGAATTTCGCCCACGTCATGGGTGCCTACTACCTGATCCAGACCTCCGAGGTCAGCTCGAATCTCGCGCGTTTCGACGGCATGCGTTACGGCCAGCGCGTCGGTGACGACGGAAAGCACTCCGCCGAGGAGGTCATGGCGCTCACCCGCGGCGAAGGTTTCGGCGAAGAGGTCAAGCGCCGCGTCATCCTGGGCACCTACGCTCTGTCCGTCGGCTACTACGACGCGTACTACCTGCAGGCGCAGCGTATCCGCACACTCGTGGCGCAGGACTTCGCCAAGGCCTTCGAGCAGGTGGACATCATCGCCGGCCCGGCGACGCCGACCACGGCGTTCAAGCTCGGCGATAAGGTCGACGACCCGCTGGCGATGTACAACTTCGACCTGTTCACGCTGCCGCTGAACCTGGCTGGTCTGCCGGGCATGTCCGTTCCGGCGGGTACCGCCTCCGACACGGGTCTGCCGGTCGGCCTGCAGCTCATCGCTCCAGCATTCGCCGACGAGCGTCTCTACCGCGTGGCTGCCGCTTTTGAAGCCCGCCGTTAATCCCTGGAATACCCTCGCAGCGCTCGCTGCGGGGTATTTTCTGGTTCTGATCGATCAGGGCTTCATGCCCGTGATCACTCCGCTGCTGCCATTCGACGTCGGCGATGCGGTGTGGCTGACCAGCGTGTACCTCCTGTGCACGGTGGCACCCATGCCTGCGACGGGCAGGCTCGGCGACGCCTATGGGCAGCGCCGGGTATTCCTGATCGGGTTGGCGGTCTATGTCGCCGCGCTCGTCTTCGCGGGCGCTTCCTGGTCGTTCGGCTCGCTCGTCGCCGCGCGTGGCCTGCAGGGTTTCGGTGCCGCGGTCTTCCTGCCCCAAGCTTTCGGGTTGATTCCGCGGGTTTTCAGCGAGGATAAACAGGGGCGCGCATTCGCTGTTTGGGGCGTCATCGGCTCGGTCGCCTCGCTCATCGGGCCGGTAGCCGGTGGCGCGATTGCGGAATTCTCCGGCTGGCGCGCGGCATTCGTCGTGCAGGCGGCTCTCGGTGCCGCTGCTCTGGTCGCGGGACTCGCCGCCTTGCCGAAGCTCCCGGCGGGTCAGCAGCGGGTGTACCTGGTCCCTGTGCTGTTGTCATTCGGCGGGCTCGGGTGCTTGGTCTACGGCATCCAGTTCGGGCAGTGGATCGTGGTCGTCTTAGGTGTGGTCTCGCTTGTGGCGCTCGTTGTGGCGGCGCGCAACGGGGAGGACCACGGCTTCTTGCCGGTGGAGCTTCTGCGCGACCGGTCGTTCGCCCTCGGCGCGGTGGGAGTGGCGGCGATGGGGTTCACCGTCGCGTCGATGTTCATTCCGCTGATGTACTGGCTGCAAACAGTGGCGGGCGCATCTCCCACGGCTTCCGGTCTGATTACCGCCCCGATGTCGGTCTTCGCGCTCGTGCTCACCCCGGTCGCGGGGTACCTGACGGACAGGCGGGATCCGGGCAAGCTTTGCGTCGCCGGGTTCACGGTCTGCGCGGCGGGCCTGGGGCTGGAGATCGCGCTCATCGAGGCGTCGGCGGGCGTGTGGTGGTTCGCGGCCGTCACGTCGCTGCTCGGCATCGGCGGTGCGTTCGTGTGGGCGCCGAACGCGGCGGTGACCATGCGGGGAATCGCGGAGCACCAGACTGGTGCCGCGTCGGGGCTGTACAACACCGCACGGCAGGTGGGCAGCGTGCTCGGCGTCGCGCTCGTCGGCATGGTGCTCGCTGGCGGCGAGATCGCGGACACCGCCGGGTGGGCGGTGGCGCTGCCGCTCGGGGCGATGCTCGTCGGCGCACTCGCATCGGTTCCGTTGCGGGGCCGAAGCTCGGCGGCGGCCTGAGAGTCAGACAGCACCGCCCAATCACGCTAATCTGGGTCCCATGCGTCTTGCCACACTCACTTCCGGCGGCGATTGCCCCGGTCTCAATGCTGTCATCCGCGCCATTGTCCGCACCGCTAGCTCGGAGTTCGGTTCCACTGTCGTCGGTTATCAAGACGGCTGGGTGGGACTCATGGACGACCTGCGCCAGGACCTGTACGACGATGCATTCATCGACTCGATTCTGCTGCGCGGCGGAACGATTCTGGGCACCGGTCGCCTGCACCCGGATAAATTCAAGGCGGGCATCGACCAGATCAAGAACAATCTCGCAGACGCGGGCATCGACGCGCTGATCCCGATCGGCGGCGAGGGAACGCTCAAGGGTGCGAAGTGGCTCTCCGACAACGGCATTCCGGTAGTCGGCGTGCCAAAGACGATCGACAATGACGTCAATGCCACCGACTACACCTTCGGTTTCGATACCGCAGTGTCGGTGGCCACGGACGCGATCGACCGGCTGCACACCACTGCGGAATCGCACAACCGAATCCTCATCGTCGAGGTGATGGGCCGCCACGTCGGGTGGATCGCACTGCACGCGGGCATGGCCGGCGGCGCGCACTACACGGTCATCCCGGAGGACCCCTTCGATATCGAGGACATCTGCAAGGCGATGGAACGCCGCTTCCAGATGGGGGAGAAGTACGGCATCATCGTCGTGGCTGAGGGCGCAGTGCCGAAGGAAGGCACGATGGACGCAGGACTTGGCGAAGAAGACGAGTTCGGCCACAAGACGTTCAAGGGCATGGGCCAGATCATCGGCGACGAGATTCACCGCCGCCTGGGCTACGACGTGCGCACGACGGTGCTCGGTCACACGCAGCGCGGCGGCACCCCGACGGCGTACGACCGCGTGCTGGCCACCCGCTACGGCGTGCATGCGGCTCGCGCGGCGCACGAGGGCAATTTCGGTATGACTGTCGCGCTGCGCGGCGAGGACATCACGCTCGTCCCGCTTGCCGACGCGGTGGAGAACCTCAAGCGCGTGCCTGAGCGCCGCATTCGGACCGCGCGGTCTATGTTCGGATAGCCGTCGGTTAGAATCACCGCGTGCGCACTCTCGTCACCGGCGGTGCCGGCTTCATTGGATCTCATCTCGTCGATCAGCTCGTCATGGCAGGCCACGAGGTCGCCGTGCTGGACAATTTGAGCAGCGGGCGGCTCGATAACATCAGCCACCAGACTGCAGTTGAGCTCGTCGAGGGGGACGTGGGGGATAAGGGGCTAGCAGATGTCGTCGATAAGCTTGCTCCTGAAGTGATCTTCCACCTCGCCGCGCAGATCGACGTGCGCAAATCCGTCGAAGACCCGATCCTTGATGCGCAGGCGAATATTCTGGGCACGATCAATGTCGCGGAAGCCGCGCGGAAGGCTGGCGTGCGAAAGATCGTGCACACCTCGTCCGGCGGGTCGATTTACGGCGCACCGAGCGAATTCCCGGTGGACGAGTCCTTCCCTGTCGATCCGCACTCGCCGTATGCCGCGTCGAAGCTCGCCGGTGAGCAATACCTGGGCACTTACCGCCATCTGTACGGTATGCAAGCGAGTTTCATCGCGCCGGCGAATGTGTACGGCCCGCGGCAGAACCCGCACGGCGAAGCCGGGGTCGTGGCGATTTTCGCGGAGAGTCTCCTGCGCGGCAATCCGACGAAGATCTTCGGCGGCGGCACGAATACCCGCGACTATGTCTATGCCGGCGACGTTGCGCGCGCGTTCGTTCTCGCGGCAGGTGAGCGCGGCGACGGCACACGCTTCAATATCGGCACCTCGGTGGAGACCACCGACCGCGATCTGCACAGCTTGGTAGCGAAACATGCGGGCGCGCCCGATACGCCGGAAGATTTCCCGCCACGGCTTGGCGACGTCCCCCGCTCCGCCCTTTCCTATGCCCGTGCACGGGAGGTTCTCGGGTGGGAGCCCACCGTCAGCCTCGACGAGGGCGTGGCACGCACCGTTGAATTCTTCAGGAGGTCTCGATGAATTTCAGTGATAACCCGATAATGCGCAATGAGTGGGTCACGCTGGAGCCGCTCAGTCTCGACCATGCGGAGTCTTTGGCTTCGTGCGTCGGCGACTTGTCTGAGCTCTGGTACCAGGACCACATCCCGACGCCGGATAGCGTGCCGGAATACATCAAGGCCTATCTAGCGGAACACGAACGCGGTGAGCGCGCCCCATGGGCGATCGTCGACCCTGCCGGCAGCGCCATCGGCGTGACCACGTTCTTCCATCCCGATCCCGCGAACCGGAGCATCGAGATTGGGTCGACGTGGATTACCAAAGACGCCCAGGGTGCGCCGTTCAATAAAGCGGCGAAGCTCCTCATGCTGCAGCGCGCGTTCGAGGACCTGGGGTGCCTGCGCGTGGAGATCCGCACCCACTTTATGAACCGCCAGTCGCGCGCCGCCATCGAGAGCCTCGGTGCCAAGCTCGACGGGGTACTACGCCGCCACAAGATCTTGAGGAGTGGCCTCGTGCGCGACACGTGCGTCTACTCCATCTTGGACACCGAGTGGCCCGAGGTGAAGACCTCGCTCGAGGCGCGGCTGGGTGCCTAGACCGTTTCTGGTTCAGTGGGTGTTTCCGGGACATCGCGGCGGCCGATCTTCCGGCTGCGCAGATAGAGCCAGATACCGCCCACCCATTTGAAGACGAGAGCGGCGAGAAAACCGATGACTGGCGCTACGTCGCCGGGCAGTTCGGCAACAGAATTGAAGACGGCGTGGATGCCGTAGCCGAGCGCGTACCAGCCGACGAGTTGGCCTACGCGCCAGCCGATGGATTTGTCGGTGCGGCACAGGAAATTGCCCAAGCCCCAGGCAGCTAGACCGGAGTAAATCGAATGTCCCCACGGTCCGGGGAGCGTGCGGATACCGATGCCGACAAGTGAGCCTTCGAGATCCGAATTCAGGTTATTGAGCGCGGCGCGCATGATGTACGTGGCGTTCTCCGCCGCGGCGAAGCCGAGCCCGACAGCGATCGCGATTGTCACAGCCTCAATCGGGCGACGGATGCGAAACACCATGGTGCACAGCACGAACACCACAGTGAACTTCAGCAGCTCCTCAGTGACGGGGGAGAGGAGACCGAAGACCAGGTTGTCCAGCCCCAGCCAGTCCTTGAAAGCGATGGCGGAGGTATTCGTCGTCAATGCTGGGGCGAGCAGCGTCGCTCCGGAGAAGAATCCGGCAAGGATGAATGCTGGCGTCGAATGATGGAGCCTACCGGGGTGGCCGCGCAAGATCAGCCAGGCAAGCAGCAACCAGAGCGCCACGCCGACCACGCTCATTGCGGCCATGCTCCCGTTGATTGGGAGCTGGGACAGATACAGCGCCGACCACGCGCCGGAGGCGAGGAGAATCACCGCGGCTGCGATGCGCAAGAAAAGAGCATTCTTGTCGGTCACTTGGAGTCCTCCTTGGGGTGGGAGTCGTCGGAGTTGGCGGGGGCGTCGTCGATAAGCCGTTGTGACAGTTCGTCGGCTTCGGGGCCGCCGAACGTGAAGTACTGGGTTGTTGCTCCGTCGGTGACGGAAACAGAGACGAACCTGCCGTCGCTGTTTTCGCTGCTCTTGACGTAAATGCCCTCGCGCGGGGAGTCGATGTCGCTCGCGTCCACGGTGCGGGTCAGCGTCATCGCGCGGTGGTGGCGGGCGAGCGCCCTTTCGCTATCGTCGGGGGTGGCCTCGGAGCGGCCGGCGATGCGTGTGTCACCGCAATCCCACGTGATCGTGTTGCCGGTGAATCCGGACGGGTTCGAACAGTTCAGCGTGCCGCCTTGGCCGTCGGGAACGCCGATTCCGCCCAGCTCCACCGGGTTTTGTTCCGCGCGGGATTCACTGTTGGAAGTGGTGGCGTCGACAATGCGGGGGAAGGCCAGTACTGCCATAACCAGGACACAAAGAATAAGCCCGAGCGCAACAGGTGCCCGGGAGGATTTCAGATCATTCATAACGCCGATCAATATACATGCCGTGCCTATTAATTCGGGTGACGCTTCGGTGCGATACCGCTCGCGGCGAGGTGGACGCCTAAACGGAGCTATCGTCTCGGCGGCGGCGCAGGGGCACTACACTTGGCAACCATGACTGCGTACGACCTGATGGATTACAGCGATGTCCTGGAAAAGTACGACCCGGTGATGGGTCTCGAGGTGCACGTGGAGCTGTCCACGGAGACCAAGATGTTCTCCACCTCGTCCGCCCACTTCGGTGCGGAACCGAACACTAATGTCGACCCGGTCTCGCTTGGCCTGCCGGGCGCGCTGCCGGTGGTCAACGCCAAGGGCGTGGAATGGGCGATCAAGATCGGTTTGGCGCTCAATTGCAAGATCGCCGAATCGTCCCGGTTCGCCCGCAAGAACTACTTCTACCCGGACCAGCCGAAGAACTACCAGATTTCGCAGTACGATGAGCCGATCGCGTACGACGGCTACCTCGACGTCGTGCTCGACGACGGCACTAAGTGGCGCGTGGAGATCGAGCGCGCCCACATGGAGGAAGACACCGGCAAGCTGACCCACCTGGGTTCCGCCTCCGGCCGCATCTCCGGTGCGACGGCATCGCTGGTGGACTGCAACCGTGCAGGCATCCCGCTGATCGAGATCGTGACCAAGCCGATCGTGGGTGCCGGCGAGCGTGCCCCGGAGGTCGCGCGCGCGTACGTCGGTGCGTTGCGCGAGCTGGTCAAGGCGCTTGGCGTGTCCGATGCGCGCATGGACCAGGGCTCGATGCGTTGTGACGCCAACGTTTCGCTCCGTCCGAAGGGCCAGGAGAAATTCGGCACCCGCACTGAGACCAAGAACATCAACTCGCTGAAGTCCGTCGAGCAGGCTGTGCGATACGAGATGCAGCGTCACGCAGGTGTGCTCGAGGCCGGTGGCGAGATCGTCCAGGAGACCCGCCACTACCAGGAGTCCGACGGCTCCACGTCTAAGGGCCGCCCGAAGGAAGAGGCCAGCGAATACCGCTACTTCAACGACCCGGATCTGCCGCCCGTCATCGCGAAGCCGGAGTGGGTCGAAGAGATTCGCGCGACCCTGCCGGAGCTTCCGTGGGTGCGCCGCGCACGCATCCAAGAGGAGTGGCAGCTGCCGGAGAAGGAATTCCGCGACCTGGTCAATGCCGGTGCGCTCGACCTCATCGTCGACACCGTCGAGGCCGGCACGACACCGGACGAAGCCCGCGCATGGTGGGTTTCCTATATCGCCGGAAAGGGCAATGAACTGGGCCGCGACCTTGACGCACTCGGCGTCACCCCGGCCGATGTCGCCCGCGTGGTCGAGCTGGTCAAGGAAGGCAAGCTCACCACCAAGCTCGGCCGCCAGGCCATCGACGGTGTCATCGAAGGGGAGGGCAACGTCGACGAGGTCGTCGAAAAGCGCGGCCTCGAGGTCGTGCGTGACGACGGTGCCATTGAGGCCGCTGTCGACGAAGCCCTTGCTGCCAACCCGGACATCGTGGAGAAGTACAAGGCCGGCAATAAGAAGGTCACCGGCGCAATCGTCGGCGCGGTGATGAAGGCGACGCAGGGCAAGGCCGATCCGAAGTCTATTAACGAGATCATCGCGAAGAAGCTCGCGGACTAGTCACTGAGGATTCGATTCGGCGAAAGGTAACAATCAAACGGTAATAATGCTCGAACCTGGGCCGGTGTGTCCGAAAAGGTGCACCTAACAGGGCGGGGTTACCGTTTGATTGTTACCTTTCGCGTTTTTGGGGGGAATGGTTGCCTTGGCGGTAGCGGGGGGCAGCCATGAAAAACACCGCCCCCGAAACAGCGCAGGGGGCGGCGTCGAAAAGCGAAAGGCTATTTCTTCTCGGGCTTGATGGCCGGGAACTCGCCGGTCTTGTACATCTCCTCGTAGGACTTCCAGTCGATGGAATCGCCCTTCGATTCAGGGGCGCCGCCGTATGAATCAGAATCCGGGTCGAGGGCGGGAACATTCTTCAAGCTGAACTCGTTGGAATCGTCCGCGTCGAGGTCGGCGGCGACCTCCTCCTGGACGGAGTGCCAGAGGTTCTGGTCTTCGATATTCGAATCCTTAGTCAGGTCGTCGACCTCGCTGCGCTCGTCGGCGGACAGGTTGTCGGATTCGGGGCGGAGCTGCGTTTCTGCCAGCTCGGCGAGACGCTCGCGACGGCCGGTCTCGTCCTGGATCTTCTTGCGGTCGCGGAACCAAGCGACAGCCATGACGACGCCCAGGATGAGACCCAGGTAGCCCAGGAGCGGGTACACCCAGCCGACCAGGTCCGCGAAGCCGATGAAGGACAGCGCGAAGCCGATCGCCACAACGATGAAGTAGTAGGGACGGAATTTCTCCGGCTTATCGTGGCTCAGGCGGCGTCCGAGGGCGTAGAACAGGCCGACGGCGGTGTTGTAAATCATGAGGTAGATGACGATCGAAACCCCGGTGCCGATGGCCGGGTGCATGGTGTCGAAGACCATGAGCAGCGGTAGGTCCGCGCCCATGATGTGCTCCATGTTGAAGAACAGGATGAACACCAGGATCATCAGCAGGACCGCGAAGATGATGCCGCCGAGGAGGCCGCCCTTGCCGGTCTGAGCCGGGTTCATGTGGGAGCCGGCGAAGACGAGCATCATGGAACAGTCCATGATCATCACGAGCGTGGCGTAGTTCATGGCGGTGATGAACCAGTTGCCGAAGGTGCCCGATGCATGCTGGTTAGTCTGGGCAAGCTCATTGAGTTCACCGAGGTTGTCCGGCATGTTCATCATCGTGATGATGAATGCGCCGATGATGCAGATGACCAGAAGCGGCGTGATCAGCGAGATGACGTTGGTCAGCTTGTCCACGTCGAGGAACCCGGACAGCACGAGTAGCCCGACCATGATCGCGGAGCCGATCCAGGTTGGGAAGCCGAATTGCTGCTCCATGTTTGAGCCCGCGCCGGCCACCATGACGAAGCCGATGCAGAACAAGGTGAACATCGTGGTGTAGTCCATGTACTTCGCCAGCAGGGGGCGGGACACACTTTCGAAGACGACACTGTGGTTGTCGGCCAGGTAGTAGGAGCCGAGCTGGTAGACGAATCCGCTGAAGATCGCGATCGCGGTGCCGGCGACGGCGGCACCGACGATGCCCCAGTAGCCGAAGGAGAGGAAGTATTGGATGACTTCTTGGCCGGAGGCGAAGCCGGCGCCGACTGTGAGGCCGACGAGCGCCATGGCCACTTTCAGGGTTTTCTTCATCGAAGAACCTTTGTGTAGGAGGAATTAGAGAAAAGAATGATCGGAGTGAGAGTAACAAAGTTATGGCACAATGGGCGCTTATGGATGCCTACACTGCAGCTCAGGACCGTTATGACCGCAATAGGGACGACTGGTTTCGCCGGGTAGGCAATTCCGGTCTGAAACTTCCGCCGGTCTCATTGGGCTTCTGGCACAACTTCGGCGACGACAAGCCGATTGAGACCCAGCGAGCAATCATGCGCCGTGCCTTCGACCGAGGCGTCACGCACTTCGACCTCGCCAATAATTATGGCCCACCCGCCGGATCAGCGGAACTCAACGCCGGGCGCATCCTCGCCGAGGACTTCGCTGCGCACCGGGATGAGCTCATCATTTCGTCGAAGGCGGGCTGGTACATGCACGAAGGCCCGTACGGTTTCGGGGGTTCGCGCAAATACCTGATGTCCTCGCTGGATGCGTCGCTCGACCGGCTCGGGCTCGACTACGTGGACATTTTCTACCACCACCGCCCGGACCCAGATACCCCGCTGGAGGAGACCATGTACGCATTGCGCGACATCGTGGCATCGGGCAAGGCGCTGTATGTCGGTATTTCCTCCTACGGGCCGGAGCTCACCGCCGAGGCAGCTGAAATCATGGCAGGGGAGGGCTGCCCGCTGCTGATTCACCAGCCCAGCTATTCCATGGTCAACCGGTGGATCGAGGAGCCTGGCGAGGACGGATACTCCCTGCTTCAGTCCGCGGCGGAGAGCGGTCTGGGCGTCATCGCGTTCTCCCCGTTGGCTCAGGGCCTGCTCACCGACCGTTATTTGGACGGCATCCCGGCTGATTCCCGCGCCGCGGCGGGGAAGTCGTTGAGCGAGGGCATGCTGAGCGAGGACAATATCGCTATGGCGCGCAAGCTCAACGAGGTTGCTGCCAAGCGCGGCCAGACGCTCGCGCAGATGGCCATCGCGTGGGTGTTGCGCGACCAGGCAGAGCGCACGGTCACCAGCACACTCATCGGCGCGTCCAGCGTGGAGCAGCTCGACGCGAACCTCGACGCCGTCGACAACCTCGAGTTCAGCGACGAGGAGCTTTCGCTTATCGACGATATCGCCCACGACGCCGGCATCAATATCTGGGCCGGGGCGACGGCCTCGCGCACCCGCGGTTAACCGGGGACTATTTCTGGTTCTGTCCACATAGGAGTCCCTGCGTGGCAGTCCGATCGCGGTGTTTTCCTGCCTTAAATTTGAAAGCATGAGTGATAAAGGCAGCAAAAAGCCCGTAGACACGTCCGCGAACAAGGCGCGAAAGCTCGAGGACGTCACCGATCTGGACCACCTCGATGATCTGGACGATTTGGAGGTGGTGCCGGCCTCCAATGTCTATACCCGCACCGGTAAGGCCGCCCCGACGGAGGTTCTTCCCGCGGCGCCGAAGAGCGCACCGCGCGACAAGCCCGTCGACATTAGCGTCGATCGGGTCGACGAGCCGGCCGTTGATGCGGCCGCGAAACCTGCCACCAGCGCTGAACCTGCGGTGAAGCAACCGGTCGAAGAACCGGTGGCAGCCAGCACCGTGAGCACGGCGGGCACACTGCACACGACGGAGGGGGCGGAGAGCCTCACGCAAGAAAGCGCTGCTTCCACTGCGGATGTCGCGGGCGCACCCCAGCCGCAGCCGCCGATCGGCCGCGGAACGATTGACGTCGGCCTGCTGATTCTGCGTCTCGTGCTCGGCGGCGTGCTGATCCTGACGTCTCTGGCGGTCCTGTTCCAGCTCGGCGGCAACGCGGGGCTCGCGGGCCTGGAGGACGAGCTGGCGTCGTATAACTACCCGCATCTACTCGCGATCGCGCTGCCGTCCATGGGGCTGGGTGCGGGCGTGTTCCTCGTTCTTGGTCTGCTCACGCCGGTCGCGTCGATGGTCGCTGTCGCCGCGACGGGCTTCACCGCCATCAACGCGGTGTTGACATCCGAGTCCACGAGCGATATCTTCATGTGGGAGCCGTCGGTCTGGCTGGCGATCGCCCTGGCGGGCATGGCGCTAGCTGTTCAGTTCACCGGCCCGGGCCTGTTCGGCATCGATTTCAGCCGTAGCTGGACGCGCCGCCCGATGGCCAGCTCGTGGATCTGCGCCGCGCTCGGCATCGCCGCTGCGGTCCTGCTCTGGGTCTTCGCCTAGCACTTCGGCGCTGAAGCGCCCGCCGATGGCGAGGACTAGGTACGCCACGAAGATTGCCAGGCCCATCAGGCCGATGACATTGCTGTTGAACCACAACGGCCACTCGAAGTTCTGCGCCTCTTCCTCGGGCACCAGTTCGTAGCCCGGCACGATCCATGCACCCGCGGCGACAGCAAGCAGGACACGCAAGCCCTGCTCGCGCACCGCGAAGATGAGCGGCAGCACCAGCACGATGCCCGCCCAATGGTGGGACACCGCGAACGGCCCGCCCAGGGAAATGCCCAACACCGTCACAAGCAGGGCCTCGACGCTGCGGCCGCGCTCTTCCAGCCGGTATGCGATGAAGATCGTCGCTGCGGCGAAGACGAGGAAGAAGACAGGGGAGAGCTTGTCGACGATTCCCACGTCCACCAGCCCCCTCGACAGCATCCCGCCGAGGCCCTGGTTTGGCGGGTAATGCACATCGCCACCGCGGTCGGTTTTGAAGAATTCCTCCGTCCAGAAGTACAGCGATTCACGCGGGCGGAATGCGAAACCGATGAGCGCGGTGAGCAGGAAGAAGCCCGCCGAGCGCGCGACCGACCACCAGTCCTTGCGTGCTAGGAAGATCACGGCGTAGGCCGCGGGGGTGAGCTTGATTCCGGCGGCGATGCCGATGCCCAAGCCCCGGATCGCCTTCGGGGTGTAGCCCAGTACATCCGCGGCCACCAAGAAGACGAGAAATATATTGATCTGCCCGTAATACAGGTTCATGTACACCGTGTCTAGGCAGGTGGCAAAGCCTGTCAGGGCAGCTGCCCACGCCCACCACGGGCGCAAGCCCAGGCGGTGGCACGCCATCGCGATGATCCCGAAAAGCGCGGCGATGATGGAGCAGTTCCACATGATGTCCATCGCTACTTCCGGAACCCAGGTCAGGGGAACGAAGAGCAGGGCAGCGAACGGTGGATAAATGAACGCGAAACCGCTTCGGGTGGGAAAGCCCTCGTACAACGGGTCGCCGTTGATAAAGGCTGCGCCGGCATCGCGGAAAACGCCGACGTCGAGAAGCGTCTCGTTGACCGCGAAGTGCAGATTTTGGCCGAGATTGATCGCGCCGAGCACGACGCCGAGCAAAAGAAGAAGCGGCATGTTGTGATCCTGTGGGTAGTACGAGGGCGTGCGCTACAACGCTAGTCCACGCGACGCACTGCACCCTTATCGGCCGACGTGGCCATCTTCGAGTACGCGCGCAGCGCCTTGGTCACGTGGCGGGTGCGGTTCGGTGTGAAAGGGTTGTCCCGCAGCTCCATCTCCGCGCGGCGACGGTCCAGGACATCGTCGTCGACCTCGAGCTGCAGCTTGCGGTCGCGCACTGAAATGCGGATCGTGTCGCCGTTTTCGATCAAGCCGATCAGACCGCCCTGGGCTGCCTCGGGGGAGATGTGTCCGATGGACAGGCCCGACGTGCCGCCGGAGAAACGGCCGTCCGTGATCAAGGCGCAGACCTTGCCCAGACCTGCGCCCTTGAGGAAGGACGTCGGGTGGAGCATCTCCTGCATGCCCGGGCCGCCGGCGGGACCCTCGTAGCGGATGACCACCACGTCGCCAGGCTGGACCTCGCGGGCGAGAATCATGGACACCGCCTGCTCCTGCGAATCCACAACGCGTGCAGGGCCGGAGAACTCCCAGAGCTCTTCCTCAACGCCGGCGGTCTTGAGGATCGCTCCGTCTTCGGCAAGGTTGCCGCGCAGGACGACGAGGCCGCCGTCGGAGGTGAAGGGGTGCTCGAAGTCGTGGATGACACCGCCCACCGGGTCGGTATCCAGCTCATCCCAGCGGTTGGACTGGGAAAACGCCTCAGACGAACGCACCCCGCCGGGGGCGGCGTGGAAGAGCTCGATGGCCTCCTCAGTCGCTTTGCCGCCGCGGATATCCCAGTCGTCGAGCCAGTCCTGCAGATTCGAATACGCCACGGAGTGGACGTCGGTGTTGAGCAGACCGGCGCGGTTCAGCTCGCCCAAGATGCGGGGGATGCCGCCGGCGCGGTGGACATCCTCGATGTGGGCGTCACCGTTCGGAGCCACCTTGGAAATGCAGGCGATCTCGTGGGAAAGCTCGTCGATGTCCTTCAGATCGAAGTTGACTTCGCCCTCCTGGGCAGCGGCCAAGGTGTGCAGGATCGTATTAGAGGATCCGCCCATGGCCATGTCCAGCGCCATGGCGTTGCGGAAGGCTTCCCGGGTGGCGATGCTGCGCGGCAGCACCGACTCGTCGCCCTCACCGTAGTAGCGGCGCGCGATGTCCATGACAGCCTCGCCGGCGCGCTCGAACAGGCGGCGACGTGCGGTATGGGTGGCCAAGGTGGTGCCGTTGCCCGGCAGGGACAGACCGAGAGCCTCAGTCAGACAGTTCATCGAATTCGCCGTGAACATGCCGGAGCACGAGCCGCAGGTGGGGCAGGCGGATTCGACGATGCGGTCCAAGTCTTCATCGGAAATCGCGTCGTTGGCGGAGCTGGACATCGCGTCAACGAGGTTGGTCTTCGTCCCGGTCTGCGCGATGCCGTCGATGACCACGGCCTTGCCGGCCTCCATCGGGCCGCCGGAGACGAACACGGCGGGGATGTTCAGGCGCATTGCCGCATTGAGCATGCCCGGGGTGATCTTGTCGCAGTTGGAGATGCACACCATCGCGTCGACGGTGTGGGCGTTGATCATGTACTCGACGGAATCGGAAATGATTTCGCGGCTGGGCAGGGAATACAGCATGCCGCCGTGGCCCATCGCGATGCCGTCGTCGACGGCGATGGTGTTGAATTCCTTCGGAATGCCGCCGGCCTCGCGGACGGCTTCAGCGACGATATCGCCGACATTCTTCAGGTGCACGTGGCCGGGCACGAACTGGGTGTACGAGTTGACGATGGCCACGATCGGCCTACCGAATTCATTATCCTTCGTGCCGGTGGCTTTCCACAGTGCGCGGGCGCCGGCTGCCTGGCGGCCGATAGTGGTGACGCGGGAACGAAGCGGGATTGAGTTAGGCATGTGTGTCAGTCCTCGTCATCTTTACAGTTCTTTCATTCTTTGCGGCTTTCGCTGGTGCCCGTAGCAGGCTTCGAAAGCTTTTCGCCGGCGGCGGTGCGCTCCTCGTATTCCTCAGGAGTGACCAGGATGGAATTTCCTTCCTGGTCGGTGACCTCCATCATTCCGTCCGCTGCCTCAGAGGCCTGCGTGATCACGTCCGCGATGCGGCCCGAGGAGGCTTCCGCGAGATCCGGCAATGAATTGAACGTTACTCCGGGCAGCGTGTACTCCTCGCCGTTTACGGTGGCGACTTTGGCGCTGGACCCTTCGAAACCGATTCCGCGGAGCTGGTCCCACGGCAGGTGCGCATTCTTCTTGAACAGGTAGGACACGGTGATGCCGCTATCGTCCACCCGGGTTTTAGCGGTGAATACCCACACGATGAAAATAATCGGGAAAATGAGCAGCCAGCCGAGCTTGAGCGGGGCCCAAGAGATTCCGATGAGAGCGATGCCAGTCATGAGCACCGCCGCGAGAACGTGGGTGCGGTCCGGGGTGAATGTCATGGTGTCATGCTATCGGGGGTCTGGACTCGCGTTCTCCCCCGGGGTAGAAGCGGGGGCGCTTTGCTCCACTGGTTCGCTGGCCGGCTCGGAGGGCTCGGCGCTTTCAGTCGGTTGCTCCTGCGAACGCGGCTGCACTGATTCCTGCGCTCCGGAAGATGCAGCCGGGGCAGGTGCGGGCTCAGTGGAGTCCCCGTTTCCCGGTTGTTCAGTGCCGGTGGTTTCTTCGTGTGGCGCATCTGTCTGGGTCGGCTCATCCGAAGAATCGCTGGGAGGGGGCGTGGTTGCCTCAGCCGACGAGGTAGTCGGGCGCGGCGGCGCGAGAATGCCGGAGCGAGCTTCGCTGGTCTCTCCCTCCAACATCATGCCGCGAAGGATGAGCAGGCCGAGGAGCAGCGCGATGAGCAGGCCCGTCGATGCTCTCACACGGCCGCCGAACGTGCCGAGTGCATGATGCGCTTGCGGTTTGGTGGGATTCGCGGCGGGATCTTCTTCCGCTGGGACTTCCTCGTGGTCGCTCAGTTCAGGGTCCGGGTTCGTGCCCACACCGGAACTCAGCTCGGGGACATCAGTGGCCGGCTCGTCATTGGCAGCAGACGTCACAGCGGTGCTCCCTGCGCCGGCTTGAGCTGCTTCGGAATAATCCTCGGCCCAACTGGACTTGTAGCGGCTGGCAGAAACGGCGGGGAAGGCCTCCGTGGCTTCGTCGTCAAGCGGTTGCGTCGCTGTCTGCGAACCGTATTCGTCGAAGAATTCCTCGAGAATATGGACGCGCAGTGCACGCTCAACGGGGAACTGGTCGCCAGGCGTGCACCGCACCATGAAGCGAACATCCAGCGTCCACGGCATACCGACCGTGTTTGGCGGATTGATCTGGATGCCCGGCTGCGACATCAACTCGCCACGAATCAGCGGTGCGATCTCCGGGTTCGCCAACGCCTTGCGCGCGGCGCGCTCGGCTCGCGCGATCACTTCGTCGACATCGCGCGAACGAGCAAGCGGGACAGGCACGACGACCAGTGCGCGCGACCAGATATTGGAGCTATTGATGCACACTTGCGCCGTCGAATTCGGGATGGTCACCGTGTTCTGCTCGAGCGTGCGGATCTGCGTGGCGCGCATCGTGATCTGAATGACGTCGCCCGTGATTTCCGTGCCGTTGATTTGGAACGTGACAAGGTCGCCGACGCCGTATTGCTTCTCCGTGAGAATAAAAAAGCCCGCGAAGAAATCCGAAATGATGGACTGCGCGCCGAAACCGACTGCGGCGGAAACAACCGTGGCCGGAATGGCGGCGCCGGCGAGCGAGAAGCCGATCTGCTGGAGGAAAAAAACAAGGATCAAAAAGAACGCCAGCAACTGGACGATATAAATGACCACACCGGCAATGGCCAGCGAAGACTTGCCTTCGTCCGAGTCCTTCGAGTCCGCTATCTGGCGCTCGACATAACGATTGGCGAGACGGCCCGCACGCGGCACGAGCATCGCGACGATAATGAGGAGGGCGAGGTTGATTCCGGTGTCGGCCAACCACCGCCATATGTTTTCGAGAATAAGTGAGAAAGGCATAGCAGTTCCAGATTATCCTCATTTTCCCTATAGATCCCTGGGAAATGTGTATCCTCAAGTCATGATCTTCTTCGACCTAGTAGCAGTGATTCGCGCGGCGCTTGTCCCTCGCGCGACGTACTTGCATACGTAGACGTCGAACGACAAGCGCCCCCGCCTAAGGATTTAGAGCGGGGGCGTTTTTCGTAGATCACCAGAGTGCTGACAACTCATCAAAGGAGTTCGGAAAAAGTGGCAGCGTCACAGAAGAAACAGGTAGAGCGGATGACAGGCGCGGAAGCCATCGTCCGCAGCCTCGAAGAGCTGGGCACCGAGATCGTTTTCGGCATTCCAGGGGGAGCGGTCCTTCCGCTTTACGACGCCCTGTTTGCCGCGAAACAGCTGCGCCACGTTTTGGTACGCCACGAGCAGGGTGGCGGACACGCCGCTGAAGGCTACGCGTTGGCGTCCGGAAAAGTCGGCGTGTGCGTGGCTACCTCAGGCCCCGGGGCGACCAACCTCGTTACCGCACTAGCCGATGCGTACCTCGACTCGGTGCCGATCGTGGCCATTACTGGTCAGGTGGGAACCCCACTGCTGGGAACCGATGCGTTCCAGGAGGCCGATATCCGCGGCATCACCATGCCGATCACGAAGCACAGCATCATGGTGACCGACGTGGAGGAGATCCCGCAGGCGCTCGCCGAGGCCTTCCATCTCGCCAGCACCGGTAGGCCGGGACCCGTCCTGGTCGATTTCCCGAAGGATGTCCAGAACGCCGAGATCGACTTCGCGTGGCCACCGGTCATCGACCTGCCCGGTTACAAGCCGACGACGACTCCGCACGGCCGCCAGATCTCTTCGGCCGCGAAGATGATCGCCAAGGCAAAGCGCCCGGTGATCTATGCCGGCGGCGGCATCATCAAGGCCAATGCTTCCAAGGAGCTGCTCAAGTTCGCGGAGCTCACGGGTGTTCCCGTCGTGACCACACTCATGGCGCTCGGTGCATTTCCGACGAATCACCCGCTGAACATGGGCATGCCCGGCATGCACGGCACCGTCCCCGCCGTGGCAGCCCTGCAGAAGGCGGACCTGTTGATCACCATCGGCGCGCGATTCGACGACCGCGTCACCGGCGACCCCGAGCACTTCGCCCCCGACGCCAAGGTGATCCACGCCGATGTCGACCCCGCTGAGATCGGCAAGATCCGACCCGTGGACGTCCCGATCGTCGGCGATGCCAAGGAAGTCCTGAGTCAGCTCGCCGAGCCGTTCAAGAAGGGCAAGAAGGTCTCCGCACCTAAGATCGGGGAGTGGAAGGACTACCTGAGCGATATGAAGGAGCGCTTCCCGCGCGGCTACGAGAAGCATGCCGACGGAACGCTGTCGCCGCAGTTCGTCATCGAGACCCTGTCCAAGGAAGTCGGCCCAGAGGCCATCTACGTTGCTGGCGTCGGCCAGCACCAGATGTGGTCCGCGCAGTTCCTCGACTTCGAGCACCCGCGCACCTGGCTCAATTCTGGTGGTTTGGGAACGATGGGTTATTCCATTCCGGCCGCACTCGGCGCCAAAGCCGCCTGTCCCGACAAAGAAGTCTGGGCCATCGACGGTGATGGTTGCTTCCAGATGACCAACCAGGAAATCACCACCGCGGCTGTTGAAGGCTTCCCGTTCAAGGTCGCCCTGATCAACAACGGCAACCTGGGCATGGTCCGCCAATGGCAGACCCTGTTCTACGACGGCCACTACTCGCACACCAAGCTGCACCAGGACGAGACCTACATCCCGGACTTCCTCGGCTTGGCCAGCGCGCTCGGTGCTGAAGCCATCCGCGTCACCACCGAGGAAGAGGTTCTGCTCGCCATCAAGCGCGCCCGCGAGATCAACGACCGCCCGGTTCTTATCGACTTCGTCGTCGGCGAGGATGCTCAGGTGTGGCCCATGATCTCCGCTGGCAGCTCCAATTCGGAGATCCAGTACGCGCGCGATTTGCGCCCGCTTTTCGACGAAGACATGTCCGCCGGCGAATCCCCCGCCGACATCCACGAGACCGTGACCGAGAGCGTTGCCGATGTTCCGACCGAAGCGGAGGAAGAATAATGATGAACAACAACCCCATCTATGACGATGTCACCCGTAGCGTCGTGTCCGTTCTGGTGCAGGATGTCGACGGCATCATCACCCGCGTGACTGCGATGTTCACTCGCCGCGGTTTCAACCTGGTCTCGCTCACGTCCGCGAAGACCGAGACCGAGGGCATTAACCGTCTGACGGTCGTCGTCGACGCCTCCGAGCACGCCGTCGAGCAGTTGACCAAGCAGTTGAACAAGCTGGTCCAGGTGATCAAGGTCGTGCGCCTCGAGGAGGAGAACACCATCGCCCGCTCTTTAATGCTGGTCAAGGTCAACGCTAATAACAGCAACCGTCCGCAGGTCGTCGATGCCGCCAATATCTTCCGGGCCCGCATCGTCGACGTCGCTCCGGAGTCTGTGGTGATTGAAGCGACTGGCACGACGAGCAAGCTCCGTGCGTTTCTCGATGTGCTCGAGCCGTTCGGGGTGCGCGAGCTGGTCCAGTCTGGTCGTGTCGCTCTGAATCGTGGACCGAAGACGATGGCATCTTCCAAGTAGTGGCCCTTCGGCCCGCGGCCTCCTAAAAACGGGCCGAGATCCCACACAAACCGTGCTGTGTCCCGTATAGTGAAACTTGTCGCCCAATATGCGGGACACGTTCTATAGAAATCAGAATGTGCACAGCGCTCCGGCGCACAGCAATAAACAGAAAGGTGAGTGCTTCGCTCATGGCAATTGAAGTCTTCTACGACGACGACGCTGATCTGTCCATCATCCAGGGACGCAAGGTCGCAGTTATCGGTTATGGTTCCCAGGGGCATGCGCACGCGCAGAACCTGCGCGAGTCCGGCGTCGAGGTGGTCATCGGCCTGCGCGACGGCTCCAAGTCTGCCGACAAGGCACGCGAGGCCGGCTTCGAGGTCAAGACCAACGCTGAGGCCGCCAAGTGGGCCGATGTGATCATGCTGCTCGCCCCGGACACTTCTCAGGCCGAGATCTTCTCGAATGACATCGAGCCGAACCTGAACGACGGCGACGCCCTCTTCTTCGGTCACGGCCTGAATATCCACTTCAAGCTCATTGACCCGGCCGACAACATCACCGTCGCCATGGTCGCCCCGAAGGGCCCGGGCCACTTGGTTCGCCGCACCTTCGCCGACGGCAAGGGTGTTCCGTGCCTGATCGCCGTCGAGCAGGATCCGACTGGCAACGGCCAGGCGCTGGCTCTGTCGTATGCTGCCGCAATCGGTGGCGCACGCGCCGGTGTCATCCCGACGACCTTCGAAGCTGAGACCGTCACCGACCTCTTCGGTGAGCAGGCTGTTCTCTGCGGTGGCCTGGAGGAACTGATCAAGAATGGCTTCGATGTCCTGACCGAGGCCGGCTACGAGCCTGAGATGGCCTACTTCGAGTGCCTCCACGAGATGAAGCTCATCGTCGACCTCATTTACGAGGGCGGCCTGGCCAACATGAACTACTCCGTCTCTGACACCGCGGAGTTCGGTGGCTACCTGTCCGGTCCCCGCGTTGTCGACGAGGGTGCCAAGGATCGCATGCGTGAGGTCCTCAAGGATATTCAGTCCGGTGAGTTCACCAAGCGCCTGATCGCGAATGTCGACGGTGGCAACAAGGAGCTTGAGGGGCTGCGCGACAAGGTTGCTCAGCACCCGATCGAGAAGACCGGCGCTCAGCTGCGCGACATGATGAGCTGGGTTCAGAATCCTCTGAACGACACCGCCCGCTAAATCTCTAGCAGCGGCTCACCGCCCGGGGAATCCCCCGGGCGGTTTTTCTATGCCTATGTATTGGCAATGGGTGGGGCCGGGAGCGGCGCGCAGGCAACGCTGGTGAATCTGTTTACATTTTCCACCAGCTCAAATTTTCCCGAAAGTTGTCTACCTGGTCTTATGGTGCGGAGCGCATAAGCGCGATGTAAACAGATTCACGAGCGGGTGTGCGATGGGCGATCTGGGGGCAGAAATGAATGAACCCCGCGTCCCTGGAGCGGGAAGCGCGGGGTAATTGCCGGAGAACCGGCTAACCGTTTTTAGTTGGTGGCGTTGCCGACTGCATCGCCGACAGCACCGGTTGCGTCGCCGGCTGCATCGCCAGCAGCGTCAGCGGCGTTGCCAGCTGCATCGCCAGCGCCCTCAACTGCGTCGCCGACAGCACCGGTAGCGTCACCAGCTGCATCGCCAGCAGCACCGGTTGCGTCGCTAGCTGCATCGCCAGCAGCGCCGGTAGCGTCACCAGCTGCATCGCTAGCAGCACCGGTAGCGTCGCCAGCAGCATCGCCAGCGGTGGTGGTCACGTCGACGGTGGTGGTGCCGGTGACCTCGGTGGAGCCCTCGGCACCCTCGTCGTCGCCGCCGCCCTTGACCAGGGACCAGATCAGCAGGCCGAGAAGCAGCAGGGCCAGCAGGCCGAGCAACCACTTCCACCAGCCGCTGCCACCTTCGCTCTCCTCGACAGCGGTGGAGCCGCCGGTGGTTGCCGGACGGGTGTTGGTGCGGACCTCGCGGGTAGCGGTGTTGTCAGCCGGCTTAATGCGCTCCTCGCTGACGCGAGTCTCGTTCAGCTTGTCGCCGATGCGGGTCTCGTCGATTTTGTCGCCGATGCGGGTTTCGTTCAGCTTGTCGGTGACGCGCTCGCCGTGTGCGAGACGGTCAGCGGCTTCCTTCGGCAGCTTGTTGGTCGGGTCGTTCGGGTTCTTGCTGGTCATAATGTGACCACCTTTCTAATAAGGTTGTTATCTAACAGACCGTGCTTGAACAGTCAGCGCCCCACAGTAACAGCATTTCGGAGCCGTCGACGTGTTCTGCGTCACGTTCATGTCGATCCAGGTCATGTTTGAAGTGGTGTACACCACGGTCTGTGCAGGTGAGGCGAAAGATCGCGCGATCAGCGCGTTTTCATTCCCTTTTCATTAAGCGTCAAACTGTCATACAGTGGTGACCATGACGGAACACAGTCACGGCCACGGGCACGGGCATGGACACAGTCACGGGCACGGGCATGGACACAGTCACGGGCACGGGCATGGACACAGTCACGGGCACGGGCATGGACACAGTCACGGGCACGGACACAGCCACGACCATAACGTCAGCGATGCCCCGCTATGGGCGCTGGGGACGGCGCTGGCGATTACCGGTGTGGTGTTCTTCGCGGAGTTGATCGGTGGCTGGCTGTCTGGGTCGATGGCGCTCATGGCCGATGCTATGCATATGTTGTCGGATGCGACAGGGTTGATCATCGCGTTGGTCGCGGTGGCTGTGGGGCGGAAGCCGGTGTCGCGGTACGCGACGTTCGGGTACCGGCGCGCGGAGGTTCTGGCTGCGGCGTTCAACGCTGTGATGGTGGCGGCGATTTCGGTGTGGATCGTTGTGGAGGCGGTGCAGCGCATCGGGAGCCCGGAGGAGGTCCAGACGCGGGCGATGATCATCGTGGCGGTGGTCGGCCTGATCGCGAACGTGGTGTCGGCGCTGGTGCTGCAGTCCCAAAGAGAGCACTCGGTGAATATCGAGGGGGCATTCCTTCACGTGATGGTCGACTTGCTGGGGTCAGTCGCTGTGATTGCCGCCGGAGTGGTTATCGCGGTGACAGGATTCACCGGTGCGGACGTGGTGGCCTCGCTCATCATCGCTGGGTTGGTGCTGCCAAGGGCGTGGGGGTTGCTGAAGGCGTCGATAAGCGTGCTGCTTGAACGCGTCCCGGCAGGGATCGATCCGGTCAACGTGGGGAACGCGCTGGTGGCTTTGGATGGTGTGGAAGCGATTCATGACCTGCACCTGTGGTCGGCTGGCGGGCGTGACGTGCTGTGCACGGTGCACCTGATTACGCGGGCGGATCACGGTCCGTTGCTGGATCGTGCGCAGGGGCGGTTGCGGGAGCTCGGCATTGAGCACGCGACCATTCAAATTGAAGGGCCCGGGCACTTTGAGCACGAGGTTTATTGTGCCCCTCACGGTGACCGCGAGTGATCTAAAGTTGGGGTCATGGGGTTTACCACGCCGAGCTACTCCTTGACCGATCTGTTCGCGCGCGCTGAGCGGGGCGAACTGCAAACGCCGGATTTTCAACACACCTACCTATGGGATGTGGACCGCACGCGCACGCTATTGGCGTCGGTGCTGCGCGGCTACCCGGTGGGAACGCTCTTGGCGCTGGACACGCGCAACGAGCCCATGCGTTTCCGTCCCCGTCCCTTGCAAGGCGCGCCGGAGACCGGGGAGCAGCCAGGGCTGCTGCTTCTCGACGGGCAGCAGCGACTGTCCTCGTTGTACCTGTCTATGCAGGGCGACGGACGGATTGAAGTTCTCGACTTTCGCGGGCGACGCATTTTCCGCCGCTTCTTCGTCGACGTGCGCGCGGCGGTCGCCGCTGACCCGATGCCGACGGAGGCTGTGTTCGCAGTCGACGATGACGGTATCGTGCGCTCGCATTTCGGCCCGCTTATCGACGGAGGCGTGACCGGTCGCCAGACCATGCTCGATAATTTCATCGTGCCGGTCTCCTCGCTGTTGTGGGAGGAGGGCAACGACCTGCTCTTCGACATGGCTGCGAGCACCGACGACCCGGCAATCCGCGAAGATGTGAAGGAATTCCACCGGCGCATCCTGCGTCCGCTCGCCGCTTACGACCTGCCCATGACGCGCCTCGACCGCGGCACCTCCCAGATCGGTGTGGGCCAGATCTTCGCGCAGGCGAATTCTTCTGGCGTGTCCATGGATGTCTTCGAGCTGCTCACCGCGGTGTTCGCGCTCGAAGACCCGGAATTCTCGCTCGCTGCCCACTGGGAGAAGACCGAGGCAGTGTTGCGCGAACATCCTGCGCTCAACGAGATCGACCGTGTGCGCTTCCTGCGCGGCGTCGCGCTTCTGGTCACCAGTACGACGGGGCCGGCACGGGGCCACCGCGGCGATATTTTGAACCTGAGCTTGCACGACTACCTCTGGGCGTCGCGCGATTTGCTCGCGGCTTTCGAGCGTGCCGCCGAATTCCTCTCAGATCGGTGCATTTTCACCGTTGACCAAGTGCCGTACTCCCACCAGCTGGTGCCGCTGGCAGTGATCTTGGCTCGCCTGTCCTGGGAGGAAGGGTGCCTTGAGCAGCAGACCACGTGGGACCGCATCAACCAGTGGTACTGGAATGGCGTTTTCGGCGAACTCTACGGCGCACATGCTCCGTCGATCCGTGCCGGCTCCGATGTCGATCAGGTCACCCCGTGGGCAAAGGGGGAGACCGATACAGTTCCGAAGACGGTCGAAGACGCCTTCTTCAATGAGTCCCGCTTGATCAGCGCCCGCGCTGACTCCGGCGTATACCGCGGCTTGTTCTCCCTGTTGATGGCGCGTGGTGCCCGTGATTGGCGCACCGGCAAGACTTTCACCGCCGAGACAGTCGAGGAATTGCAGCCGGGCTTCCATCAGGTTTTCCCGGACGGTTTCTGCCGCGGCAAGGGTGTCGATCCGGACTTGGCAGAGTCGGTGTTGAATCGGACCCCGTTAGGCAAGCGCACTGAGGCGATCATGGAGGATGCGGACCCGAAGCGCTATCTCTCCCGCTTGCAGTCCAAGGCGATCATGGAGGACGAGGAATTCGACACAGTCCTTGCCACCCACGAACTCGAACCGGATTACCTGTTCACCTCCAACTGGCAGGCCTATTTCGTGGATCGCCGCGACCGGTTGGTGGGGATCATCGAGTACGCGATGGACAAACCCGTGATCATCGATGACGCAGGGGACGGGGCAGAAAGCGGCACTGAATGACCGGAACCAACAAACGCGGCGGGATTCAGCTCGCCGCAGTAGTGGCCTCCGCATCGCTGCTGCTAGCCGGGTGCACCGGCGAAGACGGGGAAGATGAGCCGCAGGTCGACCGCATGCTGCAAGATGCCCGCACCGTGAACCAGTCGCGGCATGTCTCGGACCGCTTCGAACCGCATCCGGTGGTGATGGATGATCCAGATGGTTTCGCCACCAGCGAGTTGTTCTTCCCGTCCTCGGAGGTGCTCATCCTCGCCGACGAGACTCCCGCTGCACAGCTGCGAGCGGCATCGCTGGCGGTAGTGGCACATGCGCCGATGCTGATCTACCGGAGCGAGAAGCATTCGGATGTGATCCGCGAGATTGAGCGCATGTCCACCCACACGGTCTACGCGGTGGGGAAGGTACCGGTGCTGGGGTACACCGAGAAACTGACGGTCATCAAGGACCCGGGCGATCAGGAAGCGCTGGAGGAAGCGACTGCTCTGCAATTCGCGGAGCGCGAGGTCCAGCGCCCGGAGGACGCCGCAGCAGCTGTGGCGGGTTTGGCTGACGGTGAGCCGATGTGGCTCCGCGCCGGATACGGTCCGGCCCAGCATGTCGCCGAAGACGCGAAACCCGGCGTGGTGCCCGTGCGCTCCCGACAAGACGCGGCGATGGCACCGCAGGTGATCGCGTGGCCGGAGAGTTCGCTGGCGGCGATTGCCACGGCGCGAGCTTTCGGGGCGACCGTTTATATGACGGATGAACCGGATCCACGGGACAGTCACTTGACGCTCGTGCTCACTGCCGGGCTTGCGGAACGACCGTTGGTCGCGTTGGGCAAGGCATTTGGCACCAGCGTGGAGCTCGCACAGCGGATCCGAGAAGCGGAAGAGAAAATTCAGCCGGGAGATTTAAATAATATTTCCTCGCTCCCGCAATCGCCGGATTAAGGTTTAATGAATCAATACTCAATATCAGCCACTATGCAGTAGGAGATGAGCACCGTGACCGCACCCGTGTCCAACCCCGAAGCCAAGCCAGTCGTTCTCATTGCCGACAAGCTCGCCCAGTCCACAGTGGACGCTCTGGGGGATTCCGTGGAGGTGCGTTGGGTTGACGGTCCGAACCGCGAGGAGCTTCTCGCAGCGGTGCCGGAGGCGCAGGCCCTGCTCGTGCGTTCGGCGACCACGGTGGACAGCGAGGTGCTCGAGGCTGCGCCGAACCTGCGCATCGTCGGACGTGCAGGCGTGGGTTTGGACAACGTCGATGTCGATACGGCAACGCAGCGCGGCGTGATGGTCGTGAACGCGCCGACGTCGAATATCCACTCGGCATGTGAGCACGCGATCGCCCTGTTGCTGTCCACAGCTCGCCAGATTCCGGCTGCGGACAAGACGCTGCGCGACGGCGAGTGGAAGCGCTCCTCGTTCAAGGGCGTGGAGATCTACGGCAAGACGGTCGGCATCGTCGGCTTCGGCCACATCGGCCAGCTGTTCGCGCAGCGTCTCGCCGCATTCGAGACTGAGATCATCGCCTACGATCCGTACGCGAATCCGTCGCGCGCGGCACAGCTCGGCGTCGAACTCGTGGAGCTGGAGGAGCTTGTCTCCCGCGCAGACTTCGTCACCATCCACCTGCCGAAGACGAAAGAGACGCAGGGCATGTTCAACGCCGAGCTGCTGGCCAAGGCAAAGGAAGGCCAGATCATCATCAACGCCGCGCGCGGCGGGCTTGTCGACGAGCAGGCGCTTGCCGACGCCATCGTGAACGGTCCCATCCGCGGCGCCGGCTTCGACGTGTACGCCACGGAGCCGTGCACGGATTCTCCGCTGTTCGCCCTTGAAGAGGTTGTGGTGACTCCGCACCTGGGGGCGTCGACAAGCGAGGCGCAGGACCGTGCGGGCACGGATGTCGCTGGTTCTGTCCTGAAGGCGCTGGCTGGCGAATTCGTTCCGGACGCCGTCAATGTCGTCGGCGGTGCCGTGGGCGAGGAAGTCGCCGTGTGGCTCGAGCTCGCGCGCAAGCTCGGCCTGCTGGCGGGCAAGCTGCTTGACGACGCACCGGTGGCCCTCCGCGTCACTGCCCGCGGCGAACTGTCCACCGAGGACCCGTCGACTCTGGGTCTGTCCGCTGTGCGCGGTCTGTTCTCCGGCATCGTCGAGGAGCAGGTCACCTTCGTCAACGCACCGGCGATCGCCGAGGCCCGCGGCCTCGATATCGAGACTGGCGTGGCCAACGAGTCCCGCGACCACCGCTCTGCGCTTGAAGTGCAGGTCGTGTCCGCGAACGGGGAATCCGCCACTGTCGAAGGTGCGCTGACCGGACTGGAGCGCGTAGAGAAGATCGTGCGCATCAACGGCCGCGGCGTGGACATGCGCGCGCAGGGCCGCAACCTGTTCCTGTCGTATACCGACAAGCCGGGCGCTCTCGGCAACGTCGGCGCGCAGCTCGGCAACGAAGGAATCAATATCGAGGCCGCAGCCTTGACTCAGTCTGCGAAGGGCGACGGCGCATTCCTTATTCTCCGCGTCGAAGCTGAGGTCCCGACCGAGCTCGAGGCTGCTATCGCGAATTCCCTGGAGGCGGATTGCTTCCAGCTCGTGCTCGACTAGGCATATACGACGTTTCGCGCATACCAAGCAAGGAAAATAAGGAAGCTCGACGTTGAAAATTGCGGTTATTGCAGGGGACGGCATCGGTCCCGAGGTGATGGAAGAAGGGCTCAAGGTCCTGCGCGCAGTGCGCGGGGACGTGGAGCTTACCGAGTATGACCTCGGCGCGCGCCGGTACTTGCGCAACGGCGAGCTGCTGACTGATGAGGACCTGGCCAGCTTGCGCGAGCATGACGCGATTTTGCTCGGTGCGATCGGCGACCCGGAGCGCGTCCCGGCTGGTGTGTTGGAGCGCGGCCTGCTGCTGCCGCTGCGTTTCAAACTGGACCATTACGTGAACCTGCGTCCGTCGAAGCTGTACCCGACGGCGACAAGCCCGTTGGCGAACCCAGGGGACATCGACTTCGTTGTGGTCCGCGAGGGAACCGAGGGCCTGTATGCCGGCAACGGCGGAACCCTGCGCCAGGGCACCCCGGCCGAGGTCGCGTGCGAGGTCTCGCAGAACACCCGCTACGGCGTCGAGCGCCTCGTCCGCCACGGTTTCGAGACCGCGATGGCGCGCCGCAAGAAGCTCACACTCGTGCATAAGACCAACGTGCTCACGAACGCGGGCGCACTGTGGCAGAACACCGTCGACGAGGTGTCGAAGGAGTACCCGGAGGTCGAAGTCGACTACAACCACATCGACGCCGCCACGATCTACATGGTCACCGACCCGTCGCGCTACGACGTGATCGTCACCGACAATCTCTTCGGCGACATTCTCACCGACCTCGCCGGTGCGGTCGCCGGCGGCGTGGGTCTGGCGTGCTCCGGCAATATCGATGCGTCCCGGACCAATCCGTCGATGTTCGAGCCGGTCCACGGTTCCGCACCGGATATCGCCGGCAAGGGCTTGGCTGACCCGACCGCGATGATTCTCTCCGTGGCCATGATGCTTCGCTGGCTTGACGACGAAGCGTCTGCCGTTCGCATCGAAGACGCCGTCGCCGCGGATGTCTCGGGCCGGAAGGATGCTGCGGATGAAACTGGCAATGATGCTACGGAAACTAGAAGCTTCACGGAAAGGGTCGGAACCCGTATCGCGGAATCCCTGAAGTAGGGTTTTCGTTATGCGTTCGACTTCCCGGTTCACCACGACCGTCGCAGTAATGGCGGCTACCACGATGCTGCTTGCAGGCTGCTCTGCCATCGGAGGTGACGGGAAGCAGGGGGAGGACTCGTCTGCCGCCGCCGAGAAGGACAGCTTCGCGGCTTCCTTGGTGTCGGACGGGTCCGCGGTCATTGCCGACCCAGACGGCACGGGAGCCGAGGTGTCCCAGAAATTCTTCCCCGAATCCGACACGGTCGTTGTCGCAGCGCCTGACCGGGAGAATCAGCTGAAGGCGGCAGCCATCGCCGTCGAACTCGGCGCGCCGATGCTCATCCGCTACAGCTCCGCCGAGGCCACCGCGGCGGTCGACGCTGAGATTGAGCGACTCGGCGCCACACGCGTGATCAATGTGGGGCAAAAGGCTGGCGAAGAAACGGACGGCGAAGACACCCAGCTCATCGCCGACACCCAGCCCGTGACGGCGGACAAGGATGCCGAGATCAAGGCGATTGTCGACCACGCCCGCGCTCATGCAGGTGGGGCCGATAAGAGCGGTGAGGGTGAAGTTCCGATCTTCGCCACCGAGCTGACCTCGTTCGCTGCGGCGGTGACAGCGGCAAACAAGCTTCCGGTCACGGTTTTGTCCTACGCGGATCCGCGCGTGACCAAGGAATCGATGGATCAGGTCAACGGCAAGAAAGCGCTCGCGCTCGGCCGCCAATTCGGCAGCAGTGAGCGGTTCCGGACCACGATCGAATTGGCCAAGAACGGCGAATTGCCGGGCGGCGGTGGACTCGTGTTCCCGGGGCGCCGCATGATCGCCACGTATGGTCACCCGTCCGGTCCCGCGCTGGGACAGATGGGCGAGAAGCCGCCGGCCGAAGCTGTGGGCGTGGTGAAGGAATGGGCGCGCCAGTACCAGGAGCTCACCGACGAGAAGATCATCCCCGCCTTCGAGGTCATTGCCACTGTCGCGTCCTCGGCACCGGGCGATGACGGGAACTTCACCAACGAATCGGATCCGGAAGAACTGATCCCGTATATCGACGCCATTACTGAGGCGGGCGGCTATGCCGTCATCGACCTGCAGCCGGGTCTGACGACCTTCAAGGAGCAGGCAGTTCGCTACGAGGAACTGCTCAAGCGCCCGAATGTGGGTTTGGCGCTCGACGCCGAGTGGAAACTCCAGCCGGGGCAGCAGCCGGCGGCGCAGGTCGGCTCCGCTTCCGCCGCAGAGATCAATGAGGCCACGGAATGGCTGGCGAACCTCACTCGTGAGAACGGTCTGCCGCAGAAGGCATTGATCGTGCACCAGTTCCAGGTAGCGATGCTGCCGGACCGCCAGAATATCAAGACGTCTGCGCCGGAGTTGTCGTTCATCCTGCACGCAGACGGACATGGCTCGCCGGGGCAGAAATTCGATACGTGGAATGTGATGCGCGAGGATCTGCAGCCGCAGTTCTTCATGGCATGGAAGAACTTCATCGATGAGGACATGCCGATGTTCACCCCGGACCAGACGTACAACACGGTCGATCCGCGCCCGTGGTTTGTCAGCTATCAATAATTCAGAATTGAAAGGCTATCCCTAAGCGGTGAGAGTCCACGGTGGCGTATGCTCATTGGCATGCGTTATGGACGAATTGCCACACCTGAGGGAATGACCTTCGCGGTCATCGACGATGACGCGACGACTGCGAAGCAAATCAAAGCGACTCCGTTCACGGAGCCGGAGTACACGGGCAAGGAATGGGCGCTCGAGGATGTGCGTCTGCTTGCCCCGATGCTTCCCAGCAAGGTAGTGGCAATCGGCCGTAACTACGCCGACCACGTGGCCGAGGTGTTCAAACAGTCCTCGGAGCACCTGCCGCCGACTCTGTTTCTCAAGCCCCCGACAGCAGTGATCGGGCCGGATGCGGCCATCAAGATCCCGGAGTTTGCCACCCGCGTCGAATTCGAGGGCGAGCTCGCTCTCGTCATCGGCCGGCCGTGCAAGAACGTCAAGGCGGAGGGCTGGAAGTCAGTCGTGCGGGGCGTGACCATCGTCAACGATGTCTCCTCCCGCGATCTGCAGTTCACCGACGGTCAGTGGGCCCGTGCAAAGGGCATTGACACGTTCTGCCCGCTGGGCCCGTGGATCGAGACTGACCTGGATAAATTTGACTTCGACAACCTGCCGATCAAAGCACACCTGACGCACGACGGCACCACGGAGACGAAGCAGGATTCGAATTCGAACCAGATGATCTGGAAGCTGGGCAAGATCATCGAGTTCATCACGTCGGCTTACACGCTGCTGCCGGGCGATGTGATTTGCACGGGTTCGCCGGCGGGCACCGCGGAAATGGTGCCGGGGGACACGATCGAGGTCGAGATCGAGGGCATCGGCACACTCCGCAACCCGGTGGAGCGCGCCTAAGCGCTGGTTAAAGGCCCAGCGCGCGCTGGATCGTGCGCAGCTTCGCGGTGGTTTCCGCGAGCTCAGCCTCCGGCTCGGAGGCGGCGACGAGTCCGCCGCCTGCCCATGCGCGGGCAGCGGTGCCGTCGCCATTGACTTCGGCGCAGCGGATGGTCACCATGAATTCGCCATCGCCGCTTCGATCGCACCAACCGACGGTCCCGGCGTAGAAGGACCGGTCTGATTCGGCAGTGGTGATCAATGCCTCAGCGGCGTGCTGTGGGGAGCCACAGACAGCCGGGGTGGGGTAGAGCCGGGCAGCCAAATCCAGCGCATTCGGGGCGGGGTCGCGCAGTGTGCCGGTAATCGGGGTGGCCAAGTGCCACATCTCATTCGTCTTGGTCAGCACAGGGCGGGAGGGAATGGATAGTTCGTCGCAAAGCGGTGCGAGGACGTCGCGGATGTGCTCGACGACGTACGCGTGCTCGTCGAGATCCTTGGCGGAATTGGCCAGTGCTTGTCCCGCGGCTTCGTCGGCGGCGGGATCGTCGAAAATACGCGCGGCGGACCCAGCGAGAGGATACGAGGAGATCGTGAGTCCCTTGCGTTTGATCAAAAGCTCCGGGGAGGAGCCGACGATCATGTGCCCGTGTTTTCCTGCGGGCGTGAGGTCGGCGATGAAGCCGTCGCGGGTCCGGGAGAGGTCGATCAGGCGCGCGGCGACCGTACGGGGGTCGACCGGTTCGTCGAAACCGATGTCCACGGCGCGAGCAAGCACGACCTTGTCCAATAATGAGTCATTGATCGTGGCCACGGCAGCTTCCACGCGGCGGAGATGCTCGTGCGGTTCCGGGTCATAACCCGTGACTCGGGCGGAAAGCCGGGCGCCGTCGCCGGTTCGGTAGTAGGCGTGGGGCTCAAGGGGGCCGGGTTCGCGAATGATGCGCTGGGGAACGGTCAGCGCGGCGGGGGCATCGCGGTCGAAGGGGAGTGTGCCGACGACAATGGGGACCTCGCCGCGGTCGAGTGCAGCAATGGCGTCCCAGGCGTCGATAAAGCTCATTTTTGAGCCTTGTGTGCGCACAGAACCGTCCGCGCGGGACAGGAGAAAATCAGGCGCGGAGTCGGGTCTGGGAGATGACATGTGTGCCGATTCTAGTGCGGGGTCGGGAGTCGGTTCAGGGTAGGGGGGTCGGGCGGGAAGTACCGGCGCTGTTCTGGGAATTTCAGAGAAATTCCAGCAGTTTTTATACCTCTATTGCAGTGGGGTTTGTCTGGGACTAGTGTTACGCAAGTGACTGTTGGGGGTAAGCGATGGAGCGCTCCTCGATGGCCTACTTTCTGCCTCAACTCTCTTATTTTCCTGAAAGGCCGCAGATGAAATCCGCCTCCCTCTGGCGCCGCCGCATCGTGGGTGCCACCGCCAGCATGCTCATGGCAGTCGGCATCGCCGCAGCTCCCGCCCAAGCCCAGGGCATCCCGAATGTCGATCAGCTGACTGCCGGTTCCAGCAATGCAGCGAATGCGGTCCAGCAGGCTGCTGCTGGCGCTGCTAACGACGCGAACCGCGCATGGAACGATATGGCGCGTCAGGTCAACGGCACGGTGCCGTCTGGCTCCTCGGTGCCCTATAACCCGTTCCCGGCTCCGGGGCAGCCTTCGGCTCCCGCAGCGAAGCCGGCATCGGGCCCGTGGCGTGCGACTGCTGGGCAGCCGGTGGCTCCGGGGCACAATGGTGAGATCCGTGTGGGTAACCGTTCGTACTTGATCTGGGTGCCGCGCGGTTACAACGCCTCGCGTCCGACCCCGGTGATGGTGGGGTACTCGGCGTACCAGGATTCGACGGAGAATTTCCGGAACTACTCCCGCCTGCGCGAATCGAACGTGGGCCGTGACGCGATCATCGTCTACCCGCGTGCGATCGGCACTTCGTGGGAGGGTTCTGCTACGTCAGCGACCCGTCCCGGCGAGGACATCCGCTTCGTCCGCGCGATGATCAACGACGTGCAGCGCTACTACAACATTGACCGTCGCCGCATCTATGCCACCGGCATGTCCACCGGTGGCGGCATGGCTGCCGTGTCCGCCTGCCATATGGCCGATCTGTTCGCAGGCGTCGCCGGCGTATCCGGCGCGTACTACTGGCCGGTGAATTCCAACTGCCAGAACATCCCGGTCGCATTCCTGGCCTACCACGGCACGAACGACACGCTCACGAACTACCACGGCGGTGTCCGCCGCGGCACCCGCTACCTGGGCGTGCCGGAACTGTTCAGCTCGTACGAGCGCCGCAACGGGTGCAATATCGGCCGCATCAACAAGGCTCCGCTGAGCAATAATGCCACCCGTGTCTCGGCCACCGGATGCAAGAAGCCGGTGCAGGCCATCAAGGTTCACGGGTCGAACCACTTCTGGTGGTACAACCCGTCCACCGCGAACGATATGTGGGCAGTGCTGTCCCGCGTGAGCAAATAAGCTGCCCACGAAATCAGCCGTCCTCTAGCGCGCTACAGTTGGGTGCATGACTGACGCACCTGTACGAGTACGTTTTTGCCCTTCGCCGACCGGAACACCCCACGTGGGGATGGTCCGGACGGCGCTTTTCAATTGGGCGCAAGCTAGACACACCGGCGGCACCCTGGTGTTCCGTATCGAGGACACGGATGCCGCCCGTGATTCCGAGGAGTCCTACCAGGCGATCATTGATTCGCTGACGTGGCTCGGCATGGAATGGGACGAAGGTGTGGTCAAGGGGGGACCGCATGAGCCGTACCGCCAGTCCCAGCGCATGGACATCTACAAGGAGATCCTGGACAAGCTGATCGAAGCTGGCGAGGTCTACCCGGCGTACTCCACGGCCGACGAGGTCAAGGAGCGGCACATCGCCGCCGGCCGCGACCCGCAGCTCGGCTACGACAATTTCGACCGCGATCTCACTGACGAGCAGGTCGCGGCGTTCAAGGCGGAGGGCCGCGAGCCGGTCTGGCGCCTACGCATGCCGGAGAAAGACTGGAAGTGGCACGACCTGGTTCGCGGCGACGTGGAATTCAAGGCATCCACCCAGCCGGATTATGTCGTGGCGCGCTCCAATGGTGCACCGCTGTACACCCTGGTCAACCCCGTCGACGACGCGCTCATGGGCATCACGCACGTGCTGCGCGGCGAGGACTTGCTCTCGTCCACCCCGCGTCAGCTAGCTCTCTACGAGGCTTTGCAGCGCATCGGGGTCACTGACTTCACGCCGGAATTCGGCCACATGCCGTTCGTGATGGGGCAGGGCAACAAGAAGCTGTCCAAGCGTGACCCGGAATCGAACCTGTTCAATCACCGCGACAACGGCATCATTCCCGAGGGCATGATCAATTACCTTGCCCTTCTCGGGTGGTCTCTGTCGGCGGATCAGGACATCTTCACCGTCGACGAGTTCGTCAAGGCCTTCGACATCAACGATGTGCTGGCCAATCCGGCGCGCTTCGATCAGAAGAAGCTCGAGGCCATCAACGCCGACCACATCCGCATGCTCGAGCCGGAGGACTTCAAGAACCGCCTGCGCGAGTATTTGAGTGAGTACACGGACTTCCCGGCGGATTACCCGGAGGATAAATTCGCCGTCGCAGCCGATCTCGTGCAGACCCGCATCAAGATGCTCGGGGACGCCTATGACTTGCTGAAGTTCTTGGTCATCCCGGACGCGGAGCTCACGCTCGACGAGAAGTCGGCAAAGAAGAACCTCAAGGAAGACGCCGTCGAACCGCTCGACGCGGGCATCACCGCACTCGAGGGCATCAGCGAATGGACGACGGAGAATATCGAGAACGCGCTCAGCGGCGCGCTTATCGACGATCTCGGCCTCAAGCCCCGCAAGGCCTACGGTGCACTGCGCGTGGCTGTGTCCGGTGCAGCTGTTTCGCCGCCGCTGTTCGAGTCGATGGAGCTGCTCGGCCGCGAATCCACCCTGGCTCGCCTGCGTGCCGCGCGGGAGCAGACTCCCTTCGTGCCGGCCTCCGGTGAGTAAGGCGCGCAGCCTGCATTGCTAATCACACCGGTGTGATTACTGGTGACCTTTTCACTGCTGTTGACCAGCTGATTTGGTCCTGTATCGCCGGTGTGGTTATAGTAATCGTCGTTGTTCAGAGCGACCCGCACAAAGCAGGAAGCACTGAGAAACGATGGCCTATGGTGTAATTGGCAACACTACGGTTTCTGGTACCGTCATTCTAGGTTCGAGTCCTGGTAGGCCAGCTGCAGTTCAGTAGAGATGAAACTTTATTGAATTGCTGGACATAAAGTCCTTTGCCCCGTTCGTCTAGCGGCCTAGGACGTCGCCCTCTCACGGCGGTAACACGGGTTCAAATCCCGTACGGGGTACAAAATGCAAACGGAACCTCCGGTCAGCTTCGATGCAGAAGCAGGCCGGAGGTTTTCGTTATGCTGGCCGCCATGCTGCACACGAACGAAGGGTTAAGGGTCAAAAAACGGGGTGCGGACGTTTTGTTAGACAGTTTCGATCTCACGCTACATTGACTTTTCGATATTCGGCAATGCTCAAGCCATCGAGGCTGATCTTGATTCGGTGATTGTTATAGAACTCGATGTATGTCG
>NZ_JBRBCB010000005.1:0-188967 GCF_053479455.1 Corynebacterium sp. 20-84
AACCAAGTTCACGGACGGTCTTGGTCACAGATTGAGTGCGTTTGTAAACCTGGAGAGCTCTGCGTCGCTGCTCCTTGGTGTATGAGCGGTTCATAATGGAATCCTCCAAGATTCCGTCCGCATCCCCCTTTGCTTGCTATTTCATGGGGCCTTTTCTGATTCCTATCGAGTGGTTGTATTCGGTTGGGATAGCGTTGTCGTAGAAGGCTGGTCGTCCTGTTTCTTGGTCGGCTTTGTTGTGGTCTTCTTCGACAAGGTCGTTGACTTTGGCGAGTTGGTCTTGTCCGAAATTGCACTGCCTGGCGATCGTGAGTGGATCGTCAGGTCCGTCTAAGAGTCTCACGCGGGTGCAACGGTGAGGGGTGTAGAGAACGCACGGTGGGCGGTTGCGAATAAGTGACCACGCTGGCAGCCGAGAGGTACGAGCGATGAAAGATCAGCTCGAGCATTAGCGAACGTACTGACGTCGCTTTATTAGGTGTACTGACCGGGTACGTTGCGGGCACGCCGGTTCGGCGCACCGCCACAGCCGCTTGCGCCACACCAGCAGCACCGGCCGCCCCGCCGAGGGGATGTCACGCACCAGATGCTCACGCCGGCCGCGGGCCACCGCGACCACCCCGCACCGCGGGCACCCGGTCACCGACTCGGAGGTCTCCACCAACAGCTCCAGCTCACCGCCGTACTCACCGGCGGCAAGCACCACCAACCCCGAGATGCCGAGCATCGCAGCGGGCAGGACGGTAGCCTCAACACTCACCTGGGACTCCTCTCGATCCGTTGCTTGGTCGCTACGAATCGTGGAGTCCCAGGTCCGTCTTCACCAGCCCAACCCGGTCAGCGCGTCGCAACCCGGCTACCACGCTTGGTGAGGAAGATCTGCTAACGTGGTTCGGCGACGGCCCGGGCACGTCCTTGTTCCTAACCGTCGTGCGCTGGGGTCCGCGTGGACCGCTCGGCCAGCGTCCATCCAGTCAGGAGGCAGTCAGCAGATGTTCGACGACAACGGCTCATTCCTACTCGCCATGTTCGAGTTCTTCATCTTCTTCGCATGGTTCATGTCCCTGTGGTGGATCTTCGGAGATCTCTTCCGTAGCAAGGACCTCGGCGGCTTCGCGAAGGCGCTGTGGGTGGTGTTCATCGTCGCGCTGCCGTTCATCGGAATGCTCGCGTACCTGCTTGTTCGAGGTCGGGGGATGACCGACCGCGCGGTCGAGGCGCGCCAGGAGCTCCAGCAGCGGCAGGAGGAGTACATCAAGTCCGTCGCCGGCGGCTCCGCCGGATCGAGCCCGACCGATGAGATCGCCTCGGCGAAGGCCCTTCTCGACTCGGGAGCGATTACCCAGCAGGAGTTCGACCAGATCAAGGCAAGGGCGCTCTCCTCGGTCTGACCCTGGTCCGCTCACTCGCCAGCCGCAGCGTCGCGGTCCGAGGGCGAAGAAGTACCGTTCTAATGACAACACCCCGCAGGGAAACCTGCGGGGTTATTTTTGACCCTTAACCCCGAACGAACTTGTTATCTCTCAGTCCAAGGCGATCGGCCGCGACGAATTCACCATTTCCGACTCACGGGGCACACAACTCGGCCTCGCGCGACAGACACTGAAACTCAGTGATTTCTTCAAAGCATCCCGCGGGGTCGAAGTATTCGATCCGGCAGGTGCACCAGTGTTGGCGATCGAGGATCCGGTGAATTTCATCCGCGACCAGTACAGCGTGCACCGCGTCGACCCCCAGACCGGAGGCGACGCTGTACTCGCGCACATCACCAAGCGCTTCTCCTGGATCGGTGCGAAATACGACGTGGATATCGCGGGCTACCCGCAGGTGGAAATCAAAGGAGAGCCCTTCCAACTCAACTACGCGCTGACGAGCGAGGGGCGCACAATCGCTCGCGTGGACGCGGAATTCTCCGGCATGGGCAGGGCGCTGATGGGCAAGACCACATACCGCGTCGTATTCGAACCGGGGCTCGACGAGAACGTCCACGCTGCCGTCATCGGCATCGCTATCGCGCTGGATATGCGCAGAGAGAAGATGCGCGACAGCTAGGTGCGAGATACGTCACTTGGCAAGCGGGGTGGGGCGGTCAGTGCTACGGTGAGCGCCGTCTGAGAACTATCTGAGAGGACGACACTGTCATGCGCATTTCCCGTAAGCCCCTGTCCCTGATCGCCGTGTGCGGCGCCGCAGCAATCGCTCTGGCTGGCTGCTCCGAGCCGAGCACCGATGATGCTGCCGCTGGCGGCAACGGCGACAGCACCGCAGAGAAGTCCGGCGAGAAGACCGTCATCACCGTCTACACCTCCGAGCCGGAGGAGAAGGTCGATGAGATCAACCAGGCGTTCACGAAGGCGAATCCGGATGTCGAGGTCGAGGTCTACCGCGCGGGCACTGGCGATCTGAAGGCGCGTATCGACGCGGAGAAGTCCTCCGGCAAGGTCGAGGGCGACATCATCTGGGCTGCTGATGCACCGACCTTCGAAGGCTTCAAGTCCGAGGACCTGCTGGCCAAATTCGACGATGTGAAGACGGACGGCGTGCTCGAGGAGGTCGTCGACACTGACGGCTTTTATGTGGGCACCCGCCTCATCCCGACGGTCATCGCGTACAACACCGATGTCATCGACCAGGCTGACGCACCGGCCTCCTGGGCGGACCTGACGGACGAGAAATTCATGGACAAGATCGTCATGCCGGACCCGGCTGTCTCCGGCGCCGCGGCATTCAACGCGACCGTGTGGATGAACAACGAGAAGCTCGGCGAGACCTGGGTGAGCGACCTGGGCAAGAATAAGCCGATGATCGCGGCCTCCAACGGCCCGACCTCCCAGGAGATCGCCGGCGGCGGCCACCCGGTCGGCGTCGTCGTGGACTACCTGGTACGCGACCTGGCGGCCAAGGGTTCTCCGATCAAGGAGGTCTACGCCACCGAGGGCTCCCCGTACATCACCGAGCCGATCGCCGTGTTCAAGGACTCGGAGAAGAAGGAAGCAGCCCAGCGCTACATCAACTTCATCCTGTCGGAGGAAGCGCAGAAGATCGCTGTCGAGCAGAACTACCTGCCGGTAATCGACTCCGTGGGCACCCCGGGCGACGCACCGAAGCTCGAGGAGATCGAGCTCATGACTGTCGATGATGAGACTCTGTCGAACGAGCGCGAGCGTTCCGTCGAGTTCTTCCAGAACGCAGTCAAGTAAATCAGCGGGAAGACCATCCCAGGCCTTCCCGTAACCCTGTCACGGTCACTCAAACGGACGAGTCGAAACATAGTGGGCACACGTTTTTCTTCCGGCGGCGTCGCTTTCGCACGGCTGGGCATCTGGCTGCTGGCGGCAGCGATCTTCATCGCGCCGCTGGCAATGGTCATCTCACTCGCGCTCGGTGGCAACCAGTTTCCGGTCTTGGTGGAGCAGGGCCTAGCCACGGCGACGTGGAATTCGGTGTATACGACATTGGCGTCGTCGATAAGCGCTGTGCTTGTTGGAACTGCTGTCGCGGTCCTGCTGGAACGAACCGATATTGCGGGCGCGGGCACGCTGCGGCTGTTTCTGCTTTCGCCGCTGCTCGTGCCGCCGTTCGTCGGCGCGATCTCGTGGCTGCAGCTCTTCGGGCGTAATCAAGGGCTCAACGCGGTGTTCGGGCGCCCGCTGTGGGACATGTACGGCGCCGACGGCATCATTTTCCTGATGATGCTGCACTCGTACCCGCTGGTGTACGTGATCGTGGCGGCGGCGCTGCGGTCGATTCCTTCCGATCTGGAGCTCGCCGCGCGCGTCGGCGGCGCCGGCACGTGGACGGTGCTGCGCACGGTGACGATTCCTCTGTTGGGCCCGGCGCTGTTGAGTTCGTTCACGCTGACGGCGGTGGCGAACCTTGCAGATTTCGGTATTCCGTCGATTATCGGTTCGCCCGTGCGCTTCGAGACGCTGGCCACGATGGTCTACCGTTTCATGGAATCCGGCACGGTGAGCAATCCGCTGCAGGTGGTGTCCACCGTGGGTGCCGTGCTCATGCTGCTGGGCATCGGCGCCGTCGTGGCCGACTACCTGGTGTCCAGGCGAGCGTCGTCGACGGTGAGCGGCGGCGGGACGATGAAGCTCTCGCTCGGCAACGCGAAGTGGCCGGTGACTGTGGTGACGTGGATCATCGCCTTGGCGATCACCCTGGGGCCCGTGCTGGGGTTGGCGCGTCGCGCGTTCCTGCCTGCCCCGGGCGTGCCGCTGACGTGGGAGACGATCTCCCTGGACAATTTCTCGCGCACGCTGGCGAATCCGCGCGTGCAGGAAGGCTTCATCAACTCGGTGACCCTGGCCGCCGGAGCAGCGCTGCTGTGCGCGCTCTTCGGCTGGGCGATCGGGCTGTTGGTCACCCGCACCCAGGCGCGGTCGAATACGGCGCTGAGCTTGGTCACCCTGTTGCCGTCGGCGCTGCCCGGATTGATTATCGGCGTCGGCTGGGTGATCGTGTCGCGCTACACGGACATGTACAACACCCGCTGGGTGATTCTCTTCGCCTATGTCTGCGCGTTCACTTCCATGGTGCTCCAAGCCGTGCGCGCGCCGTTGCGGAAGGTTCCAGCGGCGGTGGAGGAGGCCGCGCAGGTCTCCGGTGCGGGCCGGCTCCGTGCGATATGGGACACCTCCGGCCGGATGGCGTTGCCCGCGGTCGCCTCCGGCGCTGTGCTTGTCGCAGTGACAGCCGTGCGCGAGCTGACCATCTCGATCCTGCTCGTCGCCCCCGGCACGACCACGATCGGCGTGCAGCTGTTCAATCTGCAGCAGTCCGGCAATTACAACCAAGCGTCCGCACTCGCGCTCATGTTCGTGGCGATCGGCATCGCCGCCCTCGCGCTGACTGTGCGCAATCCCGCTAAGGAGTCATGATGAGCGACATCGGTATCGATCACCTCGGCGTCACATTCCCGGACGGCACGCGCGGCCTCGACGACATCACGCTGCACATTCCCAGCGGTGAATTCGTCGCGCTCGTCGGGCCGTCCGGCTCGGGAAAGACGACGCTTCTGCGCACCATCGCGGGCTTCATCGACCCGTCCGAGGGCACCATCGCGTTAGGCGGTGAGGACGTCTCGGTAACACCGCCGGAGAAGCGTCACATGGGCATGGTCTTTCAGCAGCACGCTGTCTGGCCGCACATGAGCGTCGCGGACAACGTCGCGTACCCGCTGCGCCGCGCGGGTGTGAAGCGTAGCGAGGTCGCCAGCCGCGTGGAGCGCACACTCGAGACCGTCGGCCTCGCGGGGTACGGAAAGCGCAAGCCGTCGACGTTGTCGGGCGGCCAACGCCAGCGCGTGGCGCTCGCCCGCGCGATTGTCGCGGAACCGCGCGTTTTGCTTCTCGACGAAGCCCTCTCCGCTCTCGACGAACCCCTGCGCGATGCGCTGCGCCGCGAGATCGTCTCGCTGACCCGCAACAATGAGCTGACCACGGTGCACGTCACGCACGACCGGAAAGAAGCCATCGCGATCGCCGACCGCATCGCGGTGCTGCGCGACGGAACACTCGAGCAATTCGACACCCCGCACGCCGTGGTCACCCAGCCCGCAAGCGCATGGGTGGCATCGTTCATCTCCGACGCCACGCTTCTCGACGGCACGGTGCGCGGGGGAGAGGTGGTCGTCGATAAGCCGGCTCTGACGTGGAAGCGTGGCGAGGTGGGCGCCATGAGCGATGCAGGAATGCTTGACGACGGCGCGGCGGTCACCGTCGCTGTCCTTCCCGATGCAGTCAACGTCGTGTCCGCCGCTGAAGGCGATGTGGAGGCGACCGTGACATCCGTGCTGTTCGAGGTGAGCAGCTATTCGGTGAATCTCGAGGCTGGTGGCGTGGAGTTTCGCGCCCGCATGGCGGCTGATCCGAAGCCGGAGGTCGGCGATACCGTTGGCCTGCGCATCACCACTCCGTTGGTGTACCAGAAATAGATGTTTTGACCAGCCGATTTGGTTCTTTTCCGACTGTCCTTTACATTTATCAAGTCGCAATCAACAGCGGACGCGCCCCGTTCGTCTAGCGGCCTAGGACGTCGCCCTCTCACGGCGGTAACACGGGTTCAAATCCCGTACGGGGTACAAAGAAATACTGAAATAGTCCGGCACCACGCAGTCTTCACTGCTCAGTGGTGCCGGACTTTTTGGGTTTTCGGTCGGAAATCGGGAAACACCGAAGAATAGTGAGACGGATCACGTTTAGAAGAGTAGTTTGTGAGTCCTAAGGAACTATTTCGTCGATGTGACCGAGAGGTGCTCCAGTGGGCCACACCAAAAAACTCCGATTCGCCGCCATCGCGGGCGTAGGGCTCTTAGTCTTAGCCGGGGAGGGCGTCGCCATGGCGCAAAGCGGTGTCACAGCCGGTTTGGCGTTGTCGAATGTGATCTTCACCCAGCAAGTCGGTGGCATTGAAGCGGAAGATTTCAGCCTCTTCGTCGACCGTGAGTCGATGGAGGACGGCGACTTGGCCGTCTCACGTCTAAAGCTCAAGGAAGCGACGATCACGGACCTGTGTATGTCGGCCCCGATCAAGTTGCCGGGGTTGGGCGACCGCCGCTTCCAGATGACGGTGGATGGGCCGAACACGAAGGCGACGAACCTTCTTATCGGTGCGAAAGACCTGAGCGGCACCATGACGATGACCAACCCCCAGATCGGTGTCGACGCGCGGCAACTGTCGGATGATGCTGAACCGGGTGCATTCGGCATCTCGATGTCGAACTTGGACGCGACTGATCAACTGATTCACGCGACGTCTATTTCGGCTGATTCGCTGACCGCGGCCAATGGCAAGATCGGCGTGGTCAAGGAAGGTGAAAATGCCTGCTAACGAGCGAGAAACGCGAAAGTCTTTCGGACAGTGGCGGAAGGAACGTCCCTTCGGTGCCGGTCTACTGATGATTCTCGGCGGCATCGTCATTCTCACTCCGGCCTACCTGTCGTTCGAGGTTTCCAATATTCAGATTCAGGTCAGCACCATCTCCGGTGTCTCGACGCTGCTGATCGGCGTCCTCCTGATCACCTGCGGCGTGATGACGTGGTCGAAGGGCGACTCACGGATTCTCACCGGCATTACCGCGATGATTCTCGCGTTGGTGGCATTGCCGACGTCGAATCTCGGAGGCTTTCTTCTCGGCACACTGCTCGCTCTGTTCGGCGGGGCGTGGGTTCTGTCGTGGGCGCCCGACGCGCAGCCTGCGAAGGAATCCCTGAATGATGAGCCGGAAGGGGAGTCTTTCGAATCTGCTCGCTCCGACGACGACGAGGAATTCGGCGTTTACGAAGACCTCGACCAGGAGCCGCAGGCGGAGTCGGAATCGGTGGACGTTGTAGAAACGGGGCCGGGGTCGATGAAGGAGGGGGCATGGGATCGCGGCTGACACATAAGCTGGGCGCGATTTTTCTTACCACAGCTCTTGCAGCCGGTGTCTCAGTCGCCGCACCGTGGATAGCTGCAGCGCAATTCCCGCCGCTGCCTGAGGTGCCCGGCGTGCCGGGCCTCCCGGCACCGCCCCAGCTGCCCCCGCCGGAGATACCCGGGGTGCCTGGGCTGCCTCCTGTGCCTGGTGGACATGAACCGGGACACGGGGCAGGTGCCAAGCCGCCGGAGATTCCCGCCGGGCTTGAACTTCCTCCGCAGTTGCAGGGCAAAGACGTCGTGCCAAGGAAAATCGGCGGTTTCGATTTCGAACGGCCCGGTCCGATTCCAGGGATGCGCACGCCCACGGGAGAGACGTTCACGGTGCAGTCGGATTCCACGCGGCTCTTGGGGAACGTGAAGATGTCGTATGTCCAGATCGACACGGCGCAAGGGACTAAGCCTGCGATCCGGATCGATGCGGACCGGGTTGAGCTCGATAACCTCCGCGTGCGGTTCCCAGGTTCCGCCGCCGGGGTGGAAGACATCTGGCAGCGCACCGGGCCGGGCAAGATCACGACGTTGAATGGGAACTTCCACATCATCGTGGCGAAGATGACCATCACCTCGGAAATCGCCGGAGTCAGGCTCCCCATTCCGATTACGATCGATGCCTCGTGGGCTCCAGAAGATGTGCGCGAGCAGCTTGCCGCGGCCGGTGCCGGATTGCCCGATGAGCTGTCGGACAAGATGGCGGTCGTCGATGGGACGATGGAGACCTATTTCATCTCCGCCAACGACCTGGTTGCTCAAGATGGGATGAGCATCAAGCCTTAGGCCCGAGTTCGTCTTCGAGCACCTGCTGCGCCACCTTCATCGCGGACAGGGCAGCGGGGGCGCCGCAGTAGCCGGAGGAGTGGATGATCGCCTCCGTGATCTCTTCGCGGGTGAGCCCGTTGGCCAGTGCTCCGCGGATGTGTCCGCGCAATTCCTCCGTGGCGCGCAAAGCGACCAGCATGCCGATATTGAGCAAGCTGCGGTCCCGGCGGCTCAGCCCGTCACGTGTCCATACCGAGCCCCACACGGTCGCTGTGATGTGCTCCTGGAGCTCCTCGCCGTCGGTCCCGGCGGAACGGTTTAGTGCCGCGTCGACGAAGTCATCGCCCATGACCTCGCGGCGGATCTGGATGCCGGCGTCGTAGCGGCCATCGGCCGGGGCATTGCGGTTGTCCGAGGTCGTGGCGGTTTGCTTCTCGTTCCTCCATGTCGAGATACTGCGCGTACTTGTGGGGCCTCTCCAACCGGAAGCGTTCTGCTTCGGTGCTGTCGACGGAGAGGTACCGAAGGTGTGATTCCTCCACGAGTACCGATGTTCCGGACGGCAGGAGCCAGCGTGCCGCAAACTTTCCCGTGTCGAGCTTGATGGGGTCCGGCGCTGTCCCCAAGGTGTCCTGAACGAGGCTGATGACGTGTCGGATACGTGCTGCTCCTGCTCCTTGGGATGTGTCGACATCCAAGGCCCAGCGTGTGTGCATTGCGTTGATAGTCAAGGTCCATGCTTCACCGCCCACGACTGAAGCTGGCATGTCCCCGTACTTCATCGACAGGTCATCGACGATGATCCATCCCAGAGACGCCAAGTGGCGTTGGGTGGCGTCTGAACCCTGCGCCCAGTCCAGGTCGGCTCCGATGGAGCAGAACTCTTGAATCAGTGCATCAGGCAACAGCTTGCGCATGACATCTCGGCTCATGATCCAGGTTCTCCTTATGTATACCCAACGAATGGTGTTCTGGTGATGGACCCGCTTCTGGGTGTTGCTTCTGTCATGCCGGCAAGCCTAGCCCCCACTATTCGCATAAGATCTGCTTTATGGCTAAGACAGGGTGCGGCATACTCGATGCGATCGGCACGACCCCGCTAGTTCGGCTGGGAAGCTTCGGTGAAACTCACAGTGGCGATGCACGGGCACGCGTGTGGGGGAAACTTGAGTCGTTCAATCCAGGCGGTAGCGCGAAAGACCGTACTGCGCATGCTCTCGTGCGTGCGGCCGAGCAGAAAGGTCTTCTCAAGCCCGGCATGAGAGTCGTGGAGTCGAGCTCCGGAAACCTGGGGGTCGCGCTCGCGCGCGAGGCTGCCGTCGGCGGGTGGGAATTCCACTGTGTGGTCGATCAGCGCACGAATTCCTCCACGCTGGCGATGATCACCGCGCTCGGGGGCATCCTTCACCCAGTCGTCGAGCCTGACCCTGAGACGGGGGACTGGCTCGTGGCCCGACGGAAACGTGTTGCTGAACTCAAAGACGAGCTCGGGGCGCTGAATCTGGACCAATACTCCAACACGGCCGCATTCGATGCTCACGATGGAGGGACGATGGCGGAAATCGTCGATAAGCTCGGGCGGGCTCCCGATGTGCTCGTCGCAGCGGTGAGCACAACGGGAACGATCGGCGGTTGTATGCGGCATATCCGCACACACGGGTATGACACATCAGTGGTGGCGGTCGACGCTGAAGGATCGGTGCTTTTCGGCGGTGAACGCGGGCCCCGATTGCTTCCCGGATACGGGGCCGGGGTGACACCAGATCTTTCGCGGGACGTCCATCCCGACCGTGTGATCCGCGTGCGAGCTTCAGAAGCCGTGCGGGCAGCCCGCAAACTAGCAGGCTCGTCCGGATTCGTTCCAGGAGCATCCGGGGGAGCTGTCGCCCACGCAGTCGAAAAACTTGTGGGGGAGGGCGTATCAGGCGATGTCGTGGCGATCTTTCACGACGATGGCCGCGCTTACCTCGATACGGTGTACAACGACGAGTGGGTGGCAGAAAACCTAGGAAGCGAGGCGCTGCAGTGAAGGTAGCGATCATCGGTGCAGGCCCCCGGGGCCTGTGGGCGGCTGAGTCACTGATGGAGCGTGCACGGCAACGCGGCGGTGCGATCGATCTGACTGTTTACAGCGACGTGCCCTTGTCCCACGCTTCTGCTCCTGGCGCATTTGCTCAAGATCTTCCCGCGCAGTGGATACTCAACGCGCCGAAAGGCATCGTTGAGACGCAGCTTGGAGCGGTCGATCCTCTCGACGACTATGCAGGGGATTTCCCGCCAAGGCGCATTGTCGGCACGCTCCTCGAAGACTCCTGGAACGCATTGGCCGAGCACGCGCCACGGCGCAGCACCGTGAGCTTTCGTCTCGAGCGAGTCGAATCGGTGCGCCCGGACGGGGACGGTGTCGAGGTGCAAGGGCATTTCTATGACGAGGTGCTCATCGCGACCGGCCATGCGCACGATTGGCCAGGTTCGCTTACGCACGAGGAGATAGGAGACCTTCGCGTCATCGCGCCGGCCTACCCGGCCACCAATCTCGATCAGGTTGGGGAGGAAGATGTCGCACTCGTGCGCGGTGCAGCACTGACCTTCATTGACATTGTCCGCTACGCCAAGGCGGCAACGTTCTACCCGGTGACGCGCTCGGGCCGGTTCATGGAAGTGAAGGCGTATCTCGATTCACAGAAAGAGCGTGAGGCGCGCCCATATATCGAGAGCGCAGCCGAGGCGATCGCTCACTGTACTGACCTTGACGAATTGAAACAGATACTCGCGGAGTGCTCGGCGCAGCTCGCACGGATCGCCGGTGGTGACGCGGCTATGGCGGATATTCACGCGGTGCTGGATGGCACCGATTTCACGGGAGATCCCGTCGCAGAACTGCGTGAGTCACTGGCCGCGGCGAAGGGCGATCGGCCGTGGACGGCGGCCCTGGCTGTCGCGCTCGCGTTCAGGGACACATACGACAGCTTGATTGAGCGCGCTTCATTCGGCGGCCGCGAGTCTCTCGGCGGAGCCGAGTTCCACGCATTCACCCGGACGATGGAGCGGGTGGCTTTCGGCCCGCCGGTGAGCTCGGCGCAGGAGGTGCTCTCGCTCATTGACAGCGGCAGGATCCGGTGCGACGCGATGTCGCGGGGCAGCGAGGATCTTCGGACCGTGGCTGCTGATGTCGGTGCCACAGTCGTCATCGATGCAGTGCTTGCCCCGCCCGGGGTCGTGGAGGGAACGTTGGTCGGCAATCTCGTCGAGCAGGGCATCGGGCACCGCTACGCCGGCACGAATGCACTGCATGTCGGCCGCGACGGAACGCTTGACGGCCAGCGGCATATTGCTGCCGCGGGACGAATGAACGAGGGGTTGATTCTCGGGCACGACACGCTGCGGCGCAGTGAGCACGACGTGGTGGAGAAGTGGGCCGACCGTGTCAGTGCGGTAGCGCTGGATAATGCCGGTCGAGTGCACGGCATGCCCCCGTTGGAGGCGACCACATTCGAGTGGTCGGAGAAGCTGCTTAGCGACGAAGACGCGTGCGCGAGTCTGCTGGACCGTTTCGGCAGTCCCGTCAACGTGCTGAATGCGGGGCCGATGAGGTCGAATATCGATGAGCTCGTGGGAGCAGGCGCAGCCGCGGGGGTGGAGACGAAGGTGTTCTATGCGCGGAAGGCCAATAAGGCGCTTCTTTTCGCTGACACCGTCCGCGACACTGGAAACGGCGTTGATGTAGCCAGCGAGAACGAGCTGCGGCAGGTTCTCGAACGCGGTATGCCCGGTGACCGCATCATCTTGTCCGCCGCCATCAAACCCGACCGGTTGCTGCAATTAGCCGTCGACAACGGAGTCGTCATTTCCGTTGATAACCGCGATGAGTACGACCGCGTTGAGCAGCTAGCTTGCGCGGCGGGTTCTGTTGCACGGGTAGCACCCCGACTCGCACCTGATCCGGACGCAATGCCGCCGACTCGTTTCGGCGAAAGGCTTAAAGCGTGGGCATCGTATCTCAAACACAAATCAGTGCATGTGGATGTCGTCGGTGTGCATGCGCACCTGCACGGATACGCGGCGGCAGACAGGCAGGCAGCGCTGCGGGAATGCATGACACTGTGCGACCGTCTACGGGAGTCCGGTCACTTGCCGGAATTCATCGACATTGGCGGCGGCGTGCCAATGAGCTATCTCGCTCATGAGGAGCAGTGGCACGACTACCAGCACGCGATCGAGCAGCAGCGCGATGGCTACGCGACGCCGTTTGCATGGAAGTCTGATCCGTTACGAAACACCTATCCGTACTGGCAGAACCCGACGCGAGGGGAGTGGTTGACGGAGGTGCTCTCCGACGGGATTGCGCAGGGCCTGCGTGAGCGTGGGCTGCGGCTTCATTTGGAACCGGGGCGTTCGCTTCTCGACGGATGCGGTGTCATTCTCACCCGCGTGGCTTTCACCAAGACCCGCTCTGACGGCCTGCCGCTCGTGGGTGTGGAGATGAACCGAACCCAGTGCCGGACCACCTCCGATGATTTCCTCATTGATCCAGTGCTGGTGAAGCGGAACAAGGGAAAAGACGATGGACGCGAGCCAGTGGAGGCCTTTCTTGTCGGCGCTTACTGCATCGAGGACGAAGTGATTCTCCGGCGGAAAATCCGTTTTCCGGAAGGCGTCGCGCCGGGTGACATCATCGCCATTCCGAATACAGCCGGGTACTTCATGCACATCCTGGAGAGTGCGTCCCACCAGATTCCGCTTGCTAAGAATGTGGTGTGGCCTGAAGCGGAACTCGACGCGATTGACGCAAATTAGTCCCCACTGAGGTGGATAAGTGGGGGTGCATGTGCTCTGGACAGACCTAGATCACCTAGATCGCTTTCATGAGCTTCTTGGCGGCGGCGAGGAGTTCCTTGCCCCACTTGTCGGCGGGGGAGGGTTTGAGGCGCTCGACGGGGCCGGAGACGGAGAGGACAGCGAGGACAGCTCCGTTTTTACCGAGGATGGGGGTGGACACACTGGCCAGGCCTACTTCGCGCTCGGCGACGGATTCAGCGAGCCCGGTGGATCGCACAGTGACCATTTCTTCGTCGGGGAAGGGGGCGTCGACAAGCTTGTGCGCGGCGAAGATCTTCGCGGCGGATCCGCGGTCGAGGGGGAGCTGGGAGCCGACGGGCACGGTGTGCGTCAGGCCGCTCGGCGGTTCGATTGCTGCGACGCAGGTGCGGGACGATCCGGTGAGTTCATAGAGCTGCACGGATTCGTTGGTGGCATGTACAAGGTCGGCCATGACCGGTTTGGCGGCATCGATGATCTGCGACGGGGCAGAGGCCGCGTAGCGGGCGAGCGCTGGGCCGATTGTCCACGCGCCGGAGTCGGTGCGGACGAGAACTTGGTGAATTTCCAGGGCCGTGGCGAGGCGGTGCGTCGTCGCGCGGGGCAGGCCGGTGTCGGCGCTGAGTTGGGAGAGGGTCTTCTCGCCGGCCGCGATCGCGTCGATAATCGCGATTGAGCGGTCGAGAACCTTGATTCCCGAGCTGTTTTCCGTTGAATTCTCCACTGAATCTCCCTCAATAATTCCCACGGCGTGGATCATAACATCTCACTATATGGTCCCTGGGGTGTTTGAGAACTTCGCGAGGTTGCGTGCGGGAGGGAGCTGCCGTGTATTAGAGTGTCTCATTAAATGGAAACGTCTATCCCGCAATATGGAATGTTGCTGGGTGTCTGAGAGGAGAGACTATGGCGGAACAGTCACAGCCGTTGACGCTGGCGGAGAAAGTTTGGCGCGACCATGTGATCACGAAGGGTGAGAACGGCGACCCGGACCTGATCTACATTGACTTCCAGCTCCTCCACGAGGTGACCTCCCCGCAGGCATTCGACGGGCTGCGTATGGCGGGCCGCACCATCCGCCGCCCGCAGCAGCACCTGGCCACCGAAGATCACAATGTCCCCACCGTGGGCATCAAGTCGGGCAACCTGCTCGAGATCGAGGAGCTGACGTCCCGCACCCAGGTGTCCACTCTGCGCAAGAACTGCGAGGAATTCGGTGTGCGCCTGCACTCCATGGGCGATGTGAAGCAGGGCATCGTGCACACCGTCGGTCCGCAGCTGGGCATTACGCAGCCGGGCATGACCATCGTGTGCGGCGATTCGCACACCTCCACCCACGGCGCATTCGGCTCCATTGGCATGGGCATCGGCACCTCCGAGGTCGAGCACGTCATGGCCACCCAGACGCTGCCGCTCAAGCCGTTCAAGACCATGGCCGTGGAAGTTTCCGGCGAGCTGCAGCCGGGCGTGACGGCCAAGGACCTGATCCTCGCGATTATCGCCAAGATCGGCACCAACGGCGGCGCCGGCCACATCATCGAATACCGCGGTGAGGCCATCGAGAAGCTCTCCATGGAAGCGCGCATGACCATCTGCAATATGTCCATCGAAGGCGGCGCGCGCGCCGGTATGGTCGCGCCCGACGAGAAGACCTTCGAGTACGTCAAAGGCCGTGAATTCGCGCCGAAGGGCAAAGACTGGGACGACGCTGTCGCGTACTGGAAGACCTTGCCGACGGACGAGGGGGCGGAATTCGACACCGTCGTCGAGATCGACGGCTCCGCGCTGACGCCGTTTGTTACTTGGGGCACGAATCCCGGCCAGGGCCTGCCGCTGGCGGAGTCCGTGCCGGACCCGGAATCCTTCGGCGACGACACGCTCAAGGCGGCAGCGGAAAAGGCACTGACATACATGGATCTCAAGCCGGGCACGCTTCTGCGCGACATCAAGATCGACACTGTCTTCCTGGGGTCGTGCACCAACGCCCGCATCGAGGATCTGCGCGCGGCAGCCGATGTGGTCAAGGGCAAGACCATTCACCCGGAGACCCGCATGATGGTCGTTCCCTCCTCCGCCATGGTGAAGCAGCAGGCTGAGGAAGAGGGCCTGGACCAGATCTTCCGTGACTTCGGTGCGGACTGGCGCACCGCCGGCTGCTCCATGTGCTTGGGCATGAACCCGGACCAGCTGAAGCCGGGGGAGCGCAGTGCATCGACGTCGAACCGCAATTTTGAGGGCCGCCAGGGCCCCGGCGGTCGCACCCACCTTGTCTCCCCGCTTGTCGCAGCGGCAACCGCAATCACCGGCCACCTGTCGTCCCCGGCAGACCTCTAAGGAGCAATCATGGAAAACTTCACTACCCACACCGGCGTTGGTGTTCCGCTGACCCGCTCCAACGTGGACACCGACCAGATTATCCCGGCCGTGTACTTGAAACGCGTGTCCCGCACCGGTTTCGAGGACGGCTTGTTTTCCAACTGGCGCACCAACGAACCGGATTTTGTGCTGAACCAGGAGGCGTATAAGGATGGCTCAGTGCTCTTCGCCGGACCGGACTTCGGCACCGGCTCCTCGCGCGAGCACGCCGTGTGGGCGCTGATGGACTACGGCTTCAAGGCCGTGTTCAGCCCGCGCTTCGCCGACATCTTCCGCGGTAACACCTCCAAAGCAGGCCTTCTCGCCGGCCAAATGACTGAATCCGACATCGAGCTGATCTGGAAGCAGCTCGAGCAAAACCCCGGTACGGTGGTCACGGTGTCCCTCGAGGACCGGACCGTGACGGTGGGGGAGAACACCTTCACCTTCGAAATCGACGACTACATCCGCTGGCGTCTCATGGAAGGCCTCGACGACATCGGCCTGACCCTGCGTGATGAGGGCGCGATCGAGGACTTCGAAGCAAAGCGGCCCGCGTACAAGCCAGCTATCGACGTCTAGAAAGGCCAGAGAATGAACGAAACGCCAAGCGCGAGAATGCTCTCGCTCGATGTTATTCGCGGTATCGCACTGTGCGGGATTGCTTTCGTGAACTTTCAACAACAATGGCTCCTCTATCCAGGGCCGGACGGGGATAAAGGGGCGTTCTGGGCGCTAGAGCTCCTTGCTCACCAGCGCTTCTTCTCAGCGTTCACATTTCTCTTCGGGATTGGATTCGCACTGATCGTCGATGGGGCTCGCCGACGCGGGATGATGGCGCAGTCCGTCATGTGGCGGCGGCTGCTGCCTCTTTTTCTGCTCGGAATCGTGCACCAGATCCTCCACCCCGGGGAGGCGCTGCTGTACTACTCAGCCTTCGGCTTTGTGTTCTTGTACCCGCTCACTTTCGTCTCCGATTTGAAACTCAGACGCACATTGGCCACCGTCGGAGGGATTGCGCTGACTTTGCTCGGGGCGCCGTTCGGAGGAATCGCACTCATTCCCGGTTTGCTCTTGCTCGGATTCGCATTCGCTATGTGGGGGCTACCGCAGGCCTTGGACGAGAACCCGAAACCGGCGGCGATGGCACTGCTGGTTCTGGTTCCGCTGACGCTGGGAATGAGCTACCTCCAGTACCGGAGTCTTGGAACGGTCGCATATAGCCACGTTGCTGCAGCGACTGGCCTGATCTGCACAGCCATGTGGATGGCACTGGTGTATGTCCTGCTGCGCACGCCCCTGCGGTCCGCGCTCGGAGCGATGTTCGCGTCGCTGGGCCGGACGGCTCTGACGAACTACATTCTGGCGACGTTGGTGATCATCGGAAGCGGCCTGCTGTTGGGATATCCACGCGAAGATGCGGAAGCAACGAACGAAGACTTTTACACAGCTTTCGCGGTCGCCGCAGTGATGCTCGTCATCCAAGCTGTGCTCAGCTGGCTGTGGCTGCGTCGCTTCGGCCAGGGGCCGTTGGAGAAAGGCTGGCGCTACCTCACCTGGGAAGCGTTCGGCGGGCCGAAGAAACTGCAGCAAGCCGAGGCAGCGCACCCAGACGCTTAATTTCTACCGCACCGGCAGGGCTGTCGGCATGTAGTCGGCGCCGGTCAGCTCGCCGTTGTTGAAGGACAGCACCCACACGCAGCCCTTCTTGCAGTTGATCTCACCGTCGATCGGCAGGCGGCCGTTCTCTGAGAGCCACTGGATCATGTTGGGCATCACGTCGCCCTGGGCTACGACGACGCTCGTGCCGCCTTGATCGATGACTTCCTGGAAGGCCTGCTTGGCACCGGCCGGGTCTGACTGCCACGCGTTATCACCGAAACGCAGGTCGACGTCGACAGGCATGTTCAACTCGTCGGCAAGCGGCGCGATGGTCTGCTGGCAGTGGTCCGGAAGCGAACTGTAAGTGCGCTCCGGGTGGAAGGCAGCGAGCATTGGAACGAGCATCTCCGACTGGCGGCGGCCCTTCTTGTCCAGGGGGGGCGTTTGTTGTCGTCGCCTGACCACTTCTCGCGGTCGTGCGCCTTCGCCTGGCGCACATAAAGGATGCGGCTCGTCGCCGGGAGGCTGAAGCGCTTCTCCGCTTTCGTCAGAACCTGGCGGTCGAGGTCGTAGGACATGATTTCTTTGGCATCGTCGAAGGTGAGCCAGCGGATCTCGTCGACCTCGTCGTTCGGCTCGAACTCGCCGCCGAGAACCCGAGCGATCCAGTAGTAGACCACCTTCGTGCTGTCCATGACGGGGTACACCGTCATGGACAGCAGCTTGCCCAGGCGTCCGCCGGCGTCTCATGGAAGGCCTCGACGATATTGGGCTGACAATGCGCGACGAGAGAGCTATCGAGCGCTACGAGGATGCACGGCCGGCGTTCAAGCCGGCGGTGTGATCTAGCGGACCGGCAGCGCCGAGGGCAGATAGTCGGCGCCGGTGAGCCGGCCCTCGTTGAAGGACAAGACCCAGACGGAGCCCTTCTTCGCCTTGATGTCGCCGTCGATGGGCAGACGGCCGGTGGCAGACAGCCACGCGACCATATTGGGGATGATGTCGCCCTGGGCGCACACGACGCTCACGCCGCCCTGATCGATGATGTCGGTGATCGCCTTTTGCGCACCGACCATATCGGACAACCACGCCTCATCGCCGAAACACTCATCCACCTCGACGGGCAGATTCAGTTCGTCGGCAAGCGGGGCGACCGTGGCCTGGCAGCGATCCGGAACCGCGGAATAAATGCGGTCTGGGTGGAACGGCGCGAGCATGGGCACGAGCATCTCCGACTGGCGGCGGCCCTTCTTATCCAACGGCCGGAGGTTATCGTCGCCGGACCATTTCTCGCGCTCATGCGCCCGGGCATGGCGCACGTACAGAATGCGGGCGGTGGCGGGCACACCGAAGCGCTTCTCCGCCTTTGCCAAGACCTGGCGGTCGAGGTCATAGGACATGAGATCCTTGGCCTCTGCCATCGACAGCCACCGGATCTCGTCGACCTCTTCATTGGCCTCGAACTCGCCGCCGGTGACCTCGCCTGTCCAGTAATAAACGACCTTGGTGGTGTCTTTGACCGGGTAGATGGTCTTGCCGAGCAGTTTGCCCAAGCGAATGTCGTAGCCGGTCTCTTCCTTGATTTCCCGGACGGCGGTGGTCACTAGGGACTCGCCCGGGTCGGCCTTGCCTTTGGCGAGCGACCAGTCGTCATAACGCGGGCGGTGAATGCACGCGACCTCGATCGTGCTGGGATCGTCGAGCTTTCCGCGCCACAGGACCGCACCTGCGGCGAGTGTGGTGCGCTTGAATTCCTCGTCCGGTTTAGCCGGAATCCCCTGGTGGCGGCCAGTGAGGAACATCTCTCCCTTGAGGTCTTTATCCTCTTCGTGCATATGTGACTTCTTGCCCATGGTGGCCATTGTCCCGCATCTGGTGCGGGTGCGCATAACCCTGAATTCGGTTTCGTGGTGCTTTACACTGTGACGAGCACAAATCCGTTCGGGCCCGAAACACGTGCCGGGGCCGTGCGGACGACTAACGAGAGTAAGTGAAAAGAAAGGCGGCGCGCGCATGGTCAAGGTCGCAGTCTTGGGTGCAGGTTCGTGGGGCACGTCGTTGGCGAAAGTCTTCGCTGACGCCGGCAATTCCGTGAGCCTGTGGGCACGCCGTACGGAATTGGCTAACGCGATCCAGGAGACGCGGATCAACGCAGACTACCTGGACGGGATCGTGCTGCCGGAGGCCATCGAAGCGACCGACGACGCCGCAGCCGCCATCGAGAACGCGCAGATCGTCGTGCCCGCGGTGCCGAGCCAGACGATGCGCGAGAACCTTGCTAACTGGGCGCCGCACATTCCGAGCGAATCGACTGTGGTGTCCATCTCCAAAGGCATCGAAGCGGGCACCTATAAGCGCATGAGTGAGGTCATCGCGGAAGTGACCGGCATCGATCCGTCCCGCATCGCGGTGCTGACCGGACCTAATCTCGCCCGTGAAGTCGCCGACGAGCAGCCCGCCGCCACCGTCATTGCCTGCTCGGACCTGAACCGGGCAAAGCTCGTCCAGGCCGCCTGCGCCACGACTTATGTGCGCCCGTACACCAACACCGATGTGGTCGGCTGCGAGATCGGTGGCGCGTGCAAGAACGTGATCGCTCTTGCGTGCGGAATGGCCGCCGGCAAGGAAATGGGGGAGAACACCCAAGCCACCTTGATCACCCGTGGGCTTGCGGAGATCACCCGTCTCGGCATCCAGCTCGGCGCGGACCAGCGCACATTCGCCGGTTTGGCAGGTCTGGGCGACCTGGTTGCTACCTGCGGTTCGAAGCTGTCGCGCAACCGCACCTTCGGTGAGCGTCTCGGCCGCGGCATGACCCTGGATGAGGCGCGCAAGGCCACCAACGGCCAGGTCGCGGAGGGCGTGACCAGCTCGCAGAGTATCTACGAGCTTGCCCTTGACAATGGCGTGGACATGCCGCTGACGGAAGCGGTGTTCTCGGTCTGCCACAAGGATCTGCGCGTCGACGACATGATTGCCGCGCTGATGGGCCGTTCCAAGAAATCCGAATAACGGCTTGTAGTGTGGTCACCATGATCACACTCGCCGTCATTTACGGTGGAATGTCCTCCGAACATTCCATTTCCTGCATTTCCGCCGGCGCCATCATGGCGGAACTTCCCCGTGAGAAGTACGAGATCTTCCCGGTGGGGATCACCAAAGACGGCACGTGGGTAGCAGGCTCAACCGACCCGGTCGGGGATTCGACACTGCCCACCGTCGACGGCGGACGCGAGGTCGCCCTATCTGTGAACCCCACGCGCCGCGGCGAGTTCTACGACCCCAATACCGGTGAAGTTCTGGCCACCGTTGATGCGGTCTTCCCGGTGCTGCACGGCACCTACGGCGAGGACGGAACGATCCAGGGATTGCTCGACCTCGCTGGCGTGCCGTATGTCGGCCCGGGCGTGTTGTCGTCGGCGTGCTCCATGGACAAGGAGTTCACCAAGACCATCGCGCGTTCTGCCGGGGTGCCGGTCACGCGGGAATTCATTCTTCATGACGGCGTTGACACCGCAGCAGTCGATGACGGGGTGCGCGAGTACCTCGGCCTGCCGGTCTTTGTGAAGCCGGCGCGAGGAGGCTCCTCGATCGGCATCACCAAAGTCACGGCCTGGGAGGACCTCGATCGCGCGGTGAATGCTGCGCGCGAGTACGACACCAAAGTCATCATCGAAGCCGAGCTGATCGGCGACGAGGTGGAGGTGGGCGTGCTGGAGCGCCCCGACGGCGAGCTCGTCGCCTCCCCGCCGGCGAAGCTCAACGGCACGGCCGACTCGGACGAGGGCTTCTACGGCTTCGAGACCAAATACCTCGACAACGTTGTCACCGCGACCATTCCCGCGGGCTACGACGAGGAGCTCAACGAACAGCTCGCCGACCTTGCGCTCACCACATTCCGCGCACTGAGCTGTCAGGGCCTCGCCCGCGTCGACTTCTTCGTCACCGAATCTGGGCCGATGCTCAACGAGGTCAACACCATGCCGGGCTTCACGTCGATCTCGATGTACCCGCAGGTCTTCCTCGCCGCCGGCATGACGTACGGCGATCTGTTGGAAACGCTGATCGCTACTGCGCTGGAACGGTCTGCGAAATAGCGTCCGAGAGGTTCGTCAGCGCGCCATCACCCGCACCCACAGGGACGGACACGGCGATCTCAGCAGCGCGCCCCAGCGCGTACAGCACAGTCGCCTGCGAGGCGGCATTGCTGCTGGTCTCTTCGAACCACGGCACATCGTTGACCTGCGTCAACTGTGCGCCAGCTTCGTAGCTCGGCGGCGGGGCGACACCGCACTTCAGCACCACAGGCTCCAGCCCGTCAGCGCCCCACGCGGCAGCATTTTCCCCGAGCCCGTCCACGCCAGAGACATCGAGACGCGTATAGCCGCCAGCGAGATCAGCGGGTAACGCGGCCACCAACTCACGGCAGACATCGCCAGAGCCATCGCTTATCGACGCCTCCAGCTCCGCCAACGGCGCCTTCCCCGGCGCGGGATCTGCCTGAGGCAGGGCACTGAGATCTATATCCTCCACCGGCGAGCCTGATTCAGCGGGGTTATCGGCAGTGACCGCAACAACGGGGGAGCGGTCCACGGTGAACCACGTGGTCAGATTCGACTCTGGTGTCGGATCACTGACCTTCATCCATTCCACGCCCTGGATCTGTTCGGTGGAGGTGAGTTCAGTGAACTGCACGGGGGCATCGATGCCGCAACGCAGTGTCACGCGGTCGGTCGAAGACGTCTGCCATGCTGCCGCGCCGGCTGGAACGGGGTCAGCCAATGTCGCCCGCCGGTGGCCGGCGACTTCGTCTGGAAGAGATTCGATCAGGGCGGCGCACTCGGGTGAGTCAGCGTCGGGCGACGGTAACTCCGTCAAGGCCACCGGCTGGTTGTTAAGCTGCTTGAGGTACAGCTTGGAGCCGATCAGCACACCGGCGACGAGTAGCAGAGCAAGCCCGAGGCTGAGAAGGATGAGCGGGCGCCGCATGACTGTGTCGGTGTCCTGGTCGCTGTGGTCGGCGGGGAGTTCCGTGGTCGTCCTGCTGGTGGTCATAGCGGCTCATTGTATTAGGGCGTTCCGCGGCTGGAACGTCGCATCGCAGCACCAACGAAGGAAAGGCGCTCATCGACCGTGATTCAGACTGGTTTTCCATCGGGCGGACCTACGCTCGGGGATGTCGGGGAGCGTGCCGTGATTCAGTCCATCGTGGACGTGACACCGTCGTCGATCAACGGTGACGATGCGGCGGTGCTGCACAGATCCTCGCCTAACTCGCGGGTTGTGGCCACCACCGACATGCTCGTGGAGGGGCGTCACTTTCGGTGGGATGTGACCACGCCACGGCAGGTCGGCCGTAAGGCGATTGTGCAGAATTTCGCGGACATCGAGGCGATGGGCGCACGACCGCTCGCGGCGCTGTTGTCCCTTTCAGCCCCGAAGGATTTGCCCGTCGCAGTGGTGACCGATCTCGCCCGTGGGATTGGCGATGAGGTGGGCAAATACGCTGCGGAGCTCGTCGGCGGCGATGTCACCTCGGGCGACAGCTTGGTCCTGTCCGTCACCGCGATCGGTTCGCTGGGCGGCAACCGCTGGGCCCTGACCTTGGACGGCGCGCGTGCAGGCCAAAAACTCGTTTCCCACGGAAAGATCGGCTACTCAGCAGCCGGTTTGGCGCTGCTCGAGTCCGGCCGCGACATCCCAGAGGAATTCGCCCCGCTCGTTGAGGCATATCAGGCCCCAGAGATCGCGCCCGGCAGCGGGGTGATTGCCCGCTCCGCTGGCGCGACGAGCATGACTGATAATTCCGACGGTCTGCTTCATGACCTAAAGCTTCTGGCGGCGCGGTCCGGCGTGAATATAGATATCGATTCCTCCACGATCGCCCCGGACGAGCTGTTGGTCAACGCCGGCGAATTCCTTGACTGCGACCCGTGGAAGTGGGTCTACGAGGGCGGGGAGGACCACACCTTGCTGGGAACGATCAGCGGTGATGCCCCAGTCGGCTTCCGCACCATCGGCACCACGTCGAAGCCCGGCTCTGATGATGAGGTCGCAGTGACAGTTGACGGCGAGACCCCGGAGTACGGCGGGGGTTGGGAGAGCTTCGCATGAGTCTGCCGGTCCATCCGTCGTGGGCGGAGCCGCTCGCCCCAGTCGAAGACGATATCCACCAGCTGGGCGACTTCCTCCGCGCCCAGCCCGCGTACCTGCCAGCGGGCAACGATATTCTCCGCGCTTTCCAGGACCCGTTCGATGACGTGCGCGTGCTCATCGTCGGCCAGGACCCGTACCCGACACCGGGTCACCCGATGGGTTTGAGCTTTTCGACGCAACCAGGCGTCGCCCCGCCCCGCTCGCTCGTGAATATATACGCTGAATTGAAGGATGATCTGGGCATCCCGCCGCGCTCCGATGGCGATTTGTCGTCGTGGGCCGGCCAGGGCATCTTGCTGTTGAACCGCGTGCTCACCGTCGCACCCGGTCAGCCCGGTTCCCACCGCGGCAAAGGGTGGGAAAAGGTCACTGAGACGGCGATCCGCGCTCTCGCCGAACGCGATGCACCGCTGGTGGCCATTTTGTGGGGCCGTGACGCGCAGACAGCGAAGCGTTTCTTGGGCGAGACTCCCTGCATCGAATCCGCACACCCGTCGCCGTTGTCGGCACGCCGGGGTTTCTTCGGCTCCCGCCCGTTCTCCCGCGCTAATGAAGCGCTGCGGGCGCAGGGCGCGGACGGTGTGGACTGGGCACTGTAAAGTTAGGCCCCATGACTAATCCTGCGGTGATCGATGGTGCCCAACTGCTGTCGTGGGCGCGCCGTACCGTGCAGGTATTGAAAGTCCACCGCGAGGAAATCAACAGGCTCAATGTCTTTCCGGTGCCGGATTCGGACACTGGCTCGAATATGGCACACACGATGTCGGCGGCCCTCGAGAACGCCGAAACAGTGGGGTCCCCGGCGAGTTGCGCCGATATCGCATCGGCCTTGGCAGTAGGAAGCATCAAGGGGGCACGCGGCAATTCCGGAGTCGTGCTCTCCCAGGTTCTGCGCGGCGTTGCCCAGGCAGCAGCTGAGGGCGACTTAGACGCCGCGAGCGTGGCCGACGCGTTGAGCAACGCCGTTGTTTACGTCGAGCGTGCCATCACTGATCCGGTAGAAGGCACCATCGTGACTGTGCTGCGCAAGGCAGCTACCGCCGCACAGGAAGCGTTGAGCGGGGCGGCCGGCGAGTCTCCGCTGGATGCGGTCACTTCCGCCGCCGTCACCGCGGCAGAGGAAGCATTGGAGCAGACTCCGTCGCAGCTCGCTGAACTGCGGGACGCGGGTGTCGTTGACGCTGGCGGCCGCGGGTTGGTTTTGTTGCTCACCGCCTTGCGCGATGAAGTCGCAGGGCGCGCTGCCTATATACCGGCTTCTTCCAGCCTCGCATCGGTGACGGCCTCTGCAGCGTCCTCTGCGATGGATTCTGGGACGGACTCTGCGGCGGAGGGCGAAAATGAATCGGGCGAATCGCACGGGCACGCCGGCTGGCTTGAGGTCATGTTCTTCTTCACCGGCCCCGTCGACGAGCTGGAAAACGCTCTGGCGGGCATGGGAACGAGCCTCGTCATCGCCCGCGCTACTGACACCGAGGCACAGATCCACATTCATTCGCTCAATGCCGGGGCGGTCATCGAGCGTGCTTACGAACTCGGCGCGGTGTCGGATCTGCGCTTAGAAGTTTTGCCGGATGCGCTTCCTGCCAGTGATTCCCCGGCCTCCGCGCGCATCATCGTCGCCATGACTCCGGAGGGGTCCATTGCGGAACTCTATCGCCAGGCAGGGGCCGTCCCCGTCACATCTGAAGGCGGCTTGAGCGAGGCGATCACAGAGGCGATTGCGGCTGCTGATGCTCGCGAGCTCGTCGTGCTGCCCAATGGTCATGCAGGGCCAGACGAGCTAAAGCAGATCGCGGAGGCTGTGAAATCAGAGGGTGCGCAGGCCGCTATTTTGTCCACCATGAGCCTCGTCGGCGGGATCGCGGCGCTGGCTGTCCACGATCCGCGCCTACCGCTTGAAGCAGCAGCCGCACAGATGGATGAAGCGGCAGCGGACATGCGCGCCGCTGACATCGTGCGTACCGCTGGCGGGAACATCACGGTGGTCGCACCAGTCGACGAGGTGCTGGCGGAGGAAGAAACGGTACAACGCGCCGTCGATAAGGCATGCCGCGCAATGCTCGACGCAGGCGGGGAGCTGGTCACGCTGCTGCTCGATTCTGATGCTGCTGAGGAGCTGGACCCCGACGCGCTTGCGGAGGCCCTCGATGCGGAAGTGCTCGTGTACCCGGCGGATGGTTTGGGCACCATCGGCCAAATCGGGGTGGAATAAGAAGTGCTGGGGATCAACTACACCACGCCGCTGAACCTGATCATCCCAACGCGTCCCGCCCGCGCGATCGCGAAAGCTTTCGGCATTGAGACAGCCGAAGGGCTCCTCGAGCACTACCCGCGCAAATATCTGCGCTACGGCAATGGCAGCGCGCTCGAGGGCGCTCTTCCTGATGACCGCATCACATTCATCGGCACGGTCATGTCCACGCGCACTATTCGCGGTAAGAAACCGATCTTCAAAGTGGAGATCTCCGACGGGTACGACACCATTTCCGCAACATTCTTCAGCGCGCGCTACGCACCGCGTGCGTTGTATGGCGGTGTCCGCGCGATGTTCACCGGCAAGCTGAGCTATTTCAACGGGCAGCCGCAGCTGCAGCACCCGGACTTCCTCATTCTCGACGCACCTAAATTCAAGGGAGGAAGCAGGGAGCGGCCGCAACCAAAAGGCGGGGCGACGGGCTCGATGAAGCAGCTTTCTGTCTTCGGCGACCCGGACGAGATTCTCTCCGGCCGCGAATGGCTGCCCGTGTACAAAGCCACGAAGAACCTCTCCACGTGGACGATCATGGGCGCGGTCAACGCAGTGCTCGACACATTGCCGCCCGTGGAGGAACCACTCGGCTTCACACCGGACGGGTTCATTTCTCTGGACGACGCGATCCGCCAGATCCACAACCCGACGTCCGACGGGCCGGACGCAGCCCGCGAACGGCTCAAATACAACGAGGCATTGCGCGTTGCGCTCATCATGGCGCTGCGCCGCGTGGATGCCAGTCACCGCACGGCGACGGCACTGCCGCGCGTGGACGGGGCGTCGCAAAGCCAAATGCTCTCTAACCTCCCGTTCGCGTTCACCGACGGCCAAGAGCGCGTCTTCAGCGAGATCTCTGCCGATATGGACAGCACCACGCCCATGAGCCGCCTGCTGCAGGGCGAGGTCGGCTCCGGCAAGACCATCGTGGCGCTCGCCGCCATGCTCCAAGCCGTGGACAACGGCATGCAGTGCGCGCTGCTCGCGCCGACAGAAGTGCTCACGCTCCAGCACGAGAAATCACTGCGCAAAACTCTCATGCGCACGGGCGTCCACGCTCGCGTAGTGGCGCTGACCGGCTCGATGTCGACCGTTCAAAAACAGGAAGCACTGCTCGCCATCATGAACGGCGACGCTGACATCGTCGTCGGAACTCACGCGATCATTCAGGACAGCGTGGACTTCTTCAAGCTCGGTTTCGTCGTCGTCGACGAGCAACACCGCTTCGGCGTCGAGCAGCGCGACCGACTGCGCGACAAAGCGGGGGAGAGCACACCGCACCTGCTGGTCATGACGGCGACGCCGATTCCGCGCACCATCGCCATCACCGTCTTCGGCGACCTTGCTGTGTCCACGCTGCGCGAGTTGCCCGGCGGCCGCAAGCCGATTCAGTCGTCGATCGTGCCCGAGTTCATGGACACGTGGATCGAGCGTGCGTGGCAGAAAATCAAGGAGGAGGTCGCCGCCGGGCACCAGGCGTACATCGTGTGTCCGCGTATCGACGGCCCCGGCGGTGTCCTCGAAATCGCCCATCTGCTTGGGCGGACACACTTCAGAGGCTTGAATATCGGCGTTCTCCACGGACGGATGAAAGGCGAGGACAAAGACGATGTCATGTCGGCCTTCGCCGCTGGCGAGATCGACGTGCTGGTCTCCACCACAGTCATCGAGGTCGGCGTCGATGTGCCGAATGCGACCGTGATGATGGTGCGCGAATCGGAGCACTTCGGCGTATCGCAGTTGCACCAGCTCCGTGGTCGCGTGGGCCGTGGCGGGCACCAGTCGTTGTGTCTGTTCCACACCTTTGCCGAGGCAGAGACTCCGCAATTCGAGCGCGTCCGGCAGATCGCAGCGATCTCCGACGGCTTCCAGCTCGCCGAACTCGACCTGCAAAACCGCCAGGAAGGCGATGTCCTGGGCACACATCAGTCCGGCAACGAACGTCAGTTGAAATTGCTCAACCTCGTTGAGGATTACGAGATCATTCAGCGCGCCTACGATGACGCGGAAGCCGTCGTCGCCAGCGATCCGGAGCTGGCCCGCGCTGTCGCCGACAACGAAATCCTCGAAGAATTCGAGTACCTGGAGAAGAGCTAAGGGGCCTGCGCGTTAAAGTTGAGCCCATGAGCCGAATCATTTCGGGCGAGGCCCGCGGACGCACAATCAAAGTTCCCCCGGAGGGAACGCGGCCCACATCTGACCGCGCACGGGAAGGACTGTTCTCTTCGCTACAGGTCCGTTTCGGTTTCGCGGGGCAGCGGGTGCTCGATTTATTCGCCGGTTCCGGTGCGCTCGGGCTCGAGGCCGCATCCCGCGGTGCCGACGAGGTCGTGCTCGTGGAATCCAACCCGAATGCAGTCGACATCATCCGCCACAACATGAATGTCGTGGGGCACCCGCATGTGACGGTCGAGCAGGCGAAGGTCTCCGACTACGTTCCGCGTGCCCCGCGGGAGCACTTCAGCATGGTGCTCGCAGACCCGCCGTACGACTTGCCGGACGGCGCGGTCGCCGAAATGCTGGACGCCCTGATCCCTCTTCTCGCCGATGAAGCAGCAGTGGTGATTGAACGCCACCGTGAAAGCCCGGAGACGAACTGGCCCCGTGGCTTCACCCCGACTGGCCAGAAGCTGAAGAAACGACTGTACGGTATAGCTCGTATGGACATGGCGACGTTCAGCCGTGCAGAACTAGACGATAACTAGACACGTACTCAACGAGAAAGAACAACGATGACGAAAGCGGTCTGCCCCGGTTCCTTCGACCCGGTGACCAACGGCCACCTAGACATTTTCACTCGCGCCGCGCGCAGCTTCGACGAGGTGATCGTGCTCGTCACCGCGAATCCGAATAAGCAGACTGGATTGTTCTCCATCGAGGAACGCATGAATTTCATCCGCGAAGTCACCGCAGATTTCCCCAATGTCTCGGTGGACACCTGGGGCGGTCTGCTCGTTGACTACACCACCGCGCATAAGGTCGGTGCGCTGGTCAAAGGTCTGCGATCCTCACTGGATTATGACTACGAGCTGCCCATGGCACAGATGAACCGCCACCTGTCTGGCGTGGACACGTTCTTCCTCATGACCGATGAGAAATACGGCTACATCTCGTCGTCGCTGTGCAAGGAAGTCGCCAAATACGGCGGCGATGTTTCCGGTCTCGTTCCCGACTGCGTGGTCGAGGCCATGAACGCCAAGTACAAAGGATGAGCGCGGGACTGACTGTCCTCGCTGTTTTCCTGTCCGTCGGAATCGGTGCGTGCTTCCAGCGCATCGCCGGTATGGGTGTCGGGCTCCTCGCCGGCCCGGTGCTTTCCCTGATTCTCGGACCCGTCGAGGGCATTCTCGTGGTCAACGTTCTCGCAGCCACGAATGCGTTGATCACGAGCGTGAACATGCGCGCCGACATTGACTGGCGCAAATTCTGGCTGATCGCCCCGGCACTGATTTTCGGTGCGGTTCCCGGAGCGCTTCTGATCCGCGCTGTGGAACCTGATGTGGTGCTCGTGCTGGTCGGCGCGCTGCTTCTTTTGGCTCTTGCACTCGTGACTTTCGGCAGGCGGTTCGTCCCTGAGCCACACGGTCCCGTACCGGCGGTGATCTCGGGTGTGATCGGCGGATTCATGAACACTCTCGCTGGCATCGCCGGACCAGCGATCACGGTCTATGCGCAGGCGGCGCGGTGGGAGCAGCGGGTCTATGCTGCAACGCTGCAGCCGATTTTCTTCGTGAGCGGGATCATCTCGTTCACCATCAAAGAATTTTCCGGCGCTGCCGACCTCGCTGGAGTGAATGCCTGGATCTGGGGCGCCGGCGCACTTGGCATGGTGCTCGGCATCGTCACCGGAGTGAAGCTGGTTCCCCGGATCTCCCGAAGTGCCGCCCATCGCATCGCACTGCTGCTCGCAGCCCTTGGCGGCGCGACCGCGCTGGTGCGCGGCACCGCTGGTCTGCTCGGGTAGGACGACGTCGCTGCTTGGCTTTCCTGTGCGATCTAGAAGATCGAGGACAGGAATTCTTTGGTGCGCTCGTGCTGCGGGTTATCCAGCACCTGCTGCGGCGATCCCTTTTCCACGATCGTGCCTTCCGACATGAACGCCACAGTATCGGCGACCTCGTGGGCGAACGCCATCTCATGGGTGACCACGATCATGGTCATGCCACTGGCAGCGAGATCCTTCATCACACGGAGCACCTCACCGACAAGTTCGGGGTCGAGGGCGGAGGTGGGTTCGTCGAAAAGCATGAGCTTTGGATCCATCGCGACCGCGCGCGCAATAGCGACGCGCTGCTGCTGGCCGCCGGAAAGCTGCACGGGAAAGGCATCTGCCTTGTGCGCGAGGCCGACCTGCTCGAGGAGCTCCATGGCCTTCTTCTTCGCGTCCTCAGGTTTTTCGCCCTTGACGTGGATCGGTGCCTCAATGATGTTCTCTACAACGGTCCGGTGCCCGAAGAGATTGAAGGACTGGAAGACCATTCCGATCTCGCGGCGCTGCAGGGCGGCATCTTTCTCGGAAATCTCGTGCAGCACGCCGTCTTTTTCGCGGTAGCCGATCAAATCGCCGTCGACGTAGAGACGGCCGGCAGTGACTTTTTCTAAGTGGTTCACGCAGCGCAAAAACGTGGACTTGCCGGAGCCGGACGGGCCGATCAGGCACGTGACTTCACCGGGCTGGACCTCGAGATCGATGCCTTTGAGCACGTCCAAGGAGCCGAAAGACTTCCACACGTCGACCGCCTGGACCATCGGGGTGCCGGAAGTGGGGGAGCTAGCAGTAGCAGCCATGGTTAACGGTTCCTTTCCACGACGGTGACGTTGTTCGGGGCCTTGCCTTCGGCATCAGTCAGTGCAGCCAGTTGGCGGGCGGTCAGTTCGCGGGTGACGCCGCGATCGAAGTAGCGCTCCAAGTAGAACTGGGCGACCATCAGAATCGACGTGATCACCAAGTACCAAGTGGCCGCGACAAGCAGCATCGGAACCGGCTCGAACAGTGCGGCGGCGATGTCCTGCGAACGGCCGTAGAGCTCCAAGGAGTAGGGGATAGCGACGACGAGGGAGGACGTCTTCAGCAGGGAGATGAACTCGTTGCCCGTCGGCGGAATGATGATGCGCATTGCCTGCGGCAGCACGGTGCGGCGCATGGTCAGGCTCCAACCCATGCCCAGGGCCTTGGACGCCTCGATCTGGCCTTCCGGCACAGAGTTGATGCCGGAGCGGACGATCTCCGCCATGTAGCCCGCCTCGTTCAACCCCAGCCCGATGACGGCGAGCGCGAATGCCGAGGAAGTCAGGGCTTCGAGGGACACTTCCGTGAAACCGAGGTTGACCGACTGGTAGATCGCGCCGAGCAAGCCCCAGAAGACCAACTGCACATAAATCGGGGTGCCGCGGAAGACCCACAGGTACAGCCACGCGATGGACTTGAATACCGGGTTCGGTGACATGCGCATCACGGCGAGGATCACACCGAGCACGACACCGATGATCATGGACAGCACGGTGATGGCCAGGGTGTGGCCGGCGGCGATCAGAATCCGGGTGTCGAAGAGGTACGTCCAGTACGTGCTCCAGCCGTAGGCTTCACGACGTGCCGCGTCGAAAACGAACAGCGCGAACAGCACGAGTAGGACCGCGGCGGCGACCCAGCGGCCTGGGTGGCGCAGGGGCTTTGCTTCGATCCGCTCGGGTTTCCGTCGCGATGACCGCTTCGTTATCGGGGTGCTCATTCTCACTGCCCTCCTACAGGCTGTTCGTTGATCTGCGCCTGCTCCAGCGAGCCTGTCTCCACGCCCCACTGGGCGAGAATGCGTTGGTATTCGCCAGTGTCGATGAGGTGCTGCATGGCAGCGGCCATCGCCGGTCCCAAGGGGGAATTCTTCGGCACGGCGAAGCCGTACGGCGCTGCGTCGAACATGTCGCCGACCAATTCCATCTTGCCGTCCGAACGGTTCACAGCCCACGCCGTGACAGGGGAATCGGCGCTCAAAGCATCAGCGCGGCCGACGAGAGCGGCAAGCGCCGCGTTGTCCGACGTGTCATACGACAGGATCGTCATCGGATTGCCTTCTTCTTCGCACTTTTCCGCCTTAGGGCGGACATCGTCTGTCTCGGAGACAGTCGTGCGCTGGACCGCGACGGTCAGGCCGCACGGATGTGCAGGATCCACATCCGCTCCAGGCTGCGCCGCCCACTGAATGCCGGCGTAGAGGAAATTGACGAAGTCGAAGTTCTCCCGACGTTCCTCCGAATCAGTGAAGCCCGACATTCCCGCATCCAGCGTTCCAGCCTGAACAGCGGGAAGAATCATGGCAAAGTCTTGCTCCTGCGGGGCGAATTCGAGCCCCATGACGCTTGCGACGGCGCGACCGAGATCCATTTCCATTCCGATGAGGTTGCCCTGGGAGTCTTTGAACTCAAACGGCGCGAATGGGGGATTGGCGCCGGCGGTGAGACGACCGGAAGCCTGAATATCTTCCGGCACCATCGCCGCGATCTCGGGAACCGCGGCGGGGGTGATCTCCTCCCATCCTTCGGGGTTCCCGCCCTCGGCATTGGTCACGCAGCCAGCGAGCATAGCCACGGGGAGGAGGCTGGCGCACACGGCAGCGGTCTTGGCACGGGTGAACATAGCGGAAAGCATACTATGCTCAGTAGTGAAAAATTAAAAAAGGCCGTGCGGATGTGCGCGGCCCTTCACGGCGATGAGCCGTCGGTATCTTCCAAGCGTTGGTTATCGCGGCATATTCGCCATGACCATCTGGATGGCCTGGCCGATGACGGTCACGCCCGCGGCGATGATGACGTAGTTGATGATCGTGCGGGTCACGCCCTGGGAGCTGGTCTCCAGGTTGCTGTTGAACATCTGCTTGTAGGGCTCGAAGATCATCTTCATGAACCCCTTGAAGCCGGAACCTTCCGGAATGGAGGAGGACTCGTTCGGGTCAAAGGCCTTTTCGATGCCGCGGCCAACGGCGCCGGTATCGGCCTTCGCGCGGTCACCAGCGGCGCCGGCTGTAGCAGCGAAGTTGGTCTGTGCGGTAGCGGTAGCCGGAGCAATGGCCGGGACAGCCGCGATGGTGAGGGAAGCAGCGATGATGGAGGAAGCAATCTTTTTACGCATGGCGGTGAGTGTACCTGGGTTTACTGTTGTGTGGAATTCGCGTGAACGGCGCCTTATCAGCGGATAAGACCACCTGAGAGCCCCCAGCCCCGCGCGCGTCTGTGCGCTGCGGTATGTCAGGGTGTAGTTAGTGTAGGGATTCAAAATGTCTTAAGATAAGCGACGCTTACACAGGAAAATTTACGAGCGCTCTTATTCGCTCTTTCCGTCTTTTCAATTCAAGGAGCTGTCCTCCATGTGGAAGAAATTCGTCGCCGCGGCTGCCGCGGCTGCCGCGGCTGTCGGTCTCGTTGCTGCGTGCGCGACGCCTGCCCAGGCGCAGGACCTGCGTTCCTTGATTGAGTCTCCGAATGTGAATAAGTGTTCCGACGAGTTCTTGATCACTATTCCGGGCGGCGGCAACACTGCGTCGTTCCTGCCGGAGAAGGCGCCGATCGGGCCGAAGGTGACGGAGGTGGCCACCCGCGTTCACGGTGCGACCCGCGGCAAGATCCAGCCCGTCTGGATCACTTATGCGGCCAGCCCTTTCACGCTGTACAGCTACAACGATTCGTCGAATAAGGGCTACTGGGAGGCCTCCGGAACGATGCGCCGTCTCGCGCGCATGTGCCCGAAGGCGACATTCAGCATCACCGGCTATTCCGAGGGCGCAGATATCGGTGCCAAGCTGATCAACAATATCGGCCACGGCCGCGGTCCGGTGCCGGCGAAGAAGGTCAACTCCGCCGTGTTGATCTCCAACCCGCACCTCGCCGACAACGGCGGCGCCTTTGCAGCAGGAGCGACGCGCGATGACCGCGGTGCGCTCGAAGAGCTGAAGGGCGGCTATGGCGAGCTCGGCTCGCGCGTGCTCGATGTGTGCCGGAAGGACGATCCGATCTGCTCGCTTCCGGCTGAGTGGCGCAACCACGTCAATCCGTTCCTGCGCATGGCGGCGTTGCGCGGCCAGGTGCCGATGACGGAGTTCGCTGCCATCGTGGCCAAGCGGTCGCCGACGACGCTCCCGCTGCTGTTCAGCGTATACAACCACACCCAGTACGGCGGCCGGATGCTCGAAGACGGCGCGCAGTGGATCACTTCGCGCAGGGCACCGATCCGCGAGGACCGTCCGCAGCCGCGTGCTGAGCATCCGGCGCAGGAGCAGGCTCCGGCCCCCGCGCCGGCACCAGCCCCGCGTCCGGGACGCTAAGACAACCCCCGCGCCTAGATATCTTCGGGCAGCGGGCCCGAGGACATGTCACCGCGGAGCCGCTTGATCACGTTCTCCGCCGAGATGAGGCACATCGGAACGCCAACGCCGGGCAGCGTTGTCGCGCCGGCATACAGCAGGTTGTCGACTTTCCGCGAGGCGTTGCGCCCGCGCAGAAACGCTGACTGCTTCAAGGTGTGAGCGGGGCCGATCGCACCGCCTGACCAGGAGTGGTAGCGCTCCGCGAAATCTGCCGGGCCGAGAGTCCGGCGTACGCAGATGCGCGCTTCGAGATCGGGGATTGCGCACCATTCGGCAATTTGCGCGATGGCCGCGTCCGCGATGGCGTCGACGCGCGGGCTGGCTTTTTCGCGGTACGCATCGCCGTGCCCGAGGTCGGGCGCCGAAGGCGTCGGGATGAGTACGAAGAGGTTCTCGGACCCCGCGGGCGCGGTCGAGGGATCGGTAGCGGAGGGCTTGGACACGTAGATCGACTGCGAGGCATCGAGCGGACGCGCGGCATGCGGCCCGTCGAAGACCGCGTCGAAATCGACGTTCCAATTCTTGCTGAACAGCAGGTTGTGGTGCGCGAGTTCGGGCAGTTCGCCGTCGACGCCGCACATCAGCAATACACAGCTCAAACCTGGGTTCCGGGCCGCGAAATAACGTTCGTCATACGTGCGCTGGCTGCGCGGAAGCAAACGAGTCTCGGTAAATTTCAGGTCGGCGGTAGACACAACGAGATCAGCGGCGAGCTCCTCGGCAGTGCCGTCGGACCGTCGTACGCTCACGCCAGTTGCGCGTCGCCCGTCGACATGAATCGCTGTCGCTTCCGTGGAGAGCTGGATATCGGCTCCGTATTCGCAGGCCAGAGACTCGAGCGCGCGCATCACCGCAGCGAAGCCGCCCAGCGGGTATTTCACGCCCTGCACCAAATCGGTGTGGCTGAGCAGGTGGTACAGCGCCGGTGTGCGCGCGGGATGCGACGACAAGAACACAGCCGGGTACGCGAGCATCTGCCGCAAACGCACATCAGCAAATTGCTTATCGACGAACCCTTCCAGCCCTTCCCCCAACAGCCTCACCAGCTTCCTGTAGTTGCTGCGGATTTCCGGCGCCACGAATCCGCCCGGGTGAGAAAACGTGGTGTAGAGGAAGTATTTGAGGGCGAGCTGATACGTCTCACCGGCGCTGGCGAGGTAGTCCCGGAGCTTCTCGCCAGCACCGGGCTCGATGGACTCGAACAGGGAGATGGTGTCGGCGGGGGAGGACGGGACGTCGATAAGCTCCTGCTTTTCTGGAAACAGGCGGTAGGCAGGGGAGAGATCTACGAGCTCGAGCATGTCGCTCGTGCGTTTGCCGAATAACGCGAAGAAATGGTCGAACGCGTCCGGCATGAGGTACCACGACGGGCCGGTGTCGAAGCGGAATCCGTCGACGGTGAGTTCGCCGGAGCGCCCGCCGATCTCGTCGATGCGGTCGATGACCGTCACATCGATTCCCTCGCGGCCGAGCAGCGCGGCAGTTGCGAGTCCCGCTGCTCCCGCCCCGATCACGAGCGCGGTTCGCGGATTAGCTGGTGTCGTGCTCATCGCCACTTTCTTCCCACCGCTTGTGCGGCAGCTTGAACAGTGAGCAGAGCCTTGCGGTGCGCAGGCACGCTCACGCGGGTCGTGGTCAGCTCGCGGGCCGGCATCGCGTCGAGCATGTCGGTGAGCTCAGCGAAGAGATTCGCAGCTGCGAGCACCGCGGCGCGTACCGCGACGGGCAGCATGCCGATCGCATCTGATGCTGCAGCCAGGTCCGAGCGGATCTCGGCGACGATGGCTGCCTTTGCCGCGTCGTCGATGCGGCCGAAAGACTGGAAATAGGACCGGCCCAAATCGTGCGTGTCCTCAGCGAGATCACGCAGGAAATTGACCTTTTGGAACGCGGCGCCGAGCCGTCGCGCACCGTCTTCCATCTTCGCGCGCTGGTCGGGCGTGACTTGCCGGTCCGCGAGAAAGACATCCAGGCACAACAAACCGATGACCTCCGCCGAGCCGTACACATAACTGTCCAATTCCGCTTGCGAGTAGCGGGTCGTGTCCAGATCGCGCCTCATGGAAGCAAAGAATGCTTCGATGTGCTCGTCGTTAAAGCCGCAGCGTCGTGCGGTGAGCGCATAAGCGTGCAGGATCGGGTCGGTGTGGAAGCATTCGCGCGGCGCGGCCAGGACCTGCTTTTCGTACTCGTTGAGCATGACCCGCACGTTGTCAACGCCTGCTTGCCGTGCCGTTCCGTCGACGATCTCGTCGGCGATGCGCACGACCGCGTATAGGTTGCGGATATCGCGGCGCTCCCGCGCAGGCAGCAAACGGCTGGCCAGACTGAAACTCGTGGAGTATTCGCCGATGACTTCTCCGGCGGCGGCATGACTCATCTCGTCGTACCGCCGCAGCCAGCTCGTTGTCCGCGGTGCCACGGTATTCAACCCTAGCCCGCGCATCATCAGAGCCCGTCACGAGGGGAGCGGTGGGCGTCAGCAGAGGCCCGAACGCTTTGCATAGATTTCATGTAACTGCAAAGAAAAATTCTCAAAACGGAAAAGTTGGAGTCCTCCCAGGGATATATTCAAAAGATCAAATTCGCCTGAGCACGGAGGCCCATGCCATGGAAGAGATCATTAACAGCGTCAACACCGCGATCTGGTCGAACTGGCTCGTGTTCTTGTGCCTCGGCGCCGGAGTGTACTTCTCGTGCGTAACGCTTTTCCTCCAGGTGCGGTGTTTCCCGGACATGATCCGGCAGCTGAAGTCGGGTGAGGATTCTGCGGCCGGCATTTCGTCGTTCCAGTCGCTGATGATCTCGCTGGCGGGACGCGTCGGCGTCGGCAATATCGGCGGCGTGGCCACTGCGATCGCGTTCGGCGGCCCGGGCGCAGTCTTCTGGATGTGGATCGTGGCCTTCTTAGGCTCGGCGACCTCCTATGTCGAGTGCTGCCTGGCCCAGATCTATAAGGAGAAAGACCAGGACACTGGCGAATACCGCGGTGGCCCGGCATATTACATCGAGAAGGCGTACCGCCATACTGCCGCACGCCCGTTCGCGTTGGTCTACGCCATCGTCTTCGCTGTGTCGATGATTCTGGCTACCTCGTACTTCTTGCCCGGAGTGCAGGCCAACGGTCTGGCCACCTCCGTCGAGCACGCCTGGTCCGTTCCCACCTGGGTGACCGCCGTGGCCATGGTGGTTCTGCTGGGCATTATCATCATCGGCGGCGTCAAGCGCATCGCCTGGTTCGCGTCCATGGTTGTGCCGTTCATGGCGGTCATCTACATCTTCGTCGCCATCGTCGTTCTGTTCGCCAACGGGTCGCAGATCCCGGAGGTCTTCGGCCTGATCATCCGGTCGGCCTTCGATAAGGAAGCGGCGTTTTCCGGCATGCTCGGCGTCGCGATCATGTGGGGCGTCAAACGCGGCATCTACTCCAACGAAGCAGGGCAGGGAACCGGCCCGCAGTCCGCGGCCGCGGCGGAGGTCTCCCACCCGGCGAAGCAGGGCTTCGTGCAGGCCTTCGCGGTGTACGTCGATACACTTCTGGTCTGTTCCGCGACGGCGTTCATCATTATCTCCACCGATATGTTCCGTGTGCACAGCGGCGGTGACGAAGATAGCCCGGTCATCTACAACGGCTCGATCGACGGCGATGTCGAGGTGGGCCCCGGATTCGTCCAGTCGGCGCTGGATTTCTATTCGCCGGGACTCGGTGGCAGCTTCATCGGATTCGCTGTCCTGTTCTTCGCGTTCACCACGATCGTCGCCTACTACTACATGGCCGAGGTGAACTTCACGTACCTCAACCGTTGGATCAAGAGCGAGAAGGCCCGTACCGCGGTCATCTGGTTCCTGCGCGTGCTCATTCTCGTCTCCGTCTGGATCGGCGCCACCACCACGCCGGGCACCGCTTGGGCACTCGGCGATATCGGTGTGGGCACCACCGCGTGGCTGAATATCCTCGCGATCCTCGTGATCCAGGTCCCCGCGCTGAAATGCCTGTGGGATTACCGCCGCCAGAAGAAGGCCGGGCACGAACCGCAGTTCGATCCGGAGGCCCTGGGCATCCGCAACGCCGATTTCTGGGTGGAACGCAAGGCTTCCATGGTCGCCGCGGGCACATGGGAGCAAGCCAAGCTTATCGACGGCACCTCTGCCCCCGAACACCACTAAAGACTCCGCGCCAGGGGCGCATACGAGAAGTCTCGAGACTGAACCGGAAAGGTGTCTCGAGACTTCACTTACTTTGGGGGAGGACCCGGCGTGGCGTTAGTCTTCCGCCTCGGCGTTGAGCCGCGCCTGGTCGCGCTGGCGGCGCTTAGTGCTGATGCGGCCGAAGATCGCTCCTGCGAACAGCGCACCGACCACCGCACCGACCACCGCGCCGATGGCGCCGGCGTTGTCAAAGCCTCCTGAGGGGTCGAAGCCCCCGGTGGCGATGAGACCTGCAAGCCACACGGCGCACAGAGCGAAGTAGGCGATCAGCAAGCTGCGTGGGGTGTCGTGAAAGCGGACCACCGGCGACGCGACGTACCTGCGCATCCACTGGGCACCAGCCACACTGCCGATAATCGGGATAACCAGCACGATGCCCGACCACAGCGCCTCCCTGCCCGGCAGCACCCAAGCGAGAACCGCGCCGGCAAGTGCCATGCCGATAAGCGAGGTGTAGAACCCCACCGAGTTTGCCTTGTGGTACGTCGCTGCCTCGAACTCGTCGGTGGCAGTGTCGTCTACGTAATTGACTATGGAGTCTCCGAACTTTTTGAACATTATTTCTCCTCTTCCTGGCCAAAAATCTCTTCGACTGATTTCTCGAACTCACGGCAGATGTCGAGCGCTAAGTAGACGGAAGGTGAGTAGTTGCCCCGCTCGATATTGGCGATGGTCTGCCGGGAGACGCCGACGCGGTCAGCGAGCTCCTGCTGTGACAACTCGTTCCAGCGCCGCCATTTTCGGACTGTGTTCATGTGGCCTCCCTTCATTTACAAAGTGTAAAGCCTAAGCTTCAGAATGACAAGGAGACTTTACATTGTGTTAATTGTCTGCGACAAGAACTTCCGGGTTTAGAAACGAAAAATCCCGGGTCACCGTGTGATTCGGTGACCCGGGATGGTTTAGGATGCCGGCGAGTACCGCGGTGGCCCGGCGTTTTTATATCGAGAAGGGATACCGTCAGGAACCCCTAGAGAAGCCTCTTCAGTGCGCCCCGGCCAGCGACGAGGATGATCAGGGACACCGCTAGTGCCGCGGCGCCGGCCCAGTAGGGAACGCCGGAACCGAAAGCCACTGCCACCGGCCCGGAGATCGCCGGGGCGATGGCGCCGCCCAGAAAGCGCAGCCCCGAATAGGTCGACGAGGCCACATTGCGCGGCAAGTCAGTAGCTTCCATGACTGCCTCGGTGAGCACGGTGTTGAAGATGCCGCTGAAAAAGCCTGCGAGAATGACCAGCACGATCAGTGTGCTCAGATGATCCACCGCGAAGCCGAGTGCGGCAAGCAGAATCGCGAATCCGATGAGCACCGTGCAGATCACCGGCATCAGTCCGAAGCTCTGCGTCAAACGCGGCGCGACGAACACCGACGACACTGCCAGTGCCAAGCCCCAACCGAAGAAGACCCAGCCAAGCTCGGTTGCTCCGAATTCGCTTCCTGACGCAGCCGCCGCCTCGTCGATCGGGTACGGCGAGTAGGCGAGCAGGGTGAAAAAGCCGTAGTTGTAGAAGAATGCCACCGCACCCAGCGTGAGCAGTGCCGGTTCGCGCAGGGCCTTCAATCCTGCGGTAAACGTTACGGGTGCGGGCTTATTCGCGGGTTTGCGCAGCAGCGTCGCGATGGCGATGAAACCGATCGCCATCAGTCCTGTCGTGCCGTAGAACGGCCCGCGCCAGCTGATCTCACCGAGCAGCCCGCCGAGCAGAGGTCCCACAGCCATGCCGATGCCGATGGCTGCTTCGTAGAGAATCACCGCTTGGCTCGCACCGCCTGATGCTGCACCGACGATCGCCGCCAGCGCCGTCGAAATGAACAGTGCATTGCCCAGGCCCCAACCCGCGCGGAAACCGATGATCGCATCCACCGAACCAGCTGCTCCCGATAGGAACGCGAAAACGACGATCAGGGCGAGCCCTGTCAGCAACGTCTTCTTAACCCCGATGCGGGAAGAAATGAAAGCACTGAAGAACATCGCCAGCGCCGTAATCAGCAGGTAGCTGGTGAACAGCAGCATCGTCTGCGTCGGCGAGGCATCGAGCTCCCGGCTGATCGCCGGCAGAATCGGATCGACGAGGCCGATGCCCATGAACGACACCGCACAAGCGAAAGCGATCGCCCACACAGCGATCGGTTGTTTGAAGATATTTTCCGGGTTGGTCTTACTCATTCACGTCCTTTCGTGGAAGTTCCGTGGTTGTGCGGAGGCGTTGCGACAGGCTGGGAAGAATCTCCGCAGCCTGGATCAATGCGTCAACTTGGTCAGGGGAGAGGTCCCGAAAAACAGGCACCAGCTCGCGTGTCGACGCTTCCCGGAATTCCCTTACCGCCGTACTCCCGGCATTGGTGATGGTCAGGTCGTAAGCGCGGGCGTCGATAGGCGATGGCTCCCGCGCAACGAGCCCTTCGGCGACGAGCCTTTTCATAACCTGGCTCATGGACGGCTGCGCAATTCCCTCTCGCCGCGCGAGTTCGCCGATGCGCAACCCCGGCTCACGCTCCAGCGCCGCCAGCACGCGCAACGCGACGTACGACAGCTTGCTTCCCGACGCCTGGAACGTCGCCCGTGTGAAATGGCTGCCAGCCGCCACAAGGTCAATGGCGAGACGGGAAAGTGTTTCATCCGAATGCATAGGGGCACTATATAACTCGACGCAATATTCAGTCACATCGGGGGCATTAAAACTTCGTTAAGACGCCTTAGGAATGAATTATGCGGCGAAAATGGAGCCGAAAGCGGTGGTTATTTAGTCCCTATGACTCAAGACATCATCGGAGCCATCCTCAGTGCCGGAGTACTCGGCTACCTCGTGTACGCCCTGATCAACCCCGAAAAGTTCTGAGGTTGCCATGCCGTTAATCATCCAGACAATCTGCGCGCTGCTGCTGGTCATCCTCCTTCTCGCAGCCCTCCGCGTGCCCGTTGGCACGTTCATGTACAAAACGTTCACTGATAAGAAGCACAACCCCGTCGAAAAGGTCATTTACAAACTCATCGGCGTCAATCCCGACAACGAAATGCGGTGGACTTCTTACGCGATTGCGTCCATTGCTTTCGGCGTCTTCTCCGTCCTCGTCCTGTGGGTGATCATCATGGCGCAGGGCATGCTGCCGTGGGCATTCGGTCGCTCCCAGGACTGGCACACAGCCCTGAACACGGCAGTGTCCTTCACCACCAACACGAACTGGCAAAGCTACTCCGGTGAAACCGGCGCAAGCTACGTGGTCGGCATGGCCGGCTTGACGGTGCAGAATTTCGTGTCCGCGGCCACCGGTATTGCCGTCGCTATCGCGTTGTTCCGCGGACTGGCGCGCACCGGTTCCGGGACTGTCGGCAACTTCTGGGTCGATCTGGTCCGCGCATCCATCCGCATCCTGCTTCCCATTTCGATTGTGGGTGCGTTCCTGCTCATGGTCGGCGGTGTCGTCCAAAACCTCGCCGATCCGATACACGCCACCACGATCACGGGTAGCGACCAGACGATCCTGACGGGCCCGGTCGCCTCCGAAGAAGCGATCAAAATGCTTGGCACAAACGGAGGTGGCATCTTCAACGCCAACTCGGCCCATCCTTTCGAGAACCCGAACGCATTCACCAACCTGCTCGAGATTCTGCTCGTCTTGCTCATCCCGTTCTCCCTCCCCGTGACCTACGGCCTGTTCGTGAAGGACCGCCGTCAGGGCCGCGCGTTGACGGCTGCGATGCTCATCCTGTGGGCAGTTTCTGCTGCTTTGCTCGTCTGGGCTGAGAGCGCTCGCCCGCTGACAGCTCTCGAGGGCAAGGAAACTCGCTTCGGTGTCTTGTGGTCGGCGATCTTCGCCACGACGACCACCGGAACTTCGACAGGTGCCGTCAACTCGATGCACGATTCATACAGCCCGCTCGGCGGCGGACTCGTGATGTTCAACATGATGCTCGGCGAAGTCTCACCGGGCGGTGTGGGCACGGGCATGTACAACATGCTGACCTTCGTCGTGCTGTCAGTCTTCATCGCCGGCCTGATGATCGGCCGTACCCCCGAGGTGCTGGGTAAAACCATCGGCAGGCGCGAAATCACGCTCGCAGCGCTCTCCGCGATCGTGATGCCGGCCCTCGTGCTCCTGCTCACGGGCATCGCTGTACTGATCCCGGGTGTGCGCGAGTCCATGAACAACACCGGCCCGCACGGCCTGAGTGAGGTTCTCTACGCCTACACATCCGGTGCCAACAACAACGGTTCGGCCTTCGCCGGACTCAGCGCAGGCACTCCGTACTTGAACCTCACCATTGCATTCGCAATGTTCGTCGGACGTTTCGCGCCGATCGCCCTCATGGTTGCGCTCGCCGGTGCGTTTGCTTCGCAGAGAAGGCGTGAGGACAACTCCGGAGCCATGCCCACCCACAACGTCACCTTCACCGTTCTCCTGCTCTGCGTGATTCTCATCGTCGCCGGGCTCACCTTCCTGCCGTCGCTCGCGCTCGGCCCAATCGCGGAGGCACTCTCATGACAACAGCAACTCAAACACCCGCTCCCGCCGCTTCCACCAGCACCACGAAGCGGTCGCTGGGCAGCCAGCTCGGCGATAATTTCGTCGACGCGCTGAAGAAGCTCAATCCGGCGAACCTGGTGCGGCAACCCGTCATCTTTGTGGTGTGGATCGGCGCTGTACTGACCACCGTGTTGGCAGTGCTCGACCCAACTTTGTTCTCGATCAGCGTGACGGTCTGGTTGTGGGCGACCATTTTGTTCGCCAACCTGGCCGAAGCTGTCGCCGAAGGCCGCGGCAAGGCGCAAGCGTCCGCGCTCCGGCAGACGCGTACCGACGCTAAGGCGCGCCTTCTTAACCCTGATGGCTCCGAGACGGAAGTAGCTGGCTCCGAGCTGACCATCGGCGACCTGGTCGTTGTGGAAGCAGGCCAGCAGATCCCCGGTGACGGCGATGTCATCGAGGGTGTGGCTACCGTCGACGAATCTGCGATCACCGGCGAATCTGCGCCGGTCATCCGCGAGTCGGGCGGCGACCGCAGTGCTGTCACAGGTGGCACGACTGTGCTGTCCGACCGCATCGTCGTCAAGATCACCTCGAAGCCCGGTGAGACATTCATCGACCGGATGATCTCCCTCGTCGAAGGCGCGGAACGCAAAAAGACCCCGAACGAAATCGCGCTCAATATCCTCCTGATCACGCTGAGCATCCTCTTCGTCCTCGCGGTGACGGCGATCCAGCCGATGGCCATCTACTCCGGCCACAAACTGTCCCTCATCGCGCTGGTCGCACTTCTCGTGTGCCTCATTCCGACGACGATCGGCGCTCTCCTTAGCGCCATCGGCATCGCGGGCATGGATCGCCTAGTCCAGCACAATGTGCTCGCCATGTCGGGCCGCGCAGTCGAGGCAGCCGGCGATGTCTCGACGTTGCTGCTGGATAAGACCGGTACGATCACGTACGGCAACCGCCGCGCGTCAGATCTCATTGCAGTGGAGGGTGCGCAACGTGCGGAGATGGTCGAAGCGGCATGGCTGAGCTCGCTTGCCGACGAAACCCCAGAAGGCCGCTCCATCATCGACTACATCAACGAACTCAGCGACCGCGATGGACTCGAGAATCTCTCCGGGACCGATGCCACTGCTCTGACCCGAGAGGGCGCCGAGTTCGTCCCGTTCTCGGCCAACACGCGCATGTCCGGTGTCGATTTTCCGGACGGCACCCAGGTACGTAAGGGCGCCAGCTCGGCGGTTCAAGCGTGGGTCACGGCTGAAGGAGGCCGAGTCGCCGCTGACGTCGACGAGATCGTCGAATCGGTGTCAGCATCTGGCGGCACCCCGCTCGTCGTCGCGAAGAAGCCCGCGGGCCAGACCCCTCGTGTCCTCGGCGTGCTGCACCTGAAGGACGTGGTCAAGCCGGGCCTTACTGAACGTTTCGGGCAATTGCGCGAAATGGGCATCAAGACCGTGATGATCACAGGCGATAACGCCGTCACTGCCGCTGCCATCGCGAAAGAAGCTGGTGTCGATGACTTCCTGGCTGAAGCCACACCGGAAGACAAGATGCGTCTGATCAAAAAAGAGCAGGCGGGCGGCAACCTCGTGGCGATGACCGGTGACGGAACGAACGATGCTCCGGCTCTCGCGCAGGCTGATGTCGGCGTGGCCATGAATACCGGTACGTCCGCGGCTAAGGAAGCGGGCAACATGGTTGATCTCGATTCGGATCCGACGAAGCTGATCGACATCGTGGCCATCGGTAAACAGCTGTTGATCACCCGCGGCGCGTTGACAACGTTCTCTATCGCCAACGACCTGGCCAAGTACTTCGCCATTATCCCGGCGATGTTCGTGAGCATCTTCCCGGGCTTGGATGCCCTCAACATCATGCGTCTGCACTCGTCAGAATCGGCGATGCTCAGTGCCGTCATCTTCAACGCTCTGGTCATCGTCGCATTGATTCCGCTTTCGCTAAAAGGCGTGAAATACCGGGCGCTGTCGGCAGGAGCCCTGCTTAACCGCAACTTGCTTATCTACGGCCTCGGCGGAATCGTCGCCCCGTTCATCGGGATCAAGGCCATCGACCTCATTATCCAACTTCTTCCAGGGATGTGACAGAAATGAATACACTCCGTCAGTCAGGCGCTGCATTCCGCGCCGTTGTCGTACTCACCATTATCCTCGGCGTCGTGTATCCGCTGTTCATGGTGGCTGTTGGTTTGGCCATGCCGGCGAAAGCCAATGGATCTCTACAAAAAGCCGGTGACGAGGTTGTCGGCTCGAAGCTCATCGCTCAACCAGCCGGTGGCCCTGAATTCTTCCAGCCCCGTCCGTCCGCCGCGGATTGGGACGGCGAGTCGTCGGGCGGTAGCAATCTGTCGCCCGAGTCGGAGGACCTCAAGGACCTCATGGAGGAACGCAGGCAGGATCTTGAGGCAGCGAACCCCGGTGCCGGACCCGTCCCGCCGGAGGCGCTGACTGCTTCCTCGAGCGGCCTCGACCCGCACATTTCTCCGGAATACGCGCTGTGGCAGGTGCCCCGTGTTGCTCAGGCCCGGGAGATGAGCGAGCAGGATGTGGAACAGCTCGTTGAAGATCACACTGACAAAGCCCTGTTCGGATTCTTCGGGCAGGATAGCGTCAACGTCAACGAACTGAACTACTCCCTGTCCTACGAAAGCTAACACCATGACGAGAGGTCGACTACGCGTCTTTCTTGGCGGCGCGCCCGGCGTGGGCAAGACTGTCGCCATGCTCACTGAAGGGCACCGGCTCGCGGAAGCGGGGGAGGACGTGGTGGTCGGCCTCGTCGAAACACACGGTCGAGCATTCACCTTGAAACAGGTGGAGGGGCTCGAAGTCGTGCCTCGAACAGAGGTCGAGTACAAAGGCACGATGATTCCGGAGATGGATCTCGACGCCATTCTCAGACGGAATCCGGATGTCGCGCTCGTCGATGAAATGGCGCACACCAATCCCCACGGAATGCGCAACGCGAAGCGGTGGGAGGACATTGAGGAGCTTCTCGACGCCGGGATCGACGTCATCTCCACCGTCAATGTCCAACACATTGAATCGCTCAACGATGTCGTTGAGACGATCACTGGAGTCGTCCAAAACGAGACGATCCCTGACGGCGCGCTTCGCGCAGCGGACCAAATCGATCTCGTCGATCTGTCTCCTGAGGCATTGCGGCAGCGCATGGCCCACGGCGATATCTATAAACCGGAGAAGATCGACGCCGCGTTGACGAACTACTTCCGGGAAGGCAACCTCTCTGCGCTCCGCGAGCTCGCGCTGCTGTGGCTTGCAGACCGAGTTGACGAGGCTCTAGCGCGGTACCGCAACGACAACAGTATCGAGAAATCGTGGCCGACCCGTGAACGCGTCGTCGTCGCTCTGTCAGGGGGCCGGGGCAGCGAGGTGCTCTTGCGGCGCGGCGCCCGCATCGCGAAAAGGGGAGTAGGCGGCGAGCTCCTTGCGGTTTTCGCTACCCGGTCCGACGGATTGTCGGGAGCCACGCTGCCGGATATCGCCCGGTTGCGTCAACTCACCGAAGAGCTCGGCGGGACCTTCCACACAGTCACCGGAGAAAACCCGGCCCAATCCGTCCTAGAGTTCGCACGCGGTTGCAATGCCAGCCAGATCATCATCGGAACAAGCCGACGTCCTACGTGGCAGCGACTCTTCTCGCGCGGTTTCAGTGAAGCCATTATCGAGAGTTCCAAGGAGATCGACACGCACGTAGTCGCGCTTGCCGACGGCGGTTCGCAGGTCGGCCGCAATCGCACGCGGGCGCTGCCTGGGCAGCGTGTGAAACAAGGATTCGCTCTGGCATTCATCCTTCCTGTCCTAGTGACAGCCATCTCCCTCGCATTCCAGGTTCACCCGAATCTCGCGTTGGTGTCCCCGCTGTTCTTGTTGATTGCGGTCGTAGTCGCCCTCGTCGGCGGACTTTGGCCGTCAATCACAGCCGCCGTTTTAGGGTCCCTGCTCGCGGATTGGTTCTTCGCGCCCCCGTACGGCACGTTGACTATTCAGCACCCAGCGAACACCGTTGCTCTGCTCATTTCGGTCAGCGTCGCCATCATCGTGGCATCCTTGGTGAACCGCTACGCGCTTCGCCTACATGAGGCGCGTGTTGCCCAAACAGAGGCGACAGCGATGGCGGACATGACCAACGTCCTGCTGGGCTCGACCGACCAGCTCCGCATTCTGCTCGACCAGATCGTGGAGATGTGCGGGCTGGAGGGCGCTGCCGTCGTCGAAAAGCTCTCTCAGCGGGGCCACATCGATATCGTGCAAAGCACGGCCGGCTTTGACCTGAAGAAGATCGGCGAAAGTGAACACGACGCGATTGATGACACGCACGAACTGATTCTTCAACCAGCAGATATATCGGCTGAGAACCGGCGCCTCATCAGCGCCTGTGCCGTGTACGCACGGGCTCTTCTACAAAAGGACGCGCTGGAGAAGTCGGCTTCAACTGCCCATGATCTCGAGCAGGACAATAAGGCTCGCACAGCGCTTCTGTCCGCTGTCTCGCATGATTTGCGGACACCGCTAGCAGGCATCATGGCCTCAATTGAGAGCCTGCGCAGCACCGCCGTGACCTTCACGGCTGAAGAGCGCGAGGAGCTCATGGAATCGATCGAATTCAGCGCCAATAAGCTGGACAAACTCATCACAAATCTGCTCGGCATGTCCCGTCTGCAGGTAGGTGCACTCGTGGCCAAGCCGGATGTCTACGATCTTCGGGAGCTTCTGCCCGAGTACATCTCCCAAGTCAGCGAACCAGACCGGGTTGCGTACCTGCCTTCAGACGAAGCGGCGCTGGCGTATGTCGATGCGGGACTGCTGGAACGCGTTGTCACGAACCTGTTGGAGAACTCGCTGCGTTATCAGCGCTCTGGCTCCATTCGTGTTGGTACTGGGCCTGCCGAAACAGGTGCTTCCATCAAGATTGTCGATTCAGGGCCGGGCGTGAAACGCAAAGATAGGGAAGCGATCTTCCAGCCGTTCCAGAGAAAAGGGGATACGTCGACAAGCGATGGCGTCGGACTTGGACTCGCTGTCGCACGCGGACTCGCCGAAGCGATGCACGGTGCGGTTACCCCATCTGAAACCCCCGGTGGTGGCCTGACGATGACGATCACCATGCCTGCACCCCCAGCTGCGCAAGCGGAGACAATCTAAGGAGCACCAATGACCAAGATTCTCGTCGTCGATGATGACGCCACCTTGCTGCGCACACTGCGCATCAACCTCCGCGCCCGTGGGTACGAATCCGTATGTGTCAGCTGCGGCGCGGACGCGCTCGACGAAATGTCCGCCGACCCGGCGCAGCTTGTGATCCTCGACCTCGGGCTGCCCGATATCGATGGCACAGAGGTCCTGCGCCGCGTGCGGGAGACCTCGGCCGTGCCGATCATCGTCCTCTCGGCCCGCGACCAGGCGGAAGATATCGTCGAAGCGCTTGACGACGGTGCCAATGACTTCGTCACCAAGCCCTTCGGCGTGGAGGAACTGATGGCGCGTGTGCGAGCTTCCCTCCGTACGAGCGGGATCTCCGCAGCGTCTATTCCGGCATTCGTGGCGGGGGACCTTGTGCTCGACTTCACCGAATCACGCGCTACAAAAGCTGGACGGGAACTTCACTTCACACCTACCGAATGGCGAATGCTCATCGCGCTGGCGAAGGCCAACGGCTCGCTCGTGCGGCACGACGATCTGCTCGGCTCGATCTGGGGTCCCGGCTACGGACGCGAACTGAACTACCTGCGCGTCTACGCCCACCAGATCCGCGGCAAAATCGAAGACGATCCGACCGCCCCGCGCCACCTGCTCACCGAGCCCGGCGTCGGCTATCGCCTCGTCAGGTGACATCCAGCCGAGCCAACCAGCGAGAAACCCGAGACATGGCCAAAGCGGTGTCCCGGGTCATCGTGTTGTGCCCCAGGTGAGACTCGAACTCACACTGGACGGGTTTTGAATCCGTTGCCTCTGCCAATTGGGCTACTGGGGCGTGCTGACTAACAATAGCGCAGGAGTTCTTAAACGAAGAAATGCCCAGCAGTTAAGGCGCACTTGCCGTAGGTAGAGTAGGACGGCGTGAGTACCGCTGATAGTTCTTCTGCACAGAAACGCCTCCTGCTCATCGACGGCCACTCGATGGCTTTTCGAGCTTTCTACGCCCTGCCGGCGGAGAATTTCTCCACCTCCGGCGGGCAGCACACGAATGCGGTGTACGGCTTCTTGTCGATGTTCTCGAATATTTTGGCCGACGAGCAGCCCACGCACGTCGCCGTGGCGTTCGATATCGGACGCCAGACTTTCCGCACGGAGCGTTTCCCGGAGTACAAGGCGCAGCGCGCGGCAGCACCGGAGGAATTCAAGGGGCAGGTGCCACTCATCCAGGATGTGCTGGGGGACTTGAGCATCGTCACGCTCACCAAGGAGAACTACGAGGCAGACGACATCCTGGCCACGCTCACCACGCAGGCGCAGGATGACTATGAGGTGGTCATCGTCACCGGCGACCGCGATTACTTGCAGCTTGTCAACGACAAGGTCACGGTGCTGTACCCGACGCGCGGAGTGTCCACGTTGACGCGCTTCACGCCGGAGGAAGTGGAAAAGAAATACGGCCTCACGCCCGCGCAGTACCCGGATTTCGCGGCGCTGCGTGGCGACCCGTCGGACAACCTGCCGAATATTCCGGGCGTGGGGGAGAAGACCGCCACCAAGTGGATCGTCCAGTACGGAGACTTGAATAGCCTCATCGAGCACGCCGAGGAGATCAAGGGTAAGGCCGGCAACAATTTCCGCGAGCGGATCGAGCAAGTTCAGCTCAACCGAGAGCTCACCCAGATGGTGCGCGACCTCGAGCTGCCCGTCGGTCCGGACGAACTCGAACTCAAGCCCGCCGACGTCACTGCCGTGGCAACGGCATTCGACGACCTCGAATTCGGCGTCAACCTCCGCGAACGCGTGCTCGCTGCGGTGCCCACCGATGGCGCCGCAGCCGAAACACAGGCAGAGGAATTGCCGGAGCTCACCGTCGACGACGAGGCGCTCGACTCATGGCTTGCAGCCCGCGAGGGTCAAGGCCTCGCCCTTTTCGTCCAGGGCGATGCCACGCCGGCGGGCGGGGACGCGTGGGCGCTGGGGATCGTCGATAAGCAGCGGCACGGCGTTTCCAAGCGCTTGAGCGACCTCACGCCCGAGGAAGACGCCGCGCTCAAGGCGTGGCTCGAATCCGACGCGCCGAAATACCTCCACAGCGCCAAGGCCGCATGGCACATGCTGCGCGGGCGCGGGATCACGCTGCGCGGCATCGCGCACGACACCGCCATCGCCGCGTACCTGCTACGCCCTGGCCAGCGCACGTACGATCTCGCCGATGTTTACCAGCGCCACCTGCAGCGACAACTTACGGCATCCAGCGACCAACTGAGCCTGCTTGATGACGACACCGCCGACCTCGATTCCGCCCTCGCCATCCTCGAGCTCGCCGCGCATTTGAGCGAGGAGCTCCGCGCCATCGACTCCTACGAGCTCTACGCCGATCTCGAATTGCCACTCGTGACCATCCTCGCCGGGATGGAAGAGACCGGCATCGCCGTCGACACCGACGTCCTGGAAGCCCAGCTGAAAGAGATCGCGCAGAAAGTCGCCGACGCCGAGGAGACAGCACGCACGCTTGTCGACGAACCCGATCTCAACCTCTCGTCCCCCAAGCAGCTCTCCGTCGTCCTCTTCGATAAGCTTGAGCTGCCCAAGACGAAGAAGACCAAGACCGGCTATTCCACCGCCGCCAAGGAGATCGAGGCGCTCGCGGCGAAGAACCCGCACCCGTTCTTGGACCAGTTGCTCGCGCACCGCGAATGGCAGAAGCTCAAGTCCACCATTGAAGGCCTGATCAAGACCGTTCACGACGACGGCCGCATCCACACGACCTTCAACCAGACCGTCGCGTCCACCGGGCGACTGAGCTCCACTGAGCCGAACCTGCAAAATATCCCCGTGCGCACCGAAGCCGGCCGCCGTATTCGTTCCGCATTCACCGTCGGCGATGGCTACGAGTGCCTGCTCACCGCTGACTACTCCCAGATCGAAATGCGCGTCATGGCGCACCTCTCCGAGGACCCCGGCCTCATCGAGGCGTACAAGAAGGGGGAGGACCTGCACAACTTCGTCGGCTCTCGCGTCTTCGACGTGCCGATCGACGACGTCACCCCCGAACTCCGCCGCCGCGTCAAGGCTATGAGCTACGGCCTCGTCTACGGCTTGAGCGCATACGGCCTGTCCAACCAGCTCGGCATCCCCGCCGGGGAGGCGAAGAAGATCATGGAGTCCTACTTCGAGCGCTTCGGCGGCGTGAAGCGCTACCTCGACGACGTCGTTGAACAGGCCCGCCGCGACGGCTACACCTCCACGGTCTTCGGCCGACGCCGCTACCTTCCCGAGCTCACCTCCGATAACCGCGTCGCCCGCGAGAACGCCGAACGCGCAGCGCTCAACGCTCCCATTCAGGGCACCGCGGCCGACATCATCAAGGTCGCGATGATCCGCGTCGACGCCGCGCTTAACGACGCCTCCCGCGCCGAACCCCTGCAATCCCGCGTCCTCCTCCAAGTCCACGACGAACTCGTCGTCGAAATCGCCCCCGGCGAGCTCGAGCAGGTCCAAGCGATCGTCGAGGAAGAAATGGACCGCGCCATCACCCTGCGCGTCCCACTGGAAGTCTCCGCAGGAACCGGCACCAACTGGGACGAAGCAGCACATTAGCCCGGGAGCCAGCGCTTGTGCAGCGCGGCACCCCGGGCTAATAGAAAGGGAGGGGAGACCTCCTAGATCTTCGTGGAACCTGAAGATTCAGTATCGCCAGCGGTCTCTGCGCTGACGTCTTCGTCCTCGACCTCGGCTTCGAGGGCTTCGTGGAACTCGTCGTCGTCAAGCATCGATTCCTCAGCCAGCTCGTCGAGCGACATGTCCGCGAACTCGCTGTCCGGATCGAGGTTCTCCTCGTCGGTGACCAGGTCGACAGCCGCTGTGCGCAGCTCGCCCTCGCGGTCCAGACGATCGCGGTAGCGGAAGTACTGGTAGACCAGCACCGCGATCACAAACAGGCCCAGATAGCCCAGGATCGGGTACAGGTTGGCCACGAGCGGCTTGAAGCCAATGAAGGACAGCACGAAGCCGACGAGACACGCGCCGACGTAGACCTTGTAGAAATTGTCCGGGTTCTTACGCGTCAAGCGCTTCGCAAGCGCGTAGATCATGCCCAGGCACGTGTTGAACACCATGAGGAAGATGACCCACGTCATCACCTGGCCCAGTGCCGGGTTGATATTGAAAAGCACGGTCAGCAGCGGCAGGTCGTCGCCGTTGACCTTGTCGGCCTCCATGAACAGCGTGACTACGAGCAGCGCCAGCATCGCCGCGTACAGGAAACCCGCGACCAGGCCGCCGATGCGCACCGACTTGTTGTCGAAATTGTCGCCGCCGATCACAATCGCCATCGACACAGTGCACAGTGCGTTCAGGCCGGTGTGGTTCAACGCGCCGAGCCACCAGTTCGGAGCGCCCGTCGCGCCTTGGACATTCTGCTGGGCCCAATCGCTTTGCGACGCAAAGTCCACGCTCGTGTGCGTGAACGTCCAAATCGAAGCAATCAGGACGAAAATGATAAGCAGTGGCGTGACCAGCCCCAGAACCACTGAGATCTTATCCACATCCAGGCGGCCCACCAGCAGCATGATGATCAGCATGGCCACACCGCCGACATAGATCGGCCAGCCGTATGCTTGCTCGAGGTTCGAGCCGGCACCCGCGAACATCACGAAGCCCACGCTGAACATGCAGGCGATTGCCGACCAGTCCATGATCTTCGAGGACAAACCATCCGAAACTTCGCCGAACACACGCGTGTGCTCATTCGCCTGGAAATAGGAACCGAAGGCAAGGAAAGCTACCGCCGCGAAAGCCATGACCACACCGGCGAGAACAATGCCCCACATGCCCATGTCGCCGTATGAGACGAAGTACTGGAACGCCTCCATGCCGGAAGCGAAACCGGCGCCCACAACGACACCGATGAAAGCGAAGCCGATACCGATACCGCGCTTCAACATAAAAACACCACCTACGTGCCCAGTGGGCACTATCAAATTTTGTTGACTGTATAAGAATAAAGATATTGGTGGGAAAATGGTGAATACGCGCCACGCGTCCTATGCAGGAACGCTTGAAAATCCCCCGCGCGACGCACCAGATCAAAGTTTGCCCAAGCTGGGGAAATCAACTAATCTCGCAAAGGCGTATCTACGCTGCCCACGTGGCCCCGGTCGTAATAGGAGGGCCGCCCACGGCGGGGGCGAGATCGAAATCCCAGCTAGTAAGGCCTCTTTTGGGGCGTCGATAAGCTGCTTTTTTCGAGAGATGCGCTCATGTCCAACCGCTATCTCCTATCCATTTCGGAGCAACATAACCTATGCCCACTTCTACTACCCCGCAGGTTGCCATCAACGACATTGGCAGCACTGAGGATTTTCTCGCCGCAGTTGACGCGACCATCAAGTACTTCAACGATGGGGATATCGTCACCGGCACCGTCGTCAAGGTCGACCACGACGAGGTCCTCCTCGACATCGGCTACAAGACCGAAGGCGTCATTCCGACCCGCGAGCTCTCCATCAAGCACGATGTCGACCCGGACGAGGTCGTCGAAATCGGCGATGAGATCGACGCACTTGTCCTGACCAAGGAGGACAAGGAAGGTCGCCTGCTTCTGTCCAAGAAGCGTGCGCAGTACGAGCGTGCCTGGGGCACCATCGAAGAGCTGCAGAAGAACGACCAGCCGGTCACCGGTACGGTCATCGAGGTCGTCAAGGGCGGCCTCATCCTCGACATCGGCCTGCGCGGCTTCCTGCCGGCATCCCTCGTCGAAATGCGTCGCGTCCGCGACCTGGACCCGTACATCGGCCAGGAGCTCGAAGCCAAGATCATCGAGCTGGACAAGCACCGCAACAACGTCGTGCTGTCCCGCCGCGCATACCTCGAAGAGACCCAGTCCGCAGTCCGCTCCGACTTCCTCCACCAGCTGGAGAAGGGGCAGGTCCGCAAGGGTGTCGTTTCCTCCATCGTCAACTTCGGCGCATTCGTCGACCTTGGCGGCGTTGACGGCCTGGTCCACGTGTCCGAGCTGTCCTGGAAGCACATCGACCACCCGTCCGAGGTTGTCACCGTCGGCGACGAGGTCACCGTCGAGGTTCTCGACGTCGATCTCGACCGCGAGCGCGTCTCCCTTTCGCTGAAGGCCACCCAGGAAGATCCGTGGCGCGTCTTCGCCCGCACCCACGCTGTGGGCCAGATCGTCCCGGGCAAGGTCACCAAGCTTGTTCCGTTCGGCGCATTCGTCCGCGTCGAGGAGGGCATCGAGGGCCTCGTCCACATCTCCGAGCTGGCTCAGCGCCACGTCGAGGTGCCTGACCAGGTTGTCAACGTCGGCGAAGAGGTCATGGTCAAGGTCATCGACATCGACCTCGAGCGTCGTCGCATCTCCCTGTCCCTCAAGCAGGCTGACGAGGACTACTCCGAGGAGTTCGATCCGTCCCGCTACGGCATGGCCGACTCCTATGACGAGCAGGGCAACTACATCTTCCCGGAGGGCTTCGACCCGGAGACCAACGAGTGGATGGAAGGCTACGACGAGGCTCGTCAGGAGTGGGAGGCTCGCTACGCCGAGGCTGCCCGCCTGCACGAGGCACACACCGCTCAGATCGAGCGTCACCGCGCTGCCGCCGCAGAGGCAGAGGCAGCCGGCGAGGGCGAGACCAACTACAGCTCCACCTCCGGCGAGGCTGCAGCTCCGGCAGCTCCGTCCGCTGGTGAGGCTGAGCAGGGTGGCTCCCTCGCGTCCGACGAGCAGCTCGCAGCTCTGCGCGAGAAGCTCGCAGGCAACTAACGCCTAGCTACAAAGGCCCGCACTTCGGTGCGGGTCTTTTTGCATGCTTATCGACGCCTCGCGCCCCGTGATTGTCTACTGAAGTAGACATCGTTTCGTAGACGATGGGTTGCACGCGGTTTAACGTTTGTGTCATGAACCAATTCGCGGCGCATGTGGGCGCGGGCAATGCTATCGACCTGCTGGGGAGTTTCGACGCCCAGCAGCTTGTCGATGCCGGTGCCAACCCCACCCGCGTTGCCGATTGGAAAGGCGTCTACGAGGTCTACTACGGAAAGACCCGGTTTTCCCGCCAGCAGGCTAATGCCGTTCGTATTGCCCGCCAGACTGCGAAGTCACTGGATCAATTGGTGCTCATCGAGCAACGAGTCCGCAAGTTGGGCACCGAAAAAGAAAAGTGGAAGATCCGCCTGGCGTTGTTGTCTGTGCGCGGGAACTACGAGACGTTGAAACGCCGCGCCAAAGACATCGTCCCCGAGGCGGATACACCAGCTCCGGAGTCGTCGGTGCGGTTCGGTAAGGAACGGAAAGGCAAGCGCACTTTTAGTGCTACTGGTGATGCGAGTGATATCGCTGCTCTTGAGTACGCCCTGCGTCAAAAACTCGACGCCAACCGTCCTGAGGGTCCGCAGATGTACGAGGCATTCCATGACCTGCTGCACAACGACGGTGCTGTCGCTGATGCTGTTCCACGCCCGCTGGTCCAGATCCCGCTGGCGGATTACATCAAGGTCCTCGGCGGCCAAGGCGATGACACCATCCTGGGCCTATCTGATGGCACGACGATGACTGGTGCGGAGTACCTGACTCGGTTCCACGGGTCCGACTTGGAAGTCGCACTCTTCCACCCACAGGCAGGTCCGGTGAACCTATACAACACGAAACGGTTCGCCAATAAGAAACAACGCGACCTTGCCCGGGCAACACTGACCACCTGCCCTGTGCCGGACTGCCGGCATGCCGCTGATAACTGCGAGGTCCACCACATCGAACCGTGGGCCCGGGGTGGGCCGACGAATATGAGCAACCTGTCGGTGTTGTGCAGGTATCACAACCGCACCAACGACGATGACCCCGGCAGACACAACAGGGGTCGAATACAGGTGCGCGATGGGACACCAACATGGATCTCACCGCGCGGAACACCAGTACCGAACAGCACACACCAATACGGTGCGATGCACCTGTTGTTCGGAACATAGCCGAGGGGCCACCACACCCCACGGCCACTTCCGCACGCCTCAAGGTCTATGTGTCTTTTCGCTTGTAGCGCTCCACGAGGCGTTCGATGAGTTCATCGGTGAGCGATGGATCGGAGAGGATGATATCCAGCATGTCTGCATGCATTGCCTCGATCTCGGCTGGGTCAGGCTCGGTGTTGTCGGCATCGTAGGAGTCACCCTCGATGTCGACGCCGATGCCTTCGAAGATGTTCTCTTCCTCGGCCGGGATTTCCACGCCGGCCTCGGCGAGAGTCTCAGAATCGATGACAGGGAACTGGGTAGTGAACTCGGTGAGAAACTCGTCTGCATCGTTCCGAGCCTCCGCCGGCCGCTTGCCTTTGCGGATCTCAGCTTCAATGCGGCGTTGGAGGGCTTTCTCCATCTGGCGGTGTCGCCAGGCTCGTAAGCCTTTCGGTTCTAGTTCTCTAGCCACCGCGCGGGAGCGGTTCTCGGCCTTTCGAGCAAGAGAGACGACCTGAGTAGCGGTCGCGTTGACAGTGGCGTTCACAGGTGCGAAGTCCGGGTCCTGGCTGACTCGCCAGTTTCCGTAATAGCCGAAGAGGAACAGCGCGAAGCTAGTAACCGGACCCAGCACCATGGACAGGGCGAGGTGCCCAGTCGAGTTGCCAACCAGGACGGTCACTGCGCATGCGACCGCCGGAAGCACGGTCGGCTGGTTGCCGCCGAATACGCTGGGCTCTCGGCCCGTCACGACGTCGCGGATCATGCTGCCGCCGGTGGCAGTGAACACGCCCATCATGATGGTGGGCAGTACGGGCAAGCCGTAATGGATCGCCTTGTATGCTCCGGTGGCCGCCCACAGGGCAGAAACGATGGCGTCGCCGTGAGACTGGAGAAACTCCCATGCTTTGCCCTTGAAATAGACGAAGCGGGCGATCAGCGCGCCAGTGAACGCCAGGATCAGGTACTCGGGCTGGCTCATGGCGGCGACGGTGCCTTGATTGATGAGGACATCGCGGATCATGCCCCCTCCAAGCGCCGAGAGCATGGCGATGAACAAGAACCCGACGATGTCGTAGCCGCGCTGACGTGCGAGTGTGCCGCCGATGATGCCCATCAGCAGCACACCGGAGACATCCATCCATTCGTAGATCGAGCTGATGAGCGGGTCGACTTGGTCCACTGGCATAAGTGGCAAGTCTAAAGGTGTCCTGGGAAGAAAGCAGGTTGGCGCTCAGCGGGCGCGGTTCAGGCGACGTATTTCTTGGTTTCGGCCAGCCAATTGTCGAGTTCGCCGGCGTCTTCCCACAGGTCGTAGAGCTCGGAATTGCCGGGGCGGAGGGCCTGGTTGGCGCGGCGGCGGATCCAGCGGCGGTCGTCGAGGGTGAACGGGAAACGAAGCGCGGGCGCAAGTGCTTCGGAGGGGACGTGCCCGTTCAGAACGGCTGCTAAAGCGATGACGGATTCGGCTTCATCGGTGCCCAGGGGGCCGCGGCCGCAGTCGAAGCGGAACTGGTCCATGCTGAAGGAGCCGTCGGCAAGCGCTGCGACGGCGTCCACTGCGGGGTCGTTGTCAAACGGCCCGATGTCCCACGTTCCCATGCCGTGCGACATTAGGACGAGGAGATGAATGGGACGTAGCGTGGCTCTGAACGTTATCCGACTAATGGGCGAAACTTCAGGCCTTAAGGCGCGCTATCAGCTCATCGACCTGCGGTCTGAGCGCGTCGATAGCCCCGTTATTGTCGATGATGACATCGGCTGCGGCCTTGCGCGTGGCATCATCGATTTGCTGCGCGATGCGCGCGCGGGCATCAGCTTCGTCGAGGCCGCGCGAGCTTACGAGACGGCGGACGCGCTCGTCGGCGTCGACGTCCACGACGACGGTGAGGTCCATGTCGCGGTGCATGCCGATGTCGACGAGCAGCGGCATGTCGTACACGACCGCAGGTTCGCCTGCAGCTTCCGCGTCGGCGAATCGACGCTCGGACTCCGCGCGGATCGCCGGGTGGGTGATCGAGTTCAGCTTTTCAGTAGCACGCTTATCGACGAACGCCCTTCCCGCCAATTTCCCCCTATCCAACGTTCCGTCTTCCCGGATCACATCGGCCCCGAACGCATCAGCCACGTCGTCGAGGACGGGTGAGCCCGGCTCCATGATCTCCCGGGCGATCTGGTCGGCGTCGACGACTTTGAAACCGGCTTCCGCCAGTAGCTTCGCCACCGTCGATTTGCCGCTGCCGATCCCGCCGGTGAGTCCTATCTTCTTCATTGTCAGCTCAACTCCTCGCAGAACTCCCAGAACAGAGCAGCTGCTTTGCCGAGATTCGCGCGGAATTTCTCGGGTTGCTCAGCGCTGGTGGTGTTCCAGGAAATGCAGAACTCGGTGTCTTTGGGAAGTGGGGTGTAGGAGATGCCGAAGCCTTCCGGAAGCGTCGGCGCGAAGCAGTAGCGCACGATTTGGTTCGCGCCTCCGATGGAGGTGGTGGACAGGAAATCCCGGCGTGCGGCGGTCGCCGCGCGGTCCGCGAAGAACGGATCAGAAGAGCCAGAGTCGTCGATGGTGGCCATCATCTGGATATGCCGGTCGACACCGTTGCCGGACTTGCAGCGCTTCACCCAAGCGCGGTGGGCGTCGAGGGCGGTGCGGAGGTCGTTGGGGGAGGCGGTGCCGTCGATAAGCTTTTCTGCGAAAGCGACCGCTTCGGGCGTGGCGGCGCGCAGGCACTCGGTGCGCCCGGCGCGGTACTCGCGCATATCGACGGCTTCGTACACCGCGCGGACGTGCCCGTAGGTGAGCTGTTGCGCGATGGTCATGGTGAGCTGGGCTGACGCGTCGCGGCTGAGCTTGAACGGCAGGTCCTCCGGAATGTCGTGCGGAACGGTGACGATGTCCGTGCGGAGGGTGCCGGCCTGCGCCTTGAAGGTCTCCAGGTGGGTCGTGATCTGCTGCGTCGTCGTGTCGTCGAGCTCCCAGGTCAGCTCCTCAGGCTCTGCCTCGACGGACGCTCCTGCGGGAAGTTCGGCGTCTTGCATGCGCGTGACAGCGGTGACCAGTGTCGCGCCGTCCTGGCATGAGTGCTCGACATGGACGGTGACCCAATCGCTGTCGAGGTCGACGAGATAGCTCAGCGGCTTGTACACCCACGCGCCGCGCGGGGCGAACGTGGCTTCGCGGATGCGCTCGGCGTCGCTCGACGTTGCGGGTCCGTTCGACTGCAGTTCGACCGTGAAAAGCATGTCGGTGAGGCGCTGGTAGGTCGCGCGGTTATCGCCCTGTTTGAGAATCGCCGGCAACAGGTCCGCGAGGACACCGGAACCGAGCAGGGACGGTGCGTTGAAGTCGAGGGCTGCAGCTTCCTGAGAGCGGACTTTTTCGAGGCCAGCGCGAAGAGCAGCAGCGGAGACCACGACGCCGTCGGCGTCGCTGACGGGCAGGGCGAACAGACGTCCGTCGACAAACACGCCGATCTCGCGGTTCGCAGCGCCCAATTGCGTAGCGACGACCGCGTCTTCCCCCTTATCCGGCTGCCTGATTCCGCCCGCGTAGACGAACCACTGGTTCATGGTGATGCGGTTGCCGCGGCCGTCGACATCCTCGGGAGTGTCGCCCGACGCAGCTGCGAGGTGCACGGTCGCGGCGCGGCGAATGATATCGACGGCGCGGTCAAGACCGCTCATGCCATCCGCGCCCGGGAAGGCCAGTTGGAAACCGACATTCGACGCCAGAGTGAGGGGGGAGCGGGTGGTGAGGTAGGAGGAATACCATTCGTCGTTAAGCCAATTGGTGCCCGCTGCTTCGCGCTCGGAGGCGCGCTCGCGCAGCTGCGCGTCGAGGTGCGGACCGGCGCCTGTGCGGAACGACTCCACAACCGCGCGGGCGTGCTCGAGCTCGCTGCCGTGGAGTACCGCTTTAAGCGCGTGGCTGTACGCGTCGAGGGTCTCGTCGAGCGGCGGAACCGGCAACGGTTTGAGATCAGTCGTTGCGGGGTGGGGGATGGGGTGTGCCACGGCGTTGTCCTCCTGTATTCGCCTGCGGATATACACACCCCACAGTACCCACGGGCCCGGCAGCTAGAGCGACGGGATATTCGCGAGCAAGCTTCGCGTGTACTCGTGCGTCCTTGCGGTGTTCGAGGCGCGGTCGCGGCTCGAATGCGCGATCTTGCCTGAGCGGACTGGTCCTGGACAGGGTACTTTCGATCAAACCTACAAATCGATGTCCCAGGCTGATTGAGGTAAGGAAGAGCAATGACAAGTCTCAACACGGTTGCCAAAGAACAACTTTGCCCTTTGGTCACGCTCTTGCGGGACGCGCCAAAGCCGATTCCATTCGAGGAATTCCCGGCCCTGTACGAGCAACTCAACTGGGAGAAGAATCGTAGGCGCGGTGGGATCACCAACTACGACATCAATTTGCCACTAGCGGCCGTGAACGAGATGCGCGGTGAGCTTTCGCGCTTCAATGCGCGTGTCTCAGACACGATCAAAGAGCGAGGTGCCGCGACCCAGGCTGCGGTACGCGCGGCCTTTCCCGAAGTAAAACAGAGCATTACCGAATGCATCGGCTTTGCACCGACGGGAACTCCGCTGTACGAGGAGGGCACCGATTGGGACCTGGATGATGGCAGCGTTATCCGGCTGGCGGTGGGAGAAAATGTGCTCGAGTTCATGTTCATGTCGAAAATGATTGCCGATCTGGAACGCTACGAGCGCCGTACCGGGGATCGACCTCGACGGTCCGATGGACGAGATTGATGGGTAGACCAGGCCGCCGCGGTCGTTGAACTCGCGCTGGAGCTCCTTGATCTCCTCTTGCTGCGCTCGCGGGCTGCTTCGACGCGCTGCGGGGTGTGTGCCACGGCGTTGTCCTCCGCCTGCGGATATACACACCCCGCATCACCCACGGGGCCCGGCAGCTAGAGCGACGGGATATTCGCGAGCAAGCTGCGCGTGTACTCGTGCTGCGGGTTGTCGAGGACGTCGTCTACTGGCCCGTCGTCCACGATAACGCCCTTGTTGAGCACAGCCACACGCGTCGCGATATGGCGCGCGAGCGCGATATTGTGCGTGACGAACAATAGCGACAGACCGCGCTCGTAGCGGAGCTCTGCCAACAACCGCAGGATCGATGCCTGCACCGACACGTCGAGTGCTGAGGTGATCTCGTCGCACACCAGGACCGACGGCGCGTTGACGAGGGCGCGGCCGATCGCGGCGCGCTGGCGTTCGCCGCCCGACAAATCGCCCGGGCGCCGGTCGTAGAAACTGCGGTCCAGCTGTACAGCCTCGAGCGTTTCCTCGACGATGTCGCGCTGCTCATCGCGGGTGAGCTCGCCCGCCATGACGAGCGGGACGCTCATCGATTCGCCGATCGTGCGCCGCGGATTCAGCGACGAGAACGGCGACTGGAAGATGTACTGCACGTCCTTGCGGTGCTCGAGTGTGCGGTCGCGGCTCGAATGCGCGAGTTCTTTGCCGCGCAGCAGCACGTCGCCGGTGTAACCGGGATTGAGGCCGGCGATCGAGCGCGCGAGAGTGGTCTTGCCGGAGCCGGACTCGCCGAGGAGCAGCGTGGATTCGCCGGCCTTGATGGCGAGGTCGATGCCGTGCAGCACCTTGTTGTCGCCGTACGCCATTTCAAGATCGCGGACCTGAAGAAGCGGGGTTTCAGCGGATGCCGCAGGGTCGCCGTGGACCTCGGCCCAGGAGTTGTCCCAACGGTCGTTGCCCGCGATGTCCTTGTCGCCTTCCAAGTCGGGGATCGCGCCGAGCAGTTTGCGGGTGTAGGCGTGTTTCGGGTTGTAGAGGACCGCGTTGTAGGGGCCTTCCTCGACGATATCGCCGCGGAGCATCACGATGACGCGGTCGACGAGCTCGCCGACGACAGCCAGGTCGTGGGTGATGTAGAGCGAGGCGACGTCGTTCTTCATCGTCATGGTGCGGATGGTTGTCAGGACATGGTTCTGGGTGGTCGCGTCGAGGCCGGTGGTCGGTTCGTCGAGAATCAACACATCGGGGTACATGGCGAATGCCATGGCGATGCCCACGCGCTGCTGCTGCCCGCCGGAGAGTTGGTGCGGCCAGCGCGCCAGGTACTCGTCGGTGTCGGGCAGATCGACATCGCGCATGACTTCGCGGACGCGTTCGGCGCGCTCAGACGAGCTGGAACCGAAGTTGTGGATGTCGAGAACTTCGCGGATCTGGTCGCCGACGCGCATCGCCGGGTTGAGGCTGAGCGCCGGGTCCTGCGGGATGTATGCGACGCGGGAGCCACGTATGTCGCGGACCTCGTCCTCACTTAGGGAGAGGACGTCGGTGGTCTCCCCGTCGCGGGAATGCAGCGTGACGGTGCCGTCGGTGATCCTCAGACCGGTGCGGACGTGGCCCAAAGCAGCGAGGCCCGCGGTGGTCTTGCCGGAGCCGGATTCGCCGACCAGGCCGACGATTTCGCCTCGGTACAGGTCGATGTCGACGCCGTGGAGGATCTCGGTGCCGTTGTACGTCGCCAGGCGGAGATCGCGGATGCGCAGAACGAGGGTGTCGTCGTTACGCACGGGAGGCGCGTACTCGCCTTGGCCGCCTGTCGATGCCCATAGCGACTCCTTCTTCGGCCCCTTGCCGTCCGCATTAATCGAGGTGGTCATGCGTTCTCCTTCGGGGCAGCCTTGGTGGTGCGGCTGCGGGTGTCTTCGTTGATGATGGGCTGAACCTTGTCGTGGCGCTCGCTCGGGGTCGTTTCGCCGGTGCGCTTGACGGGGGTGGCGGTGGAGGCGGTGGCGCGGGCGGTGGCGTCGGCAAGCATGTTCGTGCCGATGGTCAAGATCGCGATGGCGATCACCGGCAGGACCACGCCCCACGGCTGGATGGACAGGGCGATGCGGTTCTCATTGATCATGAGGCCCCAGTCCGCGGCGGGCGGCTGAATGCCGAGACCCAGGAAGGACAGGGAGGCAATCGAACCGATGGAGTACGTCAGGCGCAGACCTGCCTCGACGGACAGCGGGCCGGTGATATTCGGCAGGATTTCCTGGGTGAGGATCTTCCAGTGCGGCACCGAGTACATCTGGGCGGCGCGGATGTAGTCCTCGTGGGTGACCGACTGCGTTGCCGAGCGAGCCACGCGGGCGATACGCGGCGCGTGGGTCAACCCGATCACGAGCACCAAGACAGTGGCGGACGGCCCGAAGATCACGATCGCCAGCATGGCGAAGATCAGTTGCGGGAATGCCAGCAAGACGTCGTTGATGCGCATGATCACGGCATCGGTCGCGCCGCCTGCGTAGCCGGCGATCATGCCGAGGACCGTGCCCACGACCATGCCCAGCACCGTCGCCAGGAAAGCCGTGATGAGCAGGATCAGGCCGCCGCCGACAAAGCGCGAAGCGACGGAACGCCCGAGGTTATCGGTGCCGAAGACCCCGTCAGACACAAAGGGCAGGCCCAAGAACTCGGTGGTGGAGTAGCCGGTGAGCTGTTCGGCGAAGAAGTAGCCGACGAGCGCGACGAGGAGCACCGCGCCGGTAAGCACCATGCCGACCTTGCCCTCCGATTGCGCCCAGATGCGCTTGAGCAGCGGGTCAGGTTTAGACAGGGAGGCTTTGAGCTCGTCGCCTGTGCGAACGTCGGTGGCAGCGGGTTCGGTCGCCGCTGCCTTATCAGCGTGCAGCGTTTCCGTTGGCTCGAGCGACTCTACGGACTCGGAGCCAGGGTTGTGTGGCTGGGTCATTAGTTGCTCCTTAGCTTCGGGTTGGCCATGATGCCGATGACGTCGGCAAGCAGGTTGACCACGACGTAGACGGCGGCGATGAGGAGGGTGACTGCCTGGACAACTTGGACGTCGCGGTAGTTGACGGCGTCGATCATGGCGACGCCGAGGCCCGGGTAGCGGAACAGGTACTCGACGACGACGATGCCGCCGGCAAGCCATGCGAGCTGGATCGCGACGACCTGTGCGATGGGGCCAATGGCGTGGGGGAGTGCGTGGCGGAAAATGACGCGCCGCTCAGGCACACCTTTGAGGCGGGCCATTTCGACGTAGCCGGAGTCGAGCGTCTCGATCATCGTGGCGCGGGTCATGCGCGCAATGTATGGACTGACGACGAGCGCCAGCGTCAGCGTCGGCAAAACGAGCTGCGACGGATACGACCACACAGACGCGCCCGGTTGCGACATCGTCACAGCTGGCAGGACCTGGAAGACCGAGGTCGCGAACACGGTGACGAGCAAGATACCGATGACGAACTCCGGCATCGCAGCCAGGATCAGCGTGACCCACGTGATCGCGCGGTCGCGGCGGAATCCGCGCCACCAGGCGGCGTAGATGCCCACGAGAATGCCGAGCGGGATCGCGACGAGGGCAGCCAGCGCCATTAGCACTAAGGAGTTGACCAGGGGCTCACCGAGGAGTTCGGAGACTGGTCCGCCAGTGGTGGTGGATGTGCCGAAGTTGCCGGTCAGTACACCGCCGAGCCACAGGAAGTAGCGTTCGACGGGGTTTTTGTCCAGGTTCATTTCGGCTTCCAGCGCGGCGATGCGCTCCGGTGTGGCCTGCTGGCCCAGGATGGCGCGGGCGGGGTCGCCTGGCAGAAGCAGCGTGGCGCAGAAAATGATCACCGACACTGCGAGAAGGATGAAGATGCTCAAGCCGAGTCGGCGAGCGATGAGTTTGCTCATTGTCTATGCCTCCGCAATCCACATGTCGTAGAACAACGCCTGGGACAACGCCACGCCACTTGTATGGGGTCGCGCTCCGACCACGTAGTTGTGGTACGCATCCACCTGGTTGGGAAAGCCCCAGATGATGTAGCCGCCGCGGTCGTAGAACTCGCGCTGGAGCTCCTTGATCTCTTTGCCGCGCTCGCGGTCGTCGACAATGCCGCGGGCGGCTTCAACGCGGGCAGTGAACTCGTCGTCGACCCAGTGCGTTTCGTTGAACGGCGCTTCCTCGGTCGCGCAGCGGTTGACCTGCTCGAGGAAGTTGCGTGTGTAGTAGAAGGTCTGGGAGAAGGGGTAGGACAGGTAGTTGCCGTCGGCCCAGAAGGTGGTGGAGTCGACCTGGTCGATCTTCACGCGGATGCCAGCCTCGCGGACCTGCTCCGTGAATACCTGCGCGGCGCGGACAGCACCAGAGGCGATCTCAGAGGTGGCGAGGGTGACGTCGATGCCGTCGGGGTAGCCGGCGTCGGCAAGCAATTTCTTTGCTTCTTCGATGTTTTGCTCGCGCTGGGGGAATTCGTGCGGGTACGCGGGGTCGTAGAGCGCGAACATGTCGTTGCCGACCTGACCTTCGCCGGAGAAGACTTGGTCGACCAAGCCCGGACGCGCGCATGCGAGGCGCATGGCCTGGCGGACGCGTTCGTCGTCGAAAGGCTCGTGGTCAACGCGCATGGTGAAGGGGAGCCACATGCCTGATTCGGAACTGACGACGTGCATGCGCGGGTCCGCTTCGATGACGCGGACAAGCGCGTGATTGAGTGCGCCGATGCCGTCGACCTGCGATGACAGTAGCGCGTTGAGCATCGCGTCTTCCTGGTAGAAGTCGACGACCTCGACGCGATCCAGGTTGGCGGGGCCGAGGTAGTAGTGCTCGTTGCGCTCCATGATGGTCTCGCGGCCAGCGGAGAAATTGACCAGCTTGAAGGGACCGGCACCGATCGGGTTCTCCGGGTCGTAGTCTTCAGGGACGATGCCCATTTGGTACTCGGCGAGCGCCTCCGTCAAGGTCGCATCGGGTCGCGACAGGGAGATCGTCAGCGTGCGGTCGTCGACGACGTTCATCGCCTCGATGTGCGCGATGGAGCCGGCACCGTTCTTCGGGTCGTCTGGGTCGGCGACGCGTTCGTAGGTGGCAATCACATCCTCAGGGCGCACCGGTCGGCCGTCGGAGAATTTCACGCCCTCACGCAGCCGGATGGTCCACTTGGTCGCGTCTTCATTCGGCTCGAGGCTCTCGGCGAGGCGGTTTTCCAGCTCGTATTCGTAGCCGCGGCGAACGAGGGGCTCGTACAGATTGACCACACGTGCGGCGTCGCTGGCACTGGCGGGAATGTGCGCGTCTACGGTGTCGGCGGTGGAGCCGCCCACGAGTCCGACGCGCAGCGTGCCGCCTTTGCGCGGCGGGCCCGACGTGTCGATGTTTTCAGCCGGCATCGTTGGCGAGCACGCCGCGAACGCGGTCGCTGATCCTGCCACCGCCGCGGCGCCGAGCAACTGCCGGCGCGAAAGTTCAACCATGTCTATGCGTTCTCCTTCACAGAGACAGCAGGCGCTGTCATCCACGTATTCAGATAGTCCGTCACTGCGGCTGCGGCGTCGCTGGCGGACAAGGCGCCGGTGAGCATGCGCACACCGAGTCCGTCGATCATCGCCGTGACTGCGCCCAACATCTCGTCGGGCTCGTCGACGGCGAATTGGCCGGACGCCATGCCCTCGAGCACGATGGCGCGCAATTGCTCGTCCCAGCGGCTGTACGCCAGTGCGGTCGCTTTTTTCGCGTCCTCGAACATCGGTGACGATGCCCAAAATTGCGCCCACGTCGTCCATTCGCGGGTGGCTTCCGCCGAACCGTCGAGCTGGATTTGCGCGAAGCGCACGAGACGCTGGGCAGGATCGCTTATCGACGCCACCCCTGCCCTCCTTTCCGCCGCCTGCTCCGAGCAAAGATCGAGAGTGGCGAGGAAGACATCATTCTTGGAGCGGAAGTAGTAATGCACAGCGGAGCTGGACACTCCTGCCTCCCGCGCAATGTCAGCGACCTTGACCGCCTGGTAGCCGTTCGCGGTGAACAGCGGCCATGCGGCTGCGGCAATCGCGCGGCGACGGGCAGCCCACTCGGCCTCACGCGGGTGAGCATCCGAGTCGTGATCGGTGTGAGCCAGCGGCTTCAGACTGTCCACAGTGACACCGGTGATCTCCGCCAAGCGTTCCAGTTCGACGGCGTTGAAGCGCCGCACCCCTGAGAGCGACTTGGAGAGCTTGCTGGCGTCGATCCCCAAATAAGAAGCCACATCCGCATGCCGTAGTCCCGCCGCCGTGATGGCGGCGCGAGCTGCGGTGTGCGAATGTCGGAGGACCATACACACAACCTTAAGTGCAGCTGAAAGTAAGTCGCAACATTTTGACTGGGGAACGAAGGGTATCGCAACTGGCGCGGGGCGTCGATAAGCGAAAAGCGAAACTGACCTAGACTGGCGTGCATGGCTTTTGCTGCTGAGCACCCCGTTTTGTCGCACTCTGAATTCCGCCCGGTGGGGGAGGTGGAGCGCACCGAGAAACTCTTCAAGGTCGAGTCCGAATTTGAGCCGTCGGGCGACCAGCCGAAAGCGATCGCCGAGCTGGATAAGCGTCTGCGCGCGGGGGAGCCCGATGTCGTGCTCATGGGTGCGACCGGTACGGGTAAATCGGCGACCGCGGCGTGGCTGATCGAGCAGCAGCAGCGCCCGACGCTGGTCATGGCGCCGAATAAGACGCTCGCGGCGCAGCTGGCTACCGAGCTGCGCGAACTGCTGCCGAATAACGCCGTCGAGTATTTCGTCTCGTACTACGACTACTACCAACCTGAGGCGTATATCGCGCAGACGGACACCTATATCGAGAAGGACTCGTCGATCAACGACGATGTCGAGCGTCTCCGCCACTCTGCGACGTCCGCGTTGCTCAGCCGACGCGACGTGGTCGTTGTTTCTTCCGTGTCGTGCATCTACGGCCTTGGCACGCCGCAGTCCTACCTCGATCGTTCGCTGCTGTTGCGCGTCGGCGAGGAGATCGAGCGCGACCGCTTCCTGCGCCTGCTTGTCGACGTCCAATACGAGCGCAACGACGTCGACTTCAAGCGCGGCACCTTCCGTGTGAAAGGCGACACCGTGGATATCATCCCGGCCTACGAGGAAGTCGCTGTGCGCGTGGAATTCTTCGGCGATGAAGTCGACTCGCTGTACTACATACACCCGCTCACCGGCGACGTCCTGCAGCAGCGCGACGAACTGCGTATCTTCCCGGCGACGCACTATGTGGCCACTGAGGAGCGCATGGAAAAAGCGATCGAGGCGATCAAGCTCGAGCTCGCCGACCGCCTCGAGGACCTGGAGAACCGCGGGAAGCTGCTCGAGGCGCAGCGGTTGCGTATGCGCACCGAATACGACCTCGAGATGATTCAGCAGGTGGGGTTCTGCTCCGGCATCGAGAACTACTCGCGTCACATCGACGGCCGCGAGGCGGGGTCTGCGCCGGCGACGCTGATCGACTATTTCCCGGAAGATTTCCTCACTATCATCGACGAGTCCCACGTCACCGTCCCGCAGATCGGCGGCATGTACGAAGGCGACATGTCCCGCAAGCGTAACCTCGTCGAATTCGGGTTCCGCTTGCCGTCTGCGGTGGACAACCGCCCGCTGACCTTCGACGAATTCGAGGATCGCGTCGGCCAGACCGTCTACATGTCGGCAACACCGGGCGACTACGAGCTCGAAGCCGCCGGCGGCGAATTCGTCGAGCAGGTCATTCGCCCGACCGGCTTGGTCGACCCGAAGGTGTCCGTCCGCCCGACGAAGGGCCAGATCGACGACCTCATCCACGAGATCCGCGAGCGTACTGAGAAGGACGAGCGCGTCCTGGTCACCACCTTGACCAAGCGCATGGCTGAGGACCTCACCGACTACTTCCTCGACAACGGAATCAAGGTGCGGTACCTGCACTCGGACATCGACACGCTGCAGCGCGTGGAGCTGCTGCGCCAGCTGCGTCTCGGCGAATTCGACGTGCTCGTGGGCATCAACCTCCTTCGCGAGGGTCTCGACCTGCCCGAAGTCTCCCTCGTGGCCATCCTCGACGCCGACAAAGAAGGCTTCCTCCGCTCCACGAAATCGCTCATCCAGACCATCGGTCGCGCTGCCCGCAACGTCTCCGGCGAGGTCATCATGTACGGCGACGACATCACCGAATCCATGCAGGCCGCCATCGATGAGACCGAACGCCGTCGCGCCAAGCAGATCGCCTACAACGAAGAGCACGGCATCGATCCGCAGCCACTGCGCAAGAAGATCGCCGATATCCTCGACGAGGTCTACGAGCGCAGCGACGACGAAGAAGCGTCCAGCTCCAGCGAGACATCCATGCTCGAAGGCCGCGACACATCGTCCATGGCGCAAGACGAGATTCAACAGCTTATCGCCGACCTCACCACCCAGATGACCAGCGCCGCCCGCGAGCTGAAATTCGAGCTGGCCGGGCGACTGCGCGACGAGATCGCCGATCTACGCAAGGAGCTCCGCGGTGTGAAAGAAGCCGGTATATAGTGGCCTGGAGTATCGCCTTCGGCAACACGGCGCTGCCGGGCCACGAAAGGCGAGGACAACGTGTCAATCCGGAAGGTGCACCATGGCTATGAACTACAACACCGTCGTTGTCGGTACGGACGGATCTGCGTCCTCCCTGCTCGCCGTCGAGCGCGCGGCTGAGCTCGCTGGAGCATTCGGTGCCAAGCTCGTCATCGGCTGCGCCTACTACGAGTCCGAAGAAGAGGTCTCTTCCGCTCTGCGCCAGGATTCCAACACCATCCTCGGCGACGACACTGCACGCGAGAACCTGTCTTCCGCAGTTGAGCGCGCGAAGGAGACTGGCCTGGACAACGTCGAGACCGCAGTGCGCCCCGGCACTCCCGTTGAAGCTTTGATGAGCATCGTCACCGATTACGACGCCGAGCTGCTCGTCGTGGGCAACCGAGGCATCAACTCCCTGACCGGTCGTCTGCTCGGCTCCGTGCCTGCCGACGTCGCCCGCCAGTCGGATTGCGACGTGATGATCGTTCACACTGTCGCCTAGCTAGCCCCGCGCGTTTCGCCGGCTGCAGCCGAGCCGAACTGGGAAAAAGATGCGCGCTAACCGATGAGCGTCAGGGTCTGCGTGGCGCGCGTGACTGCGACGTAGAGGTCCTGCCACCCCTGTGGCGAGGCGTTGATGATGGTGTCGGGATCCACCACGACGACGTGGTCGTATTCGAGTCCTTTGACGGCGCCGACGTTATCGACGGTCACAACAGCGGTCAGCCCGCCCCGCGACTCGAGTTCGGAGCGGACAGCTCCTGGATCGGTTCCTGCGGGCAGCAGGCGCACGGGTTCGCCGGTGGAGCGGACTGTCACGGCAGGAGCGGCACCGGGGTCGATTTCGGCGAGGATATCGTGGGCGTATTCCATGATCTCGGCGGGAGTACGGTAGTTGACGGTGAGCTCATGGAAGCGGAACCGGTCGCCGATGAAGGGGGAGAGGGCTTCGGCCCAGGTCTCCACACCCGCGGGCGAGGACGTTTGCGCGGGATCGCCCACCAGAGTCATCCACCGGGACGGGCAGCGCCGGAACACCATGCGCCATTCCATGGGGGTGAGTTCTTGGGCTTCATCGACAATGACGTGGCCGTACGCCCAGCTCAGATCGGCTCGCGCGCGCTCAGCGGTGGAGCGGACGTCGGTTTCGCGTTGGCGGCTGGCGAGGGTCTCGGCGTCGATGATGTCGTGGGCGGAGAGCACTTCGGCTTCGAATTCGTCGTCGGTATCGGTGTTGGCGGAAGAGGCGAGGATGTCCAGAGCGTCTTCGGCGTCCGCGACGAGTTCCCGCCACTTTTTGTAGGCTTTTTCGGCTTCGTCGGAGGGGGTGGGAAGGCCGGTGAGGGTGAAGAGTTCGTCGATAAGCGCTGTGTCTGCGGGCGTGAAAGCCCACCCGTCGGTGCGGAACAACGCGTCGCGCGTGAGGTCGTCGTAGTCGTGCGCGGCTGCCGCGATCGCGTCGCGGGAGCCCAGGAGACCAGCGAGAACGGCAGGAGCGTCGAGTTCAGGAAAATGCTTATCGACGATCCCTGCAACCTGCCCTTCCTCCGCGAGATCGTCGTGCAACTGGTCGACGTCTGCCTCTGAAAGCAGGTTGGTCCCGCCCAGGGGATCCGCACCGATCTTCTCTGCGAGCGCCTCCGCGATGAGCTGGGTGAGGTGATCCGCGAAATACGCGCGTGCCTCGTTGTGCGGCTTGCGCGAGCGGCGCGCACGAGTGCGTGCGGCGGTGATCATGGCGGGCGTGACGGCGATGTCAATGCCGTCGATGCGCAGGTCAATATTGTTCTCGGGGACCGTCTGGAGGTTCTGCACGGCGCGTTTGAGGATGATCGCCATGTCTTCTGTTCCCTTGACTTCACGTGCGACGAGCGAGTCCGAGCCAGTCGGCGTGATGCCAGGGACGAGGTCGGCGACGGTGCTGAGCACCACGCCCGTCTCGCCGAGTTCCGGCAGGACGCGTGAGATGTAGTCCAGGAATGTCCGGTTCGGGCCGACAACGAGCACGCCCGTGCGGGCCAACTGGTCGCGCCACGTGTACAGCAAGTACGCCACGCGGTGCAGCGCCACAGCTGTCTTGCCGGTGCCGGGACCGCCGCCCACGACGAGGACGCCGCGCGTCGGGTCGCGGATGATCTCGTCTTGCTCGCGCTGGATGGTCTCCACGATCGACTGCATGTGGCCTGTGCGGGGCGAATTCATCGCGCGCAACAGAGCTGCTTCGCTGCCGACGTCGGTGGTGCGGGTTGCTGTGTCGGCGTGGTCGCCGGAGAGGATTTCATCGTCGACAGCTTCGACCGTGCGGCCGCGCATGCGGATATTGCGGCGCTTTTCGACGCCTTCCGGATGCGCCGTCGTCGCCAAGTAATATGGGCGAGCCATGGGTGCGCGCCAGTCGAGCAGGAGAGTGCGGTAGTTGTCCGCGCGGTCATCGATGCCCATGCGTCCGATATAGCGACGGTCCAGGTCGCCTCGGCTGGGAACGGGATTTTCGGGGTCGTCGTCGGCAATGTCGATGCGCCCGAAGACGAGGCCGGTTTCCGCGACATTGAGATCGTCGAGCTTCGCGTTGAGCGCGTGGTACTCGGTCTCGCGGCGCACGAGAGCGTCCGCGTCCGGGTTATCGGGGTCGACAGCGCCCTGGACTTCCTCCAGCCGAGCGCTGGCCGCGGCGACTTCACGGTCCAAATGCGCGAAGAGCGTGTTCACGTGGCGTTGCTCTTCGGCACGTGTGTCCGGCGCTGATCCCATCTGCGGCAACCTGAATCTCCTTTCACCGCGGGTTGTGCGTTCCCAAATAACGAACGGCCCCGGGACAGGGAGTATTCCCTGCCGCGGGGCCCGAACGCTGAAGGTCAGTGAACGCCAGGCTTAGCTGAGCTTCTTCTCTGCCTTCTTCACGAACTTGTTGGCCTTCTTCTCTGCCTTCTTAGCCTTCTTCTTCCACTTGCGCTTCTGCCACCAGGACGGGGAAGCGTCGAGCTTCTCGAAGGCCTCCTGCAGGACGTCGATGGCGTTTTGAGCCTTGTCCTGTGCCTTGTCGGCAGCCTTATTCACCTTGCGCTTGCCCTTGAACTTCTCCCACTCGGAGGGGCCCAGATCGTCGAGGTTGTTCTGCAGATCGCTGACAACGCTGTTGACCTTGCGCTTCGCCTTGAACTTCTCGATCTTGGAGGGGAGCAGGTCGTCGAGGCCGCCCTCGACATTGTCCTGCAGGTCGCCCACGAGGCCCTTGACCTTGCGCTTGGTCTTGAACTTCTCGATCTTGGAGGGCTTGGCGTCCTTGTAGGTGTCCTCGGCCCAGTTGGTGGCTTCGTCTGCGAGAGAGGATGCGCGGTCAGCTGCCTTGTCGGCGAACTTGGTGGCGGTCTTCTTCCAGTCGTCCTTGTTGTCGTCGACGTAGTCGGTGACCTGGTCGGCGACTTCCTGAGCACGCTCGGAGACGGTCTCAGCGGTGTCCTGGAACCACTCGGAAGCCTTCTTCTTGGCCTTGTCGGTCTCAGACTGGGTCGGCAGTGCCTGCTGGATATTCTTCTTGCCGCGCTTCGCAGCATCCTGCGCGCGCCATGCCAGGCCCGGCTTGCCCTCGGTGTCCGCGCTCGCGAGCAGTACACCGCCGAGGAGAGCGACGTTGGTCATCGCGCCGTTGCGACGACGCTGCTTGTCGTCCTCGTTCTTGGCCTCCCAGAAAGCGTTGCGGCCCAGCAGGGTGCCCACGGTGGAGGCCGCGAGCAGACCAGCGGACAGGCGCGGAGCCTTGCCCAGGGCGAAGGTGCTGCCGGCGCCGATCTTCAGGCCACCGTTGATCTTGGCTACGGTCTCCGGGTCAGACGGGATGTACTGCGCGTACTGGCTGGGCAGCACGGACTTAATGGTGTCGACGACACGCTCAGCGTCGCTTGCGTACTCGGACGCATTCGTCACCGTCTTCACGCCGTCTGCGATGTACACAGAGGCGAGCATCGGACGAGCAAGTTTGCGGATCATACTCACTTTTTCCTTACTTCATTCAGCGGATGTTCCCCCTCCACTGTAGACATTGTGGAGAGTCAGTGGTGCTGGAATTTTCACCAGCGGCGTGACCACCAGGCATCCAGGTTGGGGCGTTCGGTGCCGAGAGTGGTGGGATCGCCGTGGCCGGGCCTGACGATGGCGGAATCGGGGTAGACGTCGAAAAGCCGTTCCTTGACGTCGTTGAACAGGCGCACGAAATCACCTTCGCTGTGAGTCTTGCCGACGCCACCGGGGAAGAGGGAGTCGCCGACGAACAGATTGATTTCACCGTCGATCTCCGCGACGACTGCGGCGCCGCCGGGGGTGTGCCCGCGGAGGATGTGGACGGGAAGTTTGTGGCCGGCAAACGAAAGCTCGTCGCCTTCGTTGAGCTCCTCATCCGGCGGAACAGGCAGGGCAGGGGCGTCGAGGTGGGAGGCCCAGTGCGTCGCCCCAGTCTTGGCGAGCACCTCTTCCAGGGCGCCGACGTGGTCCCAGTGACGGTGCGTCGTCAGCACGTCGGTGATCTGCACCCCGGCGGATTCGGCCATGGAAAGGAGGGTGGAGGGCTCGGCGGCGGCGTCGATAAGCAAGCCCTGGTCACCTGAGCTGATGAGGTAGCAATTGTTGTCCATGCTGGACACGGAAACGTGGTGGAGCTTGAGGGAATTCATGGCACCCAAGAGTAGTTGGAATGGTGTTGGTAGGTTTGTTCGAAGAGACGCCGTGGGAAGGACTGAACGTGGCTGAGAAATTGACGGTGCGCGGTGCGCGCGAGCACAACCTCAAAGGTGTCGACGTGGAACTGCCACGCGACAAAATGGTGGTGTTCACGGGGCTGTCGGGTTCCGGCAAGTCGTCGCTGGCGTTCGACACGATCTTCGCGGAAGGGCAGCGGCGGTATGTCGAGTCGCTGAGCTCGTACGCGCGCATGTTCTTAGGGCAGATGGACAAGCCGGATGTCGAGTACATAGACGGGCTCAGTCCAGCCGTGTCCATTGATCAGAAGTCGACGAACCGCAACCCTCGCTCCACGGTGGGCACAATCACGGAGATTTACGACTACCTGCGTCTGCTGTACTCACGCGCCGGAACGCCGCACTGCCCGGTGTGCGACGCGGTGATTCAGCGCCAGACACCGCAGCAGATCGTCGACCGGGTGATGGAGCAGCCGGAGCGCACGAAATTCCAGGTGCTCGCGCCGATAGTGCGCAAACGTAAGGGCGAATTCGTCGACCTGTTCGCGGACCTGTCGGCGCAGGGCTACGCGCGCGTCACCGTCGACGGCGAGACGCATCAGCTGTCTGATCCGCCGAAGCTGGAGAAACAGGTCAAGCACAATATCGACGTGGTGGTCGACCGCCTGACCGTCAAAGAGAGCCAGAAGCAGCGCCTCACTGATTCGGTGGAGACTGCGCTGAAGCTCGCCGACGGGCTCGTCGCCTTCGACTGGGTCGAGCGCGAGCAGGACGACCCGGCGCGCGTCGAGGTCTTCTCCGAGAAAACTGCCTGCCCGAACGGCCACAAGCTGTCGGTGGAGGAGTACGAGCCGCGCGCATTTTCGTTCAACTCGCCGTTCGGCGCGTGCCCGGCCTGCGACGGTCTCGGCACGCGTTCCGAGATCGACGAGGACCTCGTGATTCCCGACCCGGATGCACCTGCGGTCGATGCGTTCCAGCCGTGGAATTCCTCGCCGAATAAGGGGTATTTCGAAAAGCTCGTCGTCGCGCTGGCGAAGGCGGAAGGATTCGATCCGCACGATCCGTTGTCATCTTTGTCCGCGAAGCACCGCAAGGCGCTTATCGACGGCACGTCAACCAAAGTCTCCGTCCGCTACAAGAACCGCTACGGCCGGCAGCGTTCTTTCACCTCCGCCTTTGAAGGCGTGAAGGGGTATTTGCAGCGCAAGATCGAGCAGTCTGAATCCGAGCACGCCAAGGAGCGTTACCTCGCGTACACCCGTGAAGTCGCGTGCCCGACGTGCAATGGCACGCGTCTGAAACCGGAGATTCTCGCGGTGCGCTTGGATTCCACCACTCACGGCGAGAAGTCCATCGCAGGGTTGACTGAGCTGTCCATCGAGGACGCTTCGGAGTACCTGGACAACCTGGTCCTGGGCTACCGCGAGGAGATGATTGCCGGTGCCGTGCTGCGTGAGATTCAAGCGCGTCTGCACTTCCTGCTCGACGTCGGCCTGAATTACCTGACCCTGTCGCGTTCCGCGGGAACCCTGTCCGGTGGCGAAGCGCAGCGCATCCGCTTGGCCACCCAGATCGGATCTGGCCTTGCGGGTGTTCTCTACGTGCTGGATGAGCCGTCGATCGGCCTGCACCAGCGCGATAACCAGCGCCTGATTGCGACGCTGCAGAAGTTGCGGGACATCGGCAACACTCTCGTCGTCGTCGAGCACGACGAGGACACCATCCGCGCCTCCGACTGGCTCGTCGACGTCGGGCCCCTCGCCGGCGAATACGGCGGCGAGATCGTTTACCAGGGCGAGCCGAAAGGCATCGAGAAAGCCAAGAACTCGCTCACCGGCGATTACCTGTCGGGCCGCAAGGAGATTGAGGTGCCGGGGGAAAGGCGCGGCGTCGATAAGCAACGAATGCTGAAGATCGTCGGTGCGCGCGAGAACAACCTCGATAATGTCTCCGTGAATGTGCCGCTCGGCGTGCTGACTGCCGTGACTGGCGTGTCTGGCTCCGGCAAGTCGACGCTGGTGAATCAGATTCTGGCGAAGACTCTCCAGAACCGCCTCAACGGTGCCCGCCAGGTTCCAGGACGCGTGAAGAAGGTCGACGGGCTCGAGCACCTAGACAAGCTCGTGCAGGTCGACCAGTCGCCGATTGGCCGTACCCCGCGCTCGAATCCAGCGACGTACACGGGCGTTTTCGACAAGATCCGCACCCTGTTCGCTGAGACGCAGGAGGCGAAAGTCCGCGGCTACAAGGCCGGGCGCTTCTCCTTCAACGTCAAGGGCGGTCGCTGCGAGGCGTGCCGCGGCGACGGCACCATCAAGATTGAGATGAACTTCCTGCCGGACGTGTACGTTCCGTGCGAAGTGTGCGGCGGCGCGCGCTACAACCGTGAAACGCTCGAGGTGCAGTACAAGGGGAAGAACATCGCTGAGGTGCTCGACATGCCGATCAGCGAGGCCACCGAATTCTTCGAGCCCATCACTTCGATTCACCGCTATCTGCAAACGCTTTGCGACGTCGGCCTGGGCTATGTCCGCCTCGGCCAGTCCGCCACGACTCTGTCTGGCGGCGAAGCTCAGCGCGTGAAGCTGGCCGCCGAACTGCAGAAGCGCTCCAACGGTCGCACCATCTACATCCTTGATGAGCCGACGACCGGCCTCCACTTCGAGGACATCCGCAAACTGATGCACGTCCTCAACGGCCTGGTCGACAAGGGCAACTCAGTGCTGGTGATCGAGCACAACCTCGATGTGATCAAGTGCGCTGACTGGATCATCGACATGGGTCCCGAGGGTGGCTCCGGCGGCGGAACCGTCGTTGCCCAGGGCACCCCGGAGGACGTCGCGAAGGTCGACGGTTCTTTCACCGGCCAGTTCCTCGCCGACGTCCTTCCGGGGAAGTAGCCGCCGCCTGAGCCCGAGCCTTGGTTAGCTCGGGCTCGACTCCGGGTCGGCGGCGTCACGGCCGCTAGCGTCGCGGCCATTCGCGTCGCGCCCGTCGGACGCGCCTCTGTCCGCGCTCCGGTCGCTGTCGGCGGCTGGCTCGGTCTTCTCGCTGGCTGTATCGCTGCGCTCGGGCAGGGGACCTTGGGGCTGTTCCTGTTCCGGTGCGTGTTCTGGTCCGCGACTCACGCCCACGCTGATCTGACTCGCCTGGCTCTCGGTACCCGGATTTCTGTCCTGTGGTGGCTGCGGAGCTTCCGCAAAAGCGGGCTGGGGTTCACCATTCGGCACGGGTCCGACACGTCCGTGCGGTGCTGTCGCAGCGTACGGACTGGGTACCGCATTTTCGTTGGCCCAGAAGCCGTCTAACGCTGACTCGCTTCTGCCGGTGCTACCGCCATTGCGCTGTGCTCCGAGCACAGCGACCGCGATGAGCAGCAGTCCGCAGACAACGAAAGTAATCACACGCGGGATACCGCTGAGCGAGGCCATGTCGAATAGGACGAGCTTCGCCGTCGCGCAGACCGCGATGACCAGGCCGGCGACTCGGGCAGCCTTCGGATCGGTGCCCGGCTTCGGCCGCTTGACGAGCAGCCATGCCGCCAACGCCATCCAGGAGATGGAGACGATCATGTGGCCGACGAAGAATCCGACCTGGAAGCCTTGCGGGAAAGCGTATTCTTCGCTCAGGATGACCCCGCGTTTTGTCGCCGTCAGGCCGAAGACGTTCGGAGAGATGAGCTCACCGATTGCCGTCGAGGCAGTGACGATGCCCACTACGGAGAACAACAAGCCTCCGGCCGCGAAGAGATTCCTTTCGACCGGTTTGAGTGAACGCCACAGCCAGAACTGACTAGCCGCGAATCCGAGGAAGGCGATGAGGGCTAGCCCCACGGCGAGGTCATAGGCGGGTAAGAAGCGCGCCAAACTGCTAGAGAGCGTGCCCGGGATCCATTCGTGAACGACCAAGAAAAGTGCCACCGACCAGGCGGTGAGCAACGGAACCCTGTGCGCCGCACGGTAACGCACGAGCACCAGAACGGCTGTGAAAACAACAAAGAAGACAATGACGGCGATACTCTCAGAGATCATCTTCCGCTCCACATCTGCACCGGTGTCAAAAACCACTGGCACAAAAGTGAAGGGGAGCATTCCGAGCCAGCCGGTGAGGCTACGATTTGCGTGCTCAGCCTCCTCTGGGCCGCGCGAACGGAACCACAGGACACCGACGAGGATCGTGGCGGCGAGGGCGACCACCACCGGCACCCACAGGGAGACCCTCCAGATCACGGTGTAAGACATCAGGATCACTGCTGCGGGCGCGTAAATGGATGTCCAGTTGCGAGTGGTTGGCGACAACTGCCGAATGGGGAAATAGCGGTCGCCGAGGATCAGGAGGAAGATTCCGACGAAGTTGAAGACGGCTACTGATTCCAAACTGTCCTCGAAGTTGGTGATGCTCGCCAGCAAGACGAGCTGGTGAATCAGCATCTCTGCAGTCATTAGCCGGGTGGTAAACGCCAGGTTCGGTGTTTTGACGGATGGTATCGCCCACGAACTGAGGAGTGCGAGCAACGGGTAGGACATTGTCAGCAAGGCGGAGGCAGCGTTGGGCCCGAAGACTGGGCCGCCGAAGAACAGAGTGGAGATGCACATGCACAGGACGAGCCACAAGTTCTTCCGCCAGATAGCGAGCCCGAGGAACGCTATCCACAAGGCAAGTGACGTGATACTCAGGCCGGTGGGTGAGAGCCATTCCTGGGGCTGCGTCATGTAGATGAGGTCAGCCTGGATCACCAGGAAAGATGTCATGTACAGCGCCGTCACGCCAGGCTGCGCGCCCCGGCGGATGTCGATCCGCACGCCCACACCGAGAAGAATCAGCGCGAAGAGGAATGCGCCGACTGCGCGCCCGACAGGGCCGAGCAGCCCCGATTGGATCGCAAGCGCCACACCGAAGCATGCACCGATGAACGTGATGATCGACCCGAGCACAGCGGCCGCCCGAACGACCTTTTGCTCAGTCGTCATCGGTTGCTTCACCGGCCCGGTTGGCTCCTGAGGCACGAATGTGGGCGGCTGCCTACGCGGCTGTTCCGGCGTTGGTCCTGGTGTCGGGTCCTGCGTCGTCAACTGTGGCGGTTGTTCAGCAGAGTCTTGCTGCGGTTCCGGGTGTGGAGCGTGCTGTGGCTCACGACGCGGTTCTTGCACGGGCTCACGACGCGGTTCTTGCACGGGCTCGCGCCGCGGTTCTTGCACGGGCTCGTGACGCGCGTCTTGCAGGAGCTCAGGGCGCGGTTCTTGCGCCGGCTCGCGCCGCGGTTCTTGCAAGGGCTCAGGGCGGGGTTCTTGCAGGGGCGCCTGCTTCTCCGGCCGTGGCTCCAGAGGCGGGTTCTGGTACGGACTCTGTAGCGTGCTGGGCTGCGGAGGCGGTGGCGGGGTTTGTTTCACCGGTTCCGGTTCTGGCGTCTGGCCCTGTTGCGGCAAGGGCTGCTGCGGTGGCTGCAGCTCTTGGTTGACCGGCGGAGGCGGGGGTCCTTGGGGCACAGGCGATTGCAGAGGAGGATCCTGCTGCGGCCTGGGGCGCGGTGGCGGAGGAGGACCCTGCTGTGGCCTGGGGCGCGGAGGCGGAGGAGGGCCCTGCTGTGGCCTGGGGCGCGGAGGCGGAGGAGGACCCTGTTGCGGCCTCGGCCGTGGTGGCGGAGGAGGGCCCTGCCGCACCGGCTGCGGTTGTGGCGGCGGCCCCTGCATCGGACGCGGACCGGGGCGCGGAGGCTGCCGGTTGGGCGGCACCGGTGGGACAGGCGGTCGGGGATACGGCATAGGGCGCGGCCGAGGACCCGGGGCAGGAGCCATTCCTGGCCCGCCGGCGCGGGGAACACGGCGGTGGTCGGTCGGCTCAGGAGGGCCGGGGGAACGGAGGTGGTCGAGGGTGAGGGAGAGGTCGTCGATAAGCTGCTGCGTGTGGTCGGTGGTGGACCGCAACTCGGCTAGTGTCTTTTGGATGTGCGTGATGCGCTGGTCGTTGATATTCATGATCCTCCTCGCAGTTAAATATGTATCTGTTAGACGGTGCGAGTGGGGCAAAAGGTTCCCGGCTCACCGAGAAATTTACGAAGATTTTGATCAGCGACACAAGAGTGCTATCGTCTAACGCACTACCGCCTGACGCGCCCCAAAGCGCGCGGGTTGCAAGTGGAGTTTCTCCCACCTGATGCCGCCAGTGATGGAAGGCTAAGGGTCAAAACAACGGTACGAAACGCACGAGATGTGCGCTGACTGCCGTGTTGAGGATAAACTCCCACGTCCCACAGCAAAGCTGATGGAACGTGGGTTTTTGTTGTGAGGGAGCGCTGCACAAGCGATTCGGTAGCGAACAGCACACGTCTTTCTCACCCCTAGGAGTTCTCATCAGCGCTGAAGCTCGGATCAACGAACGCATCCGCGTTCCGGAAGTTCGTCTTGTCGGCCCGTCCGGCGAGCAGGTTGGAATTGTCCGTACCGATGATGCACGCAAGCTCGCGTACGAAGCCGACCTCGATCTGGTCGAGGTCGCGCCGAACGCGAAGCCGCCGGTGTGCAAGATCATGGACTACGGCAAGTACAAGTACGAGCAGGCCCAGAAGGCCCGTGAGTCCCGTAAGAACCAGCAGCAGACGGTGGTCAAGGAACAGAAGTTCCGTCCGAAGATCGATGAGCACGACTACCAGACGAAGAAGAGCAATGTTGAGCGCTTCTTGGAGAAGGGCAACAAGGTCAAGGTGACCATCATGTTCCGCGGCCGCGAGCAGTCGCGTCCGGAGCTGGGCTACCGCCTGCTGGAGCGCCTCGCCGAGGACATCCAGGAGGTCGGCCAGGTCGAGTCCCGTCCGAAGCAGGACGGCCGCAACATGACCATGGTTCTTGGGCCCGTTCGCAAGGGTAAGAAGTAGAGTTCCGCTGGCCCCGCCGGCGTAACGAGTAAAGCTAAAGGATTTACCACTATGAAGCAGAAGACCCACAAGGGCACCGCAAAGCGCATCAAGGTCACCGGTTCCGGCAAGCTGCGCCGCGAGCAGGCTGGTAAGCGCCACCTGAACGAGAAGCTGTCGGCGAAGCGTCGTCGTAAGCTCTCCGGCACCACTGACGTCGCTAAGAGCGATGTCAAGCGCACCAAGCGTCTCCTCGGCAAGGCTTAATAGAGCGCCTGCCTTCAGAAATAAACACCTACATCTCTCACAAGTAAGGAAGTATCACTGTGGCACGTGTTAAGCGCTCAGTTAACGCCAAGAAGAAGCGTCGCGCCATCCTCAAGTCCGCTAAGGGCTACCGCGGCCAGCGTTCCCGCCTGTACCGCAAGGCGAAGGAGCAGTGGCTGCACTCCCAGACCTACGCGTACCGCGATCGTCGCGCCCGCAAGTCTGAGTTCCGCAAGCTGTGGATCCAGCGCATCAATGCTGCTGCCCGCATGAACGACATCACCTACAACCGTCTCATCCACGGCCTGAAGCTGGCCGAGGTCGAGGTGGACCGCAAGATCCTCGCTGACCTGGCTGTGAACGACTTCGCTGCGTTCTCCGCTATCTGCGAGGTCGCGAAGAACGCTCTGCCGGAGGACGTCAACGCTCCGAAGGCCGCCTAAGAGCTTTTCGCTTATCGACGCCCCGTTGCTCCAGCTTTTCGCCTGGTGCACGGGGCGTTTGGCGTTTCCATGTCATCGGTGAAAATAGGCAGTAGATCGGCCCCCAGTTCACATTGCCGCACATACAAGGTGACAGTATGCTGTCAATTATGATGAAACTTATCGCGGTGTACGCGACGGACACTATGGCCGACTGGGAATATGCCTACTTAACGACCCTCGTAGCGCGGGCGCGGCAGGTGAAACCCGAGAGTTGCGAACTTCGGTTCGTCGGGGATGGAAAGGCAGCTGTTCGAACACTCGGTGAAATGCTCGTGGAACCCGATGAGGATCTGCAGAACCTCGAGACGAACGATCTGAGTCTCCTGGTCATTCCCGGGGGCGACACCTACGAAACAGGCCACGACGCTCTCGTGGAAACCGTGCGCGAATGTGAAGCCAACGGAACCCCCGTCGCGGCGATCTGCGGTGGAACGCTTGTGCTCGCGCGGGCGGGTGTCTTGGACCACCGTCAGCACACCTCCAATGCCCCTGAGTTTCTTGCTGCCACAGGTTACGAAGGCGGAGACCTTTACCGCCATGACCCCGTGGTGAGCGACGCCGGAGTGATCACCGCTTCCGGTCTCTATCCGGTGCAGTTCACGGCTGCGGTCCTGCGGGAGATCGAACTGTTCCCAGATGCTGTAACGAGCGCATGGGAACACCTCTACCTTGGCAACCCCGAGGCGTTTCCGGCATTCATTGAGGCGCTCGATGTCAAGCAGAACTCCTGAAGGCGACGCGCTCACTGACCTAGTAATGCCGGTCTTTGAGCTGGCAGGCGCGTTAGACAAGTCCGCAGCTTCAATTACTGAAGATTCCCAGATCACGCCTGCCTCGTGGCAGGTGCTCGGTATGCTCATCGAAGAACCGCTGCCGGTAGCGGAGATCGCCAGGCGTCTCGGCCACGCGAGACAGAGTGTCCAACGCCTAGCCAACGTCGCCGTCGAGAACGGTGCAGTCCAGTGGCGCGAGAACCCAGAACACAAGCGCTCCCAATTGCTGGCACTTACTGAAAGTGGCTACGAGCAACTCGCCGCACTAGCTCCTCGCCAGTATCTATGGGCCAACGCTGTCGCCGCGAAGGTCGGCGAGGACGACCTTCTGCGCCTCCATGAGCTCGTGCGTGAGCTCACGTCGGCCATTCGAGATGTAATTGACTGAGTGTGCGGTCGCTTATCGACGCCCCGTTGCTCCCGGTTTCACCCCGGGACAGCGGGGCGTTGTGCTGTAATTGTCTGTGCTCGGCTCAGCGTGCTGCCGTGGGACGGGCCAATTAGCGATTTTTTCAGCGGCGGCGGGAAGACTGGGCACTCATGGCGTTGCGCGTAGGGAAACCGCCGTCGTCTGGTGCATGGTTTTTCTTTGAGCGTGCGGTCCAGGCCTCCTCGCGTGATCCAGAGAGATTCGATCCGGCGGATCCTGCCGAGAAGTGGCAGCGCACTCAAACCGCACAAGCGTCTCTGCGCTTCAACATCAAATTCAATCTCGTCGTTTTAGGGGTGTGGGCTTCTTTCGCGCTGATAGTCAATGTCATTGCCGTGATCGTCGATGCCGGGTGGGGGCACTGGCTTTCTCGTGGATTCATGGCTGTGGTCACGATTGTCGCCCTCGGCTTCATTCTGCGGTTTCAATTCTGGTGGGTGAAAAAGCGCGCACGGAATGCACAAAGCGTCGAAAAATTGAGTCCGCTGGTGAAGCAAGCTCGGCGCGGAACATTCAACGGGCTTGATGCTCACCCGCACATGAAGACGTACGCTGAGGCGTTCTACCGCCGGCAGCAGGTCGGGTTGGATCTGGAGAATGCGCTCCCATTCGAGGTGCAGATCGCCCACGATGTCTATATCCGCCCGGGGAAAAGCTCTTCGTTGACACGGGTGCGGGAAAATGAATTGCGGGCGGTCAAACCGGTCATCTTCTCCGGTTTAGATTTTTCCACTCTGCAGGCGCGGGAAAGGAACCGTTTTCTGGGCTCTCTGATCGAGCAAGCCGAGAAGGAGAAATCCCTTCAGGTGGGCGAGATTATCTCCACCCGTGGCGGAGTCGTCGTCGCGGACATTAAATATTGGAACGGCACTTTGAGTGTGACGCAGCAGGGCACGTTTGTGGATCACAACCTCGGTCTGAAGGAGCTGTCCCGCCACCGTTCGATCAATGCTCTGGCGGAAGCGGCGCGGTTCGTCAACGATGGGGACATCGCTTTTGTGCTCGTGATTGTCGCCGGAGGAAATGTCGACGGAGGCCTGATTGAAACGACGATGAAGGGCCACCGGGTCGTAGTTGCGGAATGGACAGAAGCCATGGGCGAGCTCATCCACTTAGACGCGAAAAAGACAGTCGTGCCCGCTACGGCCATCGCCGAGATTTTGGACCGGACTCCCGTAGCGGACGACTAGCCATCAATAACGCGAAAACCTGCCCACACGCAGTGCGTGCGGACAGGTTGAAGCAATCTTCGCGGGGTGGAGCTCCCCTTAGACCAGCGCCTTAGAACAGGCCGTTGTGCGGCTTGCCGAAGTCGTTGACGGTGGCCTTGCGGGAGTCAACGTTCTGGTCGTTGCCGGTGGAGTTGTCGCCGGCGAGACGACCGGTCTGGGTGACCGTCATGTAGTTGGACAGGCGGCCTTCCTTGGTGTTGCCGTCGCCGAAGGAGAAGGCGCCGAGCAGGACGTCGTCACCAGCGTTGACCGGGTTGGACAGGGTGACCTCGAAGGTGCGCACGCCCTTGTCGTGGTTGTAGCCCATGTCGCGGATGTGAGCGCCGTTAGCCTTGGTGGTGGTGATCAGGCGGTCGACGCCCTTCGGGCCGTCCTCGGTGCGGACCTCGACACGGAAGGTGATCGCCGGGAACTCACCCCAGTAGCGGTCGGTGCCGACGTTCTTAGCGCGCAGAGCGACGGAGCCTGCGAAGCCCTCAGCCTTGGAGCTGGAGGTGGTGAAGTACGGCTCGATGTCGAGCTTCTGGGCATCAGCTGCCGGCTTGTTGGAGTCCTCGACCTTCTTGGTCTCAGCGTCGGCGACAGCCTCGACGGTAGTGTCCTTGTCCGCCTTGGCGTTCTTGTTCTCCTTGTCAGCCTTAGCGTCCTTGTCAGCCTTAGCGTCCTTGTCAGCCTTAGCGTCCTTGTCAGCCTCCGGCTTCGGAGCGTTCACGTCGATCTTCTTGTTGGTGACGTCCTCGGAGTCGTTGTCCTTGACCTTGTTGACGTCGTCGAGCGTCTCGCCCTCGTTCATCTTCTCCACGTCGGAGTGGTATGCCGGGTTCGGGTTGTCGACAGGCTTGGTGACCTGTGCGCCCTTGTTCGGTGCCCAGGAGTCAGCCGGGGTGTCGTAGTTCTTGACGCGGACCTCGTTCTTGACCGGCATGTTGGCAACCCAAGCGGTCGGGGTAGCCCAGGTGCCGTTCGGCTTGCAACGCTGCTGGGTGCCGGTCATGGTGACGGTGCGGAAACCGTAGGAAGCCTCACCGGTGTTGCCAGCCGGGACGTCGTACGGGCCGATCTGCTGGCCGACGGTCCAGCTCAGGGAGCCGGAGACATCCCAGCCGAGGGACTTAGCCAGGGAGTAGCCGATGCTGCCCTGCATACCCTTCTTGGAAGCCTGGCCGCCGAGCTCGAGGGTCTCGGTCTTGGAGCCGTTGATGCTTGCGGAGATGTTCTGGGTGCGGGACAGCTCCTGCTGCAGCGGGATGGACTTGTCGGACAGGTTGGTGGTGGAGATGGTGCCAACCGGCAGGAAGTTGTCGGTCACCTTGTAGACGACGGTGCGGTAGTCCTCGGTGGAATTGCACACCGGGCGCGGGTTGAGGACGTTTGCCTTGAGGTGGTCGCTGCCACGGTAGGTGTGGATGATCGGCAGCTTGGCGTTGGTTGCCGGGGTCTCCGGAGCGGACTCTTCGAGGGTTGCAGCGGTTGCGGGGTTTGCAGCGGCGGTTGCGGTCATCAGTGCTGCGAGTGCGGCAGCAGCTGCACGGCGGGTGTAGCGGGCCATGACAGGTTCTTCCTTTCTCGTGTTGAATACTTCGGCAGCGCGTTCCGGGGAAGTTCCCCGGCTGTGATCGTTGGCAGTGATCGATTGGACGCTGATGACGTTCAACTTAAGTCGTGCACAGAGCACAAACAAGGAAAAACAAGCCTCTTGGTACCTAAGTTTGCAGGTCAGAGACTTTCGTTCCGTGCAGCTGCGGAGCGACCTGCGGAAAGGAACGAAAGTGTAAGTAGAAGCCGGCCCGCGAATGCGGGTGAGCTATTTGCCGCCGAGAACGTGCACGACGAGATCGAGACGCGAGGACACCCCGTAGAGAGTGAGCAAATGCGAAACGTGCTTTTTCACCGTCGACTCGGAGTAGCTGAGACGACGTGCGATATCGGAATTGCTCAACCCTTCGCAGAGGAGCTCCAGGACATCGATTTCACCGTCGGTGATGCCGTCGGGGTAGGTCCGCTGTTGCGGTGCGGATTCGACAGGCGTGTCTTCGGGAGAGATATAGCGCACGAGTTTCGTCATCGCGGCAGGGGACACGACTGTTCCGCCGCTGACGGCTTGGCGCACAGAAAGAACGATCTCTTCCGGCGGCTGGCTCTTCAGAATGTATCCGCGCCCGCCCTGGGCCAGAACATCGAGCATCTTCCGGTCGTTCTCCAGCGAGGTGATCGCGAGAAAGGCCGGCGTCTTCGGAAGTTGATTGAGGCGACCGAGCAGGCTCGGCCCGTCCATCTCGGGCATGTAGACGTCCGAGAGAACGAGGTCGATCTCCTCTGGGTCGATGAGCTCGAGGGCCTCCGGGCCACTCGATGCTGTACCGACGACATCAATGCCGTCAGCAGAAGTGAGGTAGCGGTTCAGGACATCGCGCACGAGCGGGTCGTCGTCGACGAGGAAGACTCGGATGTGCTTGTCGATACCGCTGCTCATGAAAACCTAAAGAAAAATCAAAGATGAAGATCTACTTCGAACTACTTCTTGCACCACAGTCGACCGATGTAGCCACCGCAATTCAGCATGTCGCCCATTGCGCCGGTGTAGAAGGAGAGAGCCGGGGCATCGGACTCGCCTTCGACGGCGGCGTTATCTGCCTGAATCTGCTCCGACGTGATAGGCGCGGTCTCTTCCGCATGTGCGGACGGCGCAAGGATGAGAGCAGCGGTGGCGAGGACAGACGCAGTAAGCGCGGAGATCTTCTTCATGATGTTTCCTTTCGGAGAAATGACAGAGGTAGAAAAAGTACTTCTAGTAGCTCCAACGATTATGAATCCGTAAGAAGCTGAGAACAAGCTTTTAGGCGATGATTCGAAAAGACGGTACGAAAGTACACTAGTGCGACCTGGTGAAATCTACTTTCGTTCCTTGCTGTTGCCGCGTTTTGCGAGAGGGAACGTGAGCTCGCTTCTCCAGGTGGAGTCGACCTTGGAGAAGGACAAGGTTCCGCCGTCCCGCTTTACCAGTTTAACTGCTTCAGTGAGACCGATCTCTGTTGTCATGGCCACATCTGGTGCATAATCGGCGACGGTGTTCTGGATCGCAATGGTCACGACTTCTTCGTCGCGAACAGCAGCAACGATGATTGGTTTGGTTTGGTCAGCATACTTCAGGATGTTCGTCTGCAACTCTCTGAATACGGCGTAACCATTTTGGATCTGAATTCCTGATAGGACAGCCTCGTTGATTCCGGACTCGATGACGGAGAATCCGTGGCTGCGAATCTTGCCGACGATAATCAAAAGGTGATTGAGCAGGTCCGACGAGCCTTGATAATCATCCGATGCGAATTCAGATTCGTCGTTGGTTCGCATGAAACGGATCAGTTCTCGGACTTCGCGCATGGCTCGGCGCGCGTCTTCGGCGATAAGGAGAGAATCCTGCCGGGAGTTTTCCGGTGCGTTCATTGCCATTGACTCGCTGCGAAGAACCACGGAGGTGAGCGACGCAGCGACGGATCCGTGGAGTGCTTTAACTGCACGGTCGCGCTCGTCCTCAATCTGCTGCTGAAATTTCTCCGAGTCTCTTCTTTTGTTGATCAAGGTTTCGCGGATGACTAGTCCGCCAGTCCACACCACGATGATGAAAGCACCAAGGATCGCACTGGGTTCAACATCATCGGGGATAAATTCCCCAGCGCTCACTCGTGTGAGCGCGAGATACCAAAGGGCAACTGCGCATAGTCCGCTGGCCGCAGGACTCAAACAGAGAGAAAGGTTCGTTGCCACGGCGAGTGTGCCGAAAAAGACTACTGGGCTTTGCAACTCTGTATTTGTTGCCGCAACCTGCAATAAAACAGCAAACGCAATGGTAGAAGGAAGTGGGCTAATTAGTGTGCACACCGCAATGACGAGAACTCCTACCCGGAGAGCTGTGGCGCTGGCTTCTACAGGGGCACCGGCCAGGAGGAGTCCCAAAACTGCGAGAACAGCGCACACGACAAGGGCGCTCCCCGCGATAAACCACCGGCGTGGTGCCGGCGACTCGGGGAACGCCTTGATCCACTGGCGCAACGATGTCACACGGATAGCGTAATAGCGCTTGCGTGATGCTGCTTATACGCTGGGTCAGCATGAGCCTCGATTTCTCTCAGCCTTTCACTGAACGCACTCCGCGCGTGGTCAACGCGGGGAAGTTGAACCGTGCGGCGGGGCGTCGTAAAGCGAAAGCTTTTTTGGCGGAGGGGGAGAACTCCGTTGAGGCGGCTGTGGCGACGGGCGCGGCGACTGATCTGTTCGTGACGGAGGCGGCGGCCGACCGGTTCGCGGATGTGGTGACGGCGGCGGGCTACATGGACGTGTTCACGCACGCGATTACGGACAAGGCCGCGCAGACGCTGACCGACACGGTGCACACGACAGGCCTTTTCGCGGTGTGCAAGCCGGTGACATGGACGCTCGGATCGATCCTGAAGGGGCGGCCGAAACTCGTCGCGGTGTGCGTGGAGACGAACGACCCGGGCAACGCGGGCACGATCATTCGGCTCGTGGACGCGCTCGGCGCCGACGCCGTGGTGTTCGCTGGCGACACGGTCGACCCGGAATCGCCGAAGGTCGTGCGCTCGTCCGCGGGCTCGCTGTTCCACGTGCCCGTCGCCCGCGAGCGCGACATCAAGGGAGTGCTCGGCCAACTGCGGGCAGCAGGCTTATCGACGTTCGCCACCACCATGCACGGCGACGTCAACCTCGCCGATTCCGGTGGTGTGCTCGACCAGCCGACCGCGTGGCTGTTCGGCAACGAAGCCCACGGGCTGCCCGGGGATGTCCTCGAGTCCGCCGATTACACCGTTTCCATTCCCATTCAGGGTTCCGCCGAGTCGCTGAACCTGTCCACAGCGGCGTCGATCTGCTTGTGGGAGTCGGCGAAGGCATTGAGCGACACTCCAGAAAAGTGAGGCGCCTACTGCCGAAAAGTTCAAGGCAAGTTCACATCGCGATTCTCAACAGATCGGTCTGGCAAGGGGAAGTCGACCCACGCATCGGCTTCCTTAACCAATTCGTGTAGCTGCTCGAGCGGATTGACTGGTGGGACAGTACGGGAACGAATCTCGGGTGTTTCTTCTTCCATTGACCGCCCTTTCAGTCGAGCTCTTCCGCCTTTGACCTCCTTCAAACTAATGCACGGACGACAGGTATGCTTGTCAGCGTTTTTGAAGCAGACACACCGCGCGCGTTTTAGGCGGTGGAAAGGCACAGGGTGACCACACGTGGCAGATAACGGCGGGAACGCTCCAGCCCCGGGAATCGAACTGACCGAGGAGAACCTGAACGCGGCGGCTGACGCAGCGATTGCGGCCTTTGAAGCGGCGCCGGACCTGGCATCGTTGGAGGAGGTCAAGCGCGAGCACCTCGGCGAGCAGTCGCCGATCATGCAGGCTCGTAAGTCGCTCGGTTCGATCCCGAAGGACCAGCGCAAGGACGCCGGGCGTTTCGTGAACATGGCGCGCGGTCGCGCGGAGAAGCGCTACAGTCAACTGCACGCCGAGCGCGAGGCGGAGCACCGCGAGCAGCAGCTGCGCGAGGAGAAGGTCGACGTCACGCTGCCGACGTCGCGTGCGCAGGCTGGTGCGATGCACCCGATCACGACGTTGAGCGAGCAGATCGCCGACATCTTCGTCGGCATGGGCTGGGAAGTCGCCGAAGGCCCGGAGGTCGAGGCGGAGTACTTCAACTTCGACGCGCTCAACTTCATCCCGGACCACCCGGCACGCACCCTGCAGGACACGTTCTACGTTGGCGAGGAAGGCTCCCGCCAGGTCATGCGTACCCACACCTCACCGGTGCAGGTGCGCACGATGCTGGAGCGCGATCTGCCGATCTACATCGCGTGCCCGGGACGAGTGTTCCGCACTGACGAGCTCGACGCCACGCACACACCGGTTTTTCACCAGGTCGAGGGTCTCGCCGTGGACAAGGGGCTGACGATGGCGCACCTGCGCGGCACGCTCGACCACCTGGCGAAGGTGCTGTTCGGCCCGGAGACCAAGACGCGCATCCGCACCAACTACTTCCCGTTCACCGAGCCGTCCGCGGAGGTGGACGTGTGGTTCCCGAATAAGAAGGGCGGCGCTGGCTGGATCGAGTGGGGCGGCTGCGGCATGGTCAATCCGAATGTCCTCCGTGCTGTTGGCATCGACCCGGAGGAATACTCGGGCTTCGCATTCGGCATGGGCATTGAGCGCACGCTGCAGTTCCGCAACGGGCTGACGGACATGCGCGACATGGTCGAAGGTGATGTCCGCTTCACGCTGCCATTCGGTGTTCAGGCGTAACAGGGAAAGGTCTAAGGAGAGTAGAAAATGCTGATTTCTCAGAAATGGTTGACGTCCCTGCTGAACAACGCCGGTAACCCCGGTTGGTCCGTGAGCTCCGAGGAGCTCGATGCCGGCTTCGTCCGTGTCGGCTTTGAAACCGAGGGCTACGAGCCACTGCCGGAGACGACGGGTCCGCTCGTTGTCGGCCGTGTCGAGGAGATCGAGGAGCTCACCGACTTCAAGAAGCCGATCCGCTACTGCCAGGTCAACGCCGGCGACGCCAACGGCACCGGCGAGCTGCAGGGCATCATCTGCGGTGCGCGTAATTTCAAGCTCAATGACCTCGTGGTCGTGTCCCTGCCAGGCGCTGTGCTGCCGGGCGGATTCGAGATCTCCGCGCGCAAGACCTACGACCACATCTCCAACGGCATGATGGCATCCGAGGCGGAGCTGGGCTTCACCTCAAAGAGCGACGGCATCATCGTTCTTCCGGAAGGCGCCGGCGAGCCGGGCCAGGATGCCCGCGAGGTGCTCGGCGGCTTCGACGACACGATCTTCGAGGTCAACGTCACCCCGGACCGCGGCTACGCTCTCTCGGCGCGCGGTTTGGGCAGAGAAGTGGCGTCCGCCTTCGGGCTGGAGTACAAGGACGTGGCAGTGGAGCCGCAGATCAGCGGTATTGATCTGTCTGCCGTGCCGGAGCCCACAGGCGAAGCTCTGCCGATCACCGTCGAGGAATCGACGAAGGCGCTGCGTTTCGGTGTTCGCAAGGTCGAAGGCATCGACCCGGCTGCGCAGGCGCCATTCTGGATGAAGCGTGCGCTCATGCTCGCTGGCATCCGTTCTGTCTACGCCGCGACCGACGTGACCAACTACATCATGCTGCTGCTCGGCCAGCCGATGCACGCCTTTGACGCGGATAAGATCGCTGGCGGTCTGCGGGTGCACAATGCCTCTGGTGGCGAAGAATTCGAGACCCTCGACCACGTCAAGCGCACGCTCACCCCGGGTGATGTGGTCATTTCCGATGACAATGGCATCCAGTCGCTCGCCGCGATCATGGGCGGCACGACCTCCGAGATCGGCGACGACACCACCGACGTCTTCTTCGAGGCCGCGACGTGGGATCCGCTGACCGTCGCGCGTTCCGCACGCCACCACAAGTTGAGCTCGGAAGCTTCTCGACGCTTCGAGCGTGGCGTCGACCCCGCCCTTGTCGAGGTAGCCCTGGATCTGGCATGCGCGTTGCTCGTTTCGATTGCGGGCGGAACTGTCACCGACAAGCGCACGATCGTCGGCGATGCACCGAAGCCCGACGCGATCCGTCTGCGCGCGACGCAGCCGTCGGAGCTGATCGGCGTGGACTACTCGGTTGAGACGGTGGTCAAGCGCCTGGAAGAGGTCGGCTGCTCCGTCGAACAGGCGGAGGACAATGGCGAGACCGTTCTTTCCGTCACCCCGCCGACGTGGCGCACCGACCTAAACGAGCCGGTGGAATTGATCGAAGAGATCGTCCGACTTGAGGGCCTCGACGAAATTCCGCTCGAGCTGCCGACACCGCGCGGAGGCCGTGGCCTCTCACCGCTGCAACGCCGTCGCCGCGCTGTCACGCACGCGCTGGCCTACTCCGGCTACGCGGAGGTCATCCCGACACCGTTCATGTCCAATACGGTGCTGGACACCTGGGGTCTGGAGGCCGACGACGACCGTCGCCGCGTGGTCACGGTGCAGAACCCGCTCGACGCTGACTATGGAGTATTGGCGACGACGCTTCTGCCGGCAATGCTCGAGGCAGTCGGCCGCAATGTCGCGCGCGGACGCAACGACCTTTCGTTGTTCTCCGTCGCACAGGTCGCTTACAAGTCGGCTGCTTCTTCGCCGATGCCGAGCGTCGCTCAGCGTCCGGCTGACGCCGAGATCGAAGAGCTCATCGCTTCGCTGCCGCTGCAGCACCTTCACGCCGCGACTGTGGCGACGGGCAATACGGAGCTCGAAGGTCCGTGGGGTGACGGGCGCGCCTACACATGGTCGGATGCCGTCGAGTCCGCACAGGTCGTCGCGCGGGCCGCGGGAGTGGACCTCCAGATCTCTTCCGCCGAGGAATTGCCGTGGCACCCCGGCCGTTGTGCCGCACTGTCTGTGTCGGTCGACGGCGGCGACCTCGTGGTCGGCCACGCCGGTGAGCTTCACCCGCAGGTGCTTGAGACACTGGGCCTTCCCGCACGCACGTGCGCGATGGAGATCGACCTGACCGCACTGCCGTTGGCCGAGAAGCTTCCCGCGCCGGTGCTGTCGTCCTTCCCGGCGCTGCATCAGGATGTCGCGCTGGTCGTGGACGAGGAGATCCCGGCTGAGTCTGTGCGCCGCACGCTGGAAAACAATGCCGGCGAGCTGATCGAGGGCGTTACGCTTTTCGATGTCTACCGCTCCGAGTCCCTGGGCGAAGGAAAGAAGTCGCTCGCATTCGGGCTCGTGTTCCGCGCACCGGATCGCACCCTCACCGAGGACGAAGCATCTGAAGGCCGACTTGCCGCAGCAGAGGCAGCGAAGAAGGAATTCGGCGCAGAGATGCGCGCATAAAATTATTTGCGCTGAATTATTTGCAAAGCGCGTGGGTGCTGTGTAGCCTGACGCTATGACCATCAAAGTCGCAGTAGCAGGCGCCACCGGCTACGCGGGCGGGGAGATCCTCCGCCTGCTCGTCGGGCACCCGCGCTTTCTCGATGGAACCTTTGAAATCGGCTCACTGACCGGAAACTCGAATGCCGGTCAATTAGCTGCTGACGTGCTTCCGCACGTTCCGCAACTGGCGGACCGTGTGATCGAGGAGACCACAGTCGAGGTGCTGGGCGGACACGATGTCGTCTTCCTCGGACTGCCTCACGGGTTCTCTGCTGAAATCGGCGCTGCATTGCCCGAGTCCACGCTGGTGCTGGACTGCGCCGCGGATTTCCGGCTCCGTAACGCGGAAGACTGGACTGCATATTACGGATCCGATCACGCCGGTTTTTGGCCCTACGGAATTCCGGAAATGCCGGGCCACCGCGAAGAGATTGCGAGTGCCAAACGGATCGCCATTCCCGGGTGTTTTCCTACCGGTGCGACACTCGCGGCGTTGCCGGCGGCTGCCCGCGGATTGGTGGAGCCGAAGTTCAATGTCGCCTCGGTGACCGGTGTGTCCGGCGCGGGAAAGAAGGCCAACGTGGACCTGCTTGGCGCTGAGACGATGGGATCGGTGAAGGCGTACAACACCGCAGGCAAGCACCGCCACACCCCGGAGATGGTGCAAAACCTGTCTGAGGTGACCGACGAGAAGGTGTCGGTGAGTTTCACACCGGTGTTGGCGCCGATGACGCGCGGCATTCTCTCTACCATCACGGCACCGTTGAAGCCGGGCGTGACTGAGGAGAATGCGCGTGCTGCCTACGAGGAGTTCTACGCGGGCGAACCATTCGTGCGACTGCTGCCGCAGGGGCGCCAGCCGCAGACCCAGCACATCGTGGGAACGAATATGTGCCTGATGCAGGTCGAAGTCGATGAATCGGCTGGTGTTCTGCTGGTCACGTCGGTGATCGACAACCTCACCAAGGGGACCGGTGGGGCAGCGGTGCAGTGCATGAACCTCGCCCTCGGTTTCAAAGAGACGGACGGTCTTCCCTTGGCGGCGGTAGCGCCATAGACGGGTCGACGCCTTTCATCGCGCGGCTGATTTTGAAGTAAAGGAATGTGACATGGCTACGACAGGTGTGACAGCCCCCGCCGGGTTCTCGGCGGCTGGAGTCACGGCAGGAATCAAGCAATCCGGCAAGCCGGATATGGCGTTGGTGGTCAATAATGGCCCGCGCTTTGACGCGGCTGCGGTGACCACCCGAAACAAGGTCGTTGCGGCCCCCGTCAAGGTCACTCGCAACGCACTGAATAACGGCACGCTTTCCGCCGTGGTTTATAACTCCGGCAATGCGAATGCCTGCAACGGCACACAGGGCGACCGGGACGCAGTGGAGATGCAAGAGGCCACGGCGCGCAAGCTCGGTGTGAAACCGTCTGAGGTCGGGGTGTGTTCCACGGGCCTGATCGGCGATCTGCTCCCGATGGACACGATCCGATCCGGCATTTCGAAGCTGGGGGAGAACCTGGGCGATCACGGTCATCTCGCGGCGGAGGCGATCCTGACGACGGACCTGGTGTCTAAGGAAGCCATCGTCACACGCGATGGATGGAGTGTCGGCGGCATGGCGAAGGGCGTGGGCATGATGGCGCCGTCGCTGGCGACCATGCTCGCATGCATCACCACCGACGCCGTGGTCAGTTCGGCTGTGCTGGATTCGGCTCTGCGTGAAGCAGCCGGCGAAACCTTCAACACGCTCGATATTGACGGTGCGACCTCCACCAACGACACAGTCATCGCGATGTCGTCGGGCGCATCGGGTGTGCAGCCGACCTCCCAGGAGTTCACTGAGGCGGTCATCGAGCTGTGCGAGGAACTCTCCCGTCAGTTGCAAGCTGATGCGGAGGGCGTGACCAAGCGCGTCGTCATCACGGTGGAAGGCACCGCCGATAACACGCAGGCTCTCAATGCAGCGCGCACCATCGGGCGCGACAATTTGGTCAAATGCGCCATGTTCGGTTCCGACCCGAACTGGGGGCGCGTGCTCGCCGCCGTCGGCATGGCGGATGCGGAGATGGTTCCGGAGAAGATCACTGTCTCCTTCAACGGCACCCCGGTGTGCGTCGACAGCACCGGCGCACCCGGCGCGCGGGACGTGGATTTGAGCGGGGCAGATGTCGAGGTGCTCGTGGATCTGGGCACCGGCGGCCCGGGCAGAGCCAGTGTGCGCACCACGGACCTGTCGTACTCGTACGTGGAAATCAACTCGGAATACTCGACGTAGGAGCGGAGGTTCACTGTTGAATTTGAGCAATCAGGACCGCGCGCACGTCCTCGCTGAGGCGCTGCCGTGGCTGCAGCACTACCGCGACAAGATCGTCGTGGTGAAATACGGCGGCAACGCCATGATCGACGATGACTTGAAGTCTGCTTTCGCCGCGGACATGGTCTTTTTGCGCACGGTTGGCGCGAAGCCGGTCGTCGTGCACGGTGGAGGCCCGCAGATCACCGCGATGCTGGGGCAGTTGGGACTCGATGGCGGCGAGTTCATCGGTGGCTTCCGCGTGACCACGCCAGAGATCCTCGATGTCGTGCGCATGGTGCTCTTCGGCCAGGTCGGCCGCGACCTGTTGGGGCGCATCAACTCGCATGGTCCGTATGCAGTAGGCACCTCCGGCGAAGACGCCGGTCTGTTCACGGCGCAGAAGCGCTACGTCGAGGTCGACGGTGAGAAGAAGGACATCGGTCTGGTCGGTGAGATCGTCGATGTGAACCCGTCTGCCGTCATGGACATCATCGAAGCTGGGCGCATTCCTGTGGTGTCCAGCATCGCCCCGGGCAATGACGGCAATGTGTACAACGTCAACGCAGACTCGGCGGCGGGTGCGCTCGCCGCGGCGCTCAAAGCAGAACGTCTCGTCGTGCTCACCAACGTGGAGGGCCTCTACACCGACTGGCCGAATAAGGATTCGCTGCTGTCCAAGATCACGTTCAGCCAGCTCGCGCGCATGGTGCCGGATCTGGATTCGGGCATGATCCCGAAGATGGAGGCCTGCATGACTGCGGTGGAAGGCGGAGTCAACGCAGCGCATGTCATTGACGGGCGGATACCGCACTCGGTGCTCCTTGAGCTGCTCACCATGGGCGGCGTGGGCACAATGGTGCTGCCGGACGATTATGAGAAAGAGAACTATCCGGACGGAACTGTGTTCAGGAAGGATGATCCGCAGTGACGGCGACAGGCAACCAGGACGCGCTGAACAAGTGGACCGACGTGTTCATGAATACGTACGGCACACCGCAGCTCCACCTCGTCAAGGGAAACGGCGCGACGGTGACAGACGCTGACGGCAACGACTACGTCGACATGCTGGCCGACATTGCGGTCAACTCGCTGGGCCACGGACATCCAGCGCTTATCGACGCAGTGTCGACGCAGGTGAGCCAGCTCGGACACATCTCGAATTGCTTCGGGTCGGATGCGGCTTTGAATGCGGCGGCGCGGCTGCGCGAGAAGTTCGGTGACCCGGAGGCTAAAGTCTTCTTCTGCAATTCCGGCGGTGAAGCCAATGAGGCGGCATTCAAGCTCTCCCGCTTGACCGGACGGACGACAGTGCTAGCGGCCGAGAACGGCTTCCACGGCCGGACGATGGGCGCGCTCTCGCTCACAGGCCAGCCCGGGAAAAGGGAGCCTTTCGCGCCGTTAGTGCCGGGAGTCGAGTATTACGCTTACGGCGATATCGGACATGTGCGCGAACTCGTCGACAAGCATGCGGGCGATGTCGCGGCGATCTTTATGGAACCGATCCAGGGCGAAGTGGGAGTGATTCCGGCGCCGGAAGGCTTCCTTAACGATGTCCGCGCATTGTGCGACGAGCACGGGATTCTCATGGTCGTCGATGAGGTGCAGACCGGCGTCGGCCGCACCGGAGATTTCTTCGCGTTCACGCAGTCGGGTGTCCAGCCGGACATCGTCACCATGGCAAAGGGCCTGGCTGGCGGCATGCCGATCGGCGCGGTGGTCGCCAACGCGAAAACAGCAGCGCTGTTCACCCCCGGCGCGCATGGCACGACATTCGGCGGTAACCCCATCGCCTGCGCGGCAGCCAATGCGGTGCTGGATATCGTCGACGACGCATTCTGTGTGGCGGTGAAAGAGAAGGGCGAGGGGCTGGCAGGAGCCGTCGATAAGCTTGCTGGCGTCGACCATGTGCGCGGCCGCGGGTTGATGCTGGGCGTCGTCTTGTCGGCGCCGGTGGCGAAAGACGCGGTGCGCGTCGGCCTGAAGCACGGCGTGATTCTGAATGCGCCGACGGATCATGTGCTGCGCCTGACCCCGCCGCTGACGATCACGGACGAGGAGCTTGACCGCGCTGTCGCCGCACTTGAGGCGACACTGAACGAGTGTGTGGAGGAGACACGATGACAACACCGAATTCACGCGCCGTGCGCCAGGCGAAGATCCTGGCCATTCTCGACCACACGCGTGTGTCGTCGCAGGTGCAGCTGTCGGAGCTCCTGCTGGACGAGGGCATCGACATCACCCAGGCGACGTTGTCGCGCGACCTCGACGAACTCGGGGCGCGCAAGGTGCGCCCCACGGGTGGCGGGCGCTCGTACTACGCGGTGGGGGAGGAAGCCCAGTCTTTCCAGGCTTCCCCGAAGGGCCCGCGCGACAAGCTGCGCCGCATGCTCGCGGAGCTCGTCGTGTCCATCGACCACACTGGCAATATCGCCGTGCTGCGCACCCCTGCGGGCGCGGCACAGTACCTGGCAAGCTACATTGACCGAGTGGCACTAGAAAAGGTCGTGGGCACAATCGCGGGCGACGACACGGTGTTCGTTCTCGCGCGCGAACCGCTCACGGGCGCCGACCTCGCCGCTGAGTTCATGGGCGAGGTGCAAAACGAGCCCAGCGATGACGACTAGCTGGAAACCCCACGCTAGATAACTGAATTTTTAGACCTGGAATTTCACACTGCTGAAGTAAGGAGCATTGACTGTCATGACCAACCGCGTTGTTCTCGCGTATTCCGGCGGCCTGGACACCTCCGTGGCCATCCCGTACCTGGCTGAAATGACCGGCGGCGAGGTCGTCGCTGTCTCCCTCGACTTGGGACAGGGCGGCGAGGACCTGGAGTCCGTGCGCCAGCGCGCGCTGGATTGCGGCGCTGTCGAGTCGATCGTCGTGGATGCCCGCGACGAGTTCGCCGAGGAATACTGCCTGCCGACCATCAAGGCGAACGGCATGTACATGAAGCAGTACCCGCTGGTTTCCGCGATCTCCCGCCCGCTGATCGTCAAGCACCTCGTCGACGCAGCCAAGGAGCACGGCGGCACGCACGTCGCGCACGGTTGCACCGGCAAGGGCAACGACCAGGTCCGCTTCGAAGTCGGCTTCGTCAACCAGGACCCGGATCTGGAGATCATCGCTCCGGCCCGCGATTACGCGTGGACCCGCGACAAGGCTATCGAGTACGCTGAGGGCAAGGATCTGCCGATTGAGCAGTCCGCCGCATCGCCGTTCTCTATCGACCAGAATGTGTGGGGCCGCGCCGTCGAAACCGGCTTCCTCGAGGACCTGTGGAACCCGCCGACAAAGGACCTCTACGCCTACACGGAGGACCCGGCGCTGGGCAACGCTCCGGACGAGGTCATCATTTCCTTTGAGGGCGGCAAGCCCGTCGCGATCGACGGCCGCAAGGTCACTGTCCTCGAGGCTATCGAAGAGATGAACCGTCGCGCCGGCGCCCACGGCATCGGTCGCTTGGACATGGTCGAGGACCGTCTGGTGGGCATCAAGTCCCGCGAGGTCTACGAGGCACCGGGCGCAGTCGCACTCATCACCGCGCACGAGGCGCTCGAGGATGTCACGGTTGAGCGCGAGCTCGCCCGTTACAAGAGGCTTATCGACGCCCGCTGGTCCGAGGAGGTCTACGACGGCCTCTGGTTCGCCCCGCTGAAGCGCTCCCTGGATGCCTTCATCGAGTCCACCCAGGAGCACGTCACCGGTGATATCCGCATGGTGCTGCACGCCGGCTCCATCACCGTCAACGGCCGTCGTTCCAACCACTCGCTGTACGACTTCAACCTGGCCACCTACGACACCGGCGACACCTTCGATCAGACTCACGCCAAGGGCTTTGTCAAGCTTCACGGCCTGTCCTCCCAGATCGCCAACAAGCGCGACAGGGCAGCAGCTAACGCAGCTGCCCAGGAGAAGTAAAGATGGAGCAGCACGGCACGAACGAAGGCGCCCTGTGGGGTGGACGTTTCTCCGGCGGTCCGTCGGAGGCGATGTTCGCCCTGTCGGTGTCCACGCACTTCGACTGGATTCTGGCCCCGTATGACGTGCTGGCCTCCAAGGCGCACGCCAAGGTGCTCAACCGCGCGGGCCTTCTGACCGATTCCGATCTTGAAGCGATGCTCGATGGGCTGGACCAGCTCGGCCGCGATGTCGCCGACGGCTCCTTCGGCCCGCTTCCGACCGACGAGGATGTGCACGGCGCGATGGAGCGCGGCCTGATCGACCGCGTCGGTCCGGAGCTTGGCGGCCGGCTGCGCGCGGGTCGTTCCCGCAACGACCAGGTCGCCGCGATGTTCCGCATGTGGGTGCGCGATGCATTCCGCGACGTGGCGGCTGACGTGACTGATCTGGTTGAAGCTCTCTCGAACCAGGCGGCGGCGCACCCGGATGCCATCATGCCGGGCAAGACCCACTTCCAGGCGGCGCAGCCGATCCTTCTCGCGCACTCATTGCTGGCGCACGCCCAGCCGTTGTTGCGCGACCTGGAGCGCATCCGCGACCTGGACAAGCGCGTTGCTGTCTCGCCGTACGGTTCCGGTGCGCTCGCGGGCTCGTCGCTGCAGCTCGACCCCGAGGCGATCGCGGAGGAACTCGGTTTCGACTCTGCCACCGATAACTCCCTCGATGGCACGTCCTCGCGCGATTTCGTCTCCGAGGGCGCGTTCGTGCTCGCCCAGATCGCCGTGGACATCTCCCGCCTGGCCGAGGAGATCATCGCCTGGTCCACGCCGGAATTCGGCTACGTCACGCTTGACGATGCCTGGTCCACCGGCTCGTCAATCATGCCCCAGAAGAAGAATCCAGATGTCCCAGAGCTCGCACGCGGCAAGACAGGCCGTCTCATCGGCAACCTGACCGGCCTGCTATCCACGTTCAAGGCCCTGCCGCTGGCGTACAACCGCGATCTGCAGGAGGACAAGGAGCCGATCGTCGATTCGGTCAACCAGCTCCGCATCCTTCTTCCGGCGATGACGGGCCTGGTGTCCACGCTGACATTCCACGAAGACCGCATGCGTGAACTCGCGCCAGCGGGCTTCACCTTGGCGACGGACCTGGCCGAGTGGATGGTCCGCCAGGGCGTGCCGTTCCGTGAGGCGCACGAAGCATCCGGCGCATGCGTCCGCATCGCGGAGGCACGCGGGGTGGACTTGGTGGATCTGACGGATGAGGAGCTCGCCGGCGTCGATAAGCGTCTCACCCCTGATGTGCGTGAGGTACTCACGATCGATGGTGCCGTGGCATCCCGTTCCACGCGTGGCGGAACCGCTGCTGTTCGCGTCGCGGAGCAGCGCAAGCGTGTCGACGATGCCAATGCCGCGGCGCGCGAGTGGGCACAGACTCCCGTGCGCGGCGCCTAGCTACCGTCTGTTTCACTGCGCGGGGCTGAACGGCACCTTAAACTGTGCCCATGACCACACAACAGGCCACTGGAAGCTCCAACAGCAGTGGGCGCGGATGCTCCGTCATCGTCGGCATAATTTTGGCGATCGTCGCTATTGCCGCGGTCCTCATGGGACGGGGAGTGATCCCCGGATTCGGCGGCGGTGACGGCGGCGCTGAGGGAGGCCTCGGTGCCCAAGGCACAAAAGAAATCCACGGGGTAATCGGTTCCGAGAAACGCGAGTACTTCGAGGACCCGGAAGTTGTGGAGCGTCTGGCGGAGCTCGGCTTCACTGTGAATGTCAGTACCGCAGGTTCGCGCCGAATCGCCACTGAGGTGAAGCTGGAAGACCAGGACTTCGTCTTCCCGTCGTCGAGCCCGGCGACGCAGAAAGTCACCGACCAAGGCTCCGGCTATTCCACCGACTACCCGTTCTTCTCGCCGATGGCGGTAGCGACATTTCAGCCGATTGCGGAACTGCTCGAAGGCGCAGGTGTGGTGCGCCGCGAGGGCGACAGCTACATTCTGGACGTCAACGCCTATATCGACCTGACCAAGGAAGGGAAGCGCTGGCGCGATCTCGGCGACACCTTCCCCTCGCCGCGCAATGTGCAGATTTCCACGACGGATATCCGCACTTCCAACTCGGCGGCAATGTTCCTGTCCATCCTCGCGTGGCAATTCGGTGAGCGGGAACCGGACAAAGCCAACGACGTGAAATGGCTGACTGAACAGATCTCGCCATATTTCACCGGCCAGGGCTACACCCAGTCGTCTTCTGCTGGGCCATTCAACGACTACCTGAGTCAAGGGATGGGATCAGCGCCCATGGTCTTGGTCTATGAGGCGCAATTCCTCGGCGAAAAAATGAAGTCGAATTCGCGCATCAAAGACGACATGGTGCTGCTGCAGCTGGATCCGACGGTGTTGGCCAACCACGGGCTCGTCGGCATCAGCGCAGAAGGCAAAGAGCTCGGCCGACTGCTGTCCACCGATGATCAGCTGCAGAAACTCGCTGCCATGCACGGCTTCCGTCCGTCCAGTAACGATTACCTGACCAGGGCATTGGAAGAGAAACAACTGCCGCCGCCGTCCAATTACGTCTCGTCGGTGGATCCGCCCAATTACGACCGACTTGAATCACTCATCGAAGGCGTGGGCATGCGCTACGGCACCGTGCCGCCCCGCAACCAGGAGGAGCAGGAGAAATGAGAAAACTACTAGCGCTGCTGTTGACACTTCTGACTGGAGCTGCGCTCACTGCTTGCGGGCTGACCGGCAGCGGCGACGGTGGTGGCGGCTTCGGTGGCGGTAAAGGTAGTGGCAGCGGGGAAGAACTGAGCATCCTCGCGGCTACTGAGCTAAAGGATCTCGAGCCGCTTGTTCAGCAGGCGTCGGAGGAGCTCGGCTTCCCGATCACTCTCGAGTTCCCGGCCGGTACCTTGCAGAATTCGCAGGACCTCAAACACGGCAAATACGACAACGCTATCGACGCGACGTGGCTGGCCACGAACCGCTACATGGATCTGATCGGCGCACGTGGTGCACTCGCCGACGAGACCAAAATCGCGACGAGCCCCGTCGCCTTCGGTGTGCAGGAGTCGAAAGCGAAAGAACTCGGCTGGGACAAAAAGCAGCCGACGTGGGGAGAATTCGCTGATGCCGCGCGCGAGGGCAAATTCACCTTCGGTATGACGGACCCGTCGGCATCGAATTCCGGCTTCTCGGCGCTGGTGTCTGTGGCCACCGCGATGGCCGATACGGGCTCGGCGCTCTCGGACGAAGACATCGCGAAGGTCGGCCCACGTCTGCACGAGCTCTTCCAGGCGCAGTCGATGGTCTCCGGTTCCTCCGGTTGGCTCGCTGAGTCTTTCCAAGAGGACCCCGACAAGGCCGACGCGATCGTGAACTACGAGTCGACCCTGCACCAGATGCGCAAAAACGGTGCGGCGATCGAGGTGATCGTGCCCGCTGACGGTGTCGTCTCCGCTGATTACCCGCTGTCCACGCTGACTCATCCAAAGCACGAAGGCGCGAAGGACCAGGTCAAGGCGTTGGCTGACTGGTTGTTGGATCACCAGCAGGAGATCGCCGATTCCTTCCGACGTCCGGTGGGAGATGTCGACAATCTGCCGGCGGAGCTCGGCGAACAGACCGTGATTGAGCTGCCGTTCCCGGCGAGCCAGGAGACAGTCGCCGCGCTGGTGCAGCGGTACAACAACGAATACCGTCGCCGTGGCACGACCTCGTTCGTTCTGGATACCTCCGGCTCGATGGAGGGCGAGCGCCTGGATTCGCTGAAGCAAATCATGACGTCCTTCATCGACGGTTCTGCGTCGACGGACACCGGCAACGTCGCGCTGCGCGACGGGGAGCAGGTCACGTTCCAGTCCTTCTCCGACACTCCGCATGAGCCGGTCACCGGAACCTTCAGCACCACTGATACTGCGGCGAAGCAGAAATTCCAGACCTATGTCGACGACCTGAATGCAGCTGGCAAGACCAATATTTACGACACTCTCATGGAGGTCACCGAAAAGACCGACCCAGCTTCCGGCATCAGCTCGTTTGTTCTACTAAGCGACGGCGCGATGACTGCGGGGCGCTCCTTCGACCAATTCAAGAAGGACTACGCCGCGGCCACGAATGGCAAGGGAAGCATCCCAGTCTTCGTCATCCTCTACGGTGAGGCGCAGACAGACCAAATGCAAGAACTGGCCGACGTCACCGGCGGCGCCGTCTTCGACGCGATCAACGGCGATTTGAGCGACGCATTCAAGGAGATTCGTGGTTACCAGTAACCCTTATACTTCCCCTTCGGACAGCGGTCAGGGAGGTGGCGGGAGCTTTTTCACCTCCCGCAAGAACCTGGTCGGAATGACCCTTGCGGTCCTCGTGATTGTGCTGCACCTTGCCATCGGGCTCGGCTTCCTGTGGCCAGTCGCGGCAGCGGCGGCGTGGGGAGCAGGAGTCGCGTTGACGCCGTCGCCCGAGCGAAAGCAACTCGGGGCGAGCAGCACGCCAATGCTGCCGGCGCCGGTGGAATTGGATGGAAAGCTCACCGAGGCTTTGAAACCGCTGTACGACGTGCGCCCGCCGAAACCTGTCGGCCCGCAGGCGCGGGAGCTGGAGAAAAACCTGCGCTTCATCTTGAAACACTGGGACGATCTCATCTCGGCCCCGCAGCACCAGCAGAATATCTGGGACATCATCAATATTTATCTGCCGGAAGTGGTCACGACCTACCTCGATGCACCGCAGTACCGCAGCCCGGAGGCGGTGAAGGTCATGTCCGGATCGCTGGGCACGCTGACGTCGGCGGCGGACAAAGTCAGGCAGGGCATTCTCGACCAGAATCTGCGAGCGATGGATTCGCAGGCTCGCACGCTGCGGGAGGCCTTCGGCGACCTACCGGGCCTAGAGGACACCTAAGCAGGGTACGATGAACGACCATGACGGCCGACACTCCGACGCTTGACCCGCAGCTTCTCGATATCCTTGCCTGCCCGCAGGACAAGGGACCTTTGGAATATCTTTCCGAGGAGCAATTGCTGGTCAATCGCCGGCTCGGTGTCGCGTACCGCATCGACGATGGCATCCCGGTGCTGCTTATCGACGAAGCACAGCCGTACCCCACCGCCTAGCTTGCTTGCGGCACACCAATCCGAATAGTGAATACCCACCCCTTAGTGAACGAGGCTTGAAGGAACTGCTTTATGGCTGACAGCGCAACGATCATCGATGAACTGCAGTGGCGCGGACTGATCAATCAGTCCACTGATTTGGACGCACTCAACGAGGCGACGAAGCAGCCGATCACGCTGTACGCCGGCTTCGACCCGACGGGGCCGTCACTGCACGCCGGGCACCTTGTTCCGCTGCTGATGCTGCGTCGATTCCAGGAGGCGGGCCACCGCCCGATCGTGCTCGCCGGCGGTGCCACCGGCATGATCGGTGACCCGCGCGACGTTGGTGAGCGCACGATGAATACCGCGGATACGGTGAGCGACTGGGCCGACCGGATCTCCGGGCAGCTCAAGCGATTCGTCAATTTCGACGGCGATAACGCCGCAATCATGGTCAATAACGCCGAGTGGACGAACGATATGACGGTCGTCGACTTCCTACGCGATGTGGGCAAGCACTTCTCGTTGGCGACGATGCTCTCGCGTGACACTGTCAAGCGCCGTCTGGACAACGACGGCATTTCCTACACCGAATTCTCGTACATGCTGCTGCAGGCAAACGATTACGTGCAGCTGCGCCGCCGCCTCGACTGCACCCTGCAGGTCGGCGGTTCGGATCAGTGGGGCAACCTCGTCGCGGGCGTGGACTTGAACCGCCGCATGGACGGCGAAGCTGTTCACGCTCTCACGGTGCCACTCGTGACGGATTCCGAGGGCAAGAAATTCGGCAAGTCCACCGGCGGCGGCTCGCTGTGGCTCGACCCGGAGATGACCAGCCCGTACCGGTGGTACCAGTACTTCGTCAACACCGCCGATGCCGATGTTATCCGCTACCTGCGCTGGTTCACGTTCCTGACCAAGGAGGAGCTGGACGAGCTCGAGACCGAGGTCGCAGAGCGCCCATTCAAGCGCGAAGCTCAGAAGCGCCTGGCACGCGAGATGACCGACCTCGTCCACGGCCCAGAGGCGACCAAGGCAGTGGAGCTCGCCTCCCAGGCGCTCTTCGGCCGCGCTGAGCTTTCCGAGCTTGACGAGCCGACACTTGCTGCCGCAGTTTCTGAGACTGACGTCTTCACTGTTGAGCCGGGTGCTCCTCGCACGATCGTCGATCTCATGGTCGGCACCGGCCTGGTCGATTCGAAGGGCGCAGCCCGCCGCGCTATCAAGGAGGGTGGCGCATACGCCAATAACGCCCGCATCGAGTCCGAGGACTGGGAGCCGGGTGAAGACGATTTGCTGCACGGCCAGTGGCTCGTGTTGCGCCGCGGTAAGAAGAATTTCGCCGGCGTGAAGATCGCTAATTAATCAACCGGTCAGGCATTGAGGGAGGACGTGGAACACATGAGCTACGACAACCGTGATAACGACCGCCGTGGAAATGGCGGCGGCTACGGCCGTGACCGTGACCGTGACCGCGGCCGAGGCCGGGATCGGGACGACCGCCGCGACCGCCGCCATGGTGGCGATAAGCGAGATAACCGCCGCGGCGGCAACAAGGTGCGCCACGACCGCTCCAACCCGTACCGCCAGGGCTTCCGCGAGGACCGCATGGCTCAGAAAGAGAACGAGCCCGCGATCCCGGACGATATCGATGTCGCGGATCTGGACCCGTCGGTGCTGCAGGATCTGCGCGTTTTGTCGAAGGACAATGCCGACCGCGTGGCCAAGCACATGATCATGGCTGCGACTTGGATGGCGGACGATCCGAAGCTGGCGCTCAACCACGCCCGCGCGGCGAAGAACCGGGCCGGCCGCGTCGGTGTCGTGCGTGAAGCAGCGGGCATCGCCGCGTACCACGCAGGGGAGTGGAAAGAAGCGCTCTCCGAGCTGCGCGCTGCACGCCGCATGAGTGGCGGCCCGGGTCTGCTCGCCGTCATGGCGGATGCGGAGCGTGGTCTCGGCCGCCCCGAAAAGGCCCTCGAGATCGGTCGCAGCCCAGAGGCGCGCGAGCTTGACGAGGATTCGCGGATCGAGCTCGCCATCGTCATGGCTGGCGCGCGCCACGATATGGGCCAGCATGAGTCGGCGTTGGCGACGCTGCAGCAGCTCAATCCGACGATGAAGGGCGACAGCTTCGAGCACATCCGCCTGTCCTATGCGTACGCTGACGCGCTCGCGCAGGTTGGCCGCACCGACGAGGCCAAGCAGTGGTTCGAGCACGTGGCTAAGGTCGATTCCGACAAGCTGACCGACGCAGCCGACCGCCTGAAGGAATTCAAGTAGCGCTGACGAAGGGGAGAGACCTGCTGTGAGAATCACGCAGCTTTACGACGCATTATTGCTCGACCTGGACGGCACCGTCTGGGCCGGCGACAATGCGATCCCAAATGCAGTGCAGGCCGTCACTGCGGCCAAAGGTGCCGGTCTATCTGCCGCCTACATCACCAACAACGCGTCCCGGCCGCCGTCGGAAGTCGCTGCAAAGCTGACTGCGATGGGGCTGGCTAGCGAATCGAAAGACGTGCTGACCTCGGCGCAGGCCGCTGTGCAGTTGGCTACGAAACACGCCCAACCCGGCGAGAAGATTCTCGTGATCGGTGCGCCCTCGTTCGCGGAACTGGTGCAGGACGCCGGCTTTGTTCCGGTGGATTCTGCAGATGAGTACCCCAAGGTCGTTGTGCACGGCCATTCGCCGGACAACGGTTGGCGCCAACTCTCCGAAGCAGCTCTCGCCATTGCACAGGGTGCGAAATATATCGCGAGCAACCTCGACACGACGCTGCCGATGGACCGCGGACTCATGGTCGGCAACGGCTCGATGGTCGCGGCTGTGACGAGCGCTACCGGCGTGACTCCGCAGGCGGCGGGCAAACCAGAGCCCGCGATGTTCGAGCTCGCGAAGGCGAATCTCTCTTCATCCCGACCGCTGGCCGTCGGAGACCGTTTGGATACCGATATCGCAGGCGGTGTCTCCGCGAAGATGGATACGCTCCACGTGCTCACCGGCGTGTCTGGTCCGCTGGCGCTCATCGCTGCACCGCCAGCTCAGCGGCCGAGGTTCATCGCCGAAGACCTGAGCGTGCTCAGTGACGACGTGGACGTGGACGAACTCCGCCCAGCACCGCAGGGCGGATTCACCGCGACGCGCAACGGCGACGAGGTCACACTCGACGGCGGCACTGAGTCCTCGAATCCGCTTCAGGCCCTGCGCACAGTTCTCTCTGTCGTGTGGGCGCACGGGGGAGACAACGGTTCAGTCGTCGTCAAGCCTGCTTCCGATGCTGCGCGTGCCGCTACGCAGGCGTGGTGGTGAGCGATTTGAAACCCTCCGCACCGAAGCCGCACGATCCGCGCACGCCGTCCGTTACCGTCGATGATGTGCGCGAACAATACGCGGCAGCGCTCACCGATGATCCCCACCTCGTGGAGCGAGATGAAAACGGCGAAGAGGTCGTCATCACCGACGAACTAGCGGTGGAATTGGCGCGCTACGAAGCAGCGTACGGCGTGCTCGCATCGGCCCTACAGGACGGGGAGTAGCGCATGCCGCCAGCAAGAAGAAGACTTGACGCCGAGCTCGTCCGCCGAAAAATCGCCCGGTCCCGCGAGCAGGCCGTGGAGTGGATCAAAGCGGGACGCGTTGAAGTCGGCGGCTTCGTGGCCAAAAAACCCGCCACGATCGTCGAGCCGGATGTGTCCATCAAAGTCGCGAAAGACGACAACGATGATTGGGCATCGCGCGGCGCGCATAAATTGCTTGGCGCGTTGGAAGCGTTCGAGCCGCAAGGTCTCAAGGTGAGCGGCAAACGGGCGTTGGATGCCGGGGCGTCGACGGGCGGTTTCACTGATGTGCTGCTACGTCGCGACGCGCGCGAGGTCGTTGCCGTGGATGTCGGCTACGGGCAGCTCGTGTGGCGTTTGCAGAACGACGAGCGGGTGAAAGTGCTCGACCGCACGAATATCCGGCACCTCACCCCGGAGCTGATGGACGGGCCCGCTGATCTGATGGTCGGCGACCTGTCGTTCATCTCGCTCGAACTCGTGCTGCCCGCGATCGCGGAGTGCATGACCGGTGGTGCGGACCTTCTGCCCATGGTCAAACCGCAATTCGAGGTGGGCAAAGACCGGCTCGGAAGCGGCGGTGTGGTGCGGTCGCCGGAATTGCGCGAGGAGGTCACGCTCGATGTCGCGAGGAAGGCGCTCGAGCTGGGACTTAGCTGCAGAGCAGCGACCGCATCCCCGCTTCCCGGGCCGAGCGGGAACGTAGAATACTTCCTATGGCTCGTCCGCGACGGTGGCGCAAGCGCCCCGAGCGACGCTGAACTAGCCCGGATCATTCACCGGGCAGTAGAGGAAGGACCGGAAAACTAATGGCCGCAGAAGTCGTTCACGACGCTGGCGGCGCCGAGGAAGCAGGCGCCGCCAACAACAGCGACCGCATTGTCCTTCTCGTTCCGCACACCCGCCGCGAAGGCAATATCGCGTCAGCGAACCGCGCGACCGAGCTCCTGCTGGAAGCAGGGCTGACGGTGCGCTTGCTCGGCGACCGCGATGTCCCGTTCACCGATAACTACCCGGCCCTGGCGGGGCTGGACACCGTCGACCCGGGGCCAGATGCCGCGAAAGACTGCGAGCTGGTGCTCGTCCTCGGCGGTGACGGCACTTTCCTCGGCGCCGCAGGCATGGCGCGCGAACAAGACGTGCCGGTGCTGGGCATCAACCTGGGCCACATCGGCTTCCTCGCCGAATGGGAGGAAGACAGCCTGGAGACAGCTATCCGGCGGGTCATCGACCGCAATTATCGCGTCGTCGACCGCATGACCATCGATCTCACCGTCCACGATTCCAATAATGACCTCGTGGGGGAAAGCTGGGCGCTCAACGAGGCCAGCCTGGAAAATATCGACCGCAGTGGCGTTCTCGACGCGATCTTGGAGGTCGACTTCCGCCCGGTGAGCTCGTTCGGCTGCGACGGCGTGCTCATCTCCACTCCGACAGGCTCGACAGCCTACGCATTCTCCGCCGGCGGCCCGATCCTGTGGCCGGAGCTCGACGCCATTTTGGTCGTGCCCAATAATGCGCACGCGCTGTTCACCACGCCACTCGTGGTCTCGCCGCAGTCGACAGTCGCGGTCGAATCTCTGATCACCACCACGCACGCGAAGGTCGTCGCCGACGGAATCCGCCAGGTGGACATGCCGCCGGGCTCCCGCCTGGAGGTCGTCCACGGCCACCGCCCGGTGCGCCTCGTGCGTCTCGACGACAGCCCGTTCACCGACCGTCTCGTGCGCAAGCTGCACTTGCCGGTCAACGGCTGGCGCGGCCCCGTGGTCAAGGACGATAACTCGTATTCTGATTCTGTCACCCGGCGCGAAGCGCACTGACACGCTGTTCACGCCCGACAAGCTCAAAGGTCTGCATGCTCGTAGAAATCTCGATCGACAACCTCGGCGTCATCCCGCATTCCCATGTCGAATTCGCCCGCGGCCTCAACGTGCTCACCGGCGAGACCGGTGCGGGCAAAACCATGGTGGTCACCGGTTTGCGTCTGCTCACCGGCGGGCGCGCCGATGCGTCGAAAGTGCGCACCGGGGCACAGCAGGCGGGAGTTGAGGGGGCATTCAACGCCGACGCCCTGGACGAAAAGTCCCGCGAAAGAATCGCAACGCTTATCGACGACACCGGTGCCGCCGCCGACGAGAACGGCGAATACTTGGCTGCGCGCACAGTGAAAGCCACTGGCCGTTCTCGCGCGCACCTCGGCGGACGTACGGTGCCGGCGGCGACATTGAGCGAATTCACCGGCGAACTGTTGACGATTCACGGCCAGAACGACCAGTTGCGCTTGCTCTCACCAGCAGAGCAGCTTGCTGCACTGGACTCCTACGACCCGAAGATCGGCCCGCTCAAGGAGAGCTACCGCGAATCGTTCACCGCGTGGCGGAAGGCATCGAAAGATCTCGAGGAGCGGGTGACAAAGCGCCGGGAGCTCGCCCAAGAAGTCGACCGGCTCACCTTCGCTGTGGGCGAGATCGACGAGGTCGCCCCGGAGGTCGGCGAGGACACTGAATTGGTCGCATCGGTCAACCGCCTTCAGGACGTCGACGCTTTACGTGAGGCAGCGCAGGAAGCGATCGTCGCGATTGACGGCGCAGACGCCGTCAGCGAATTCAGCGCCGACGAGGACACCGCATCCGATCTCGTCGGCCGGGCTGCAGCGGCATTGACCCGATCGAGTGACGAGCAATTGCGCGCGCTGGGGGAGCAGCTCAGCGACGTCGCCTCGGTCCTCTCCTCCGTGTCCGGTGAATTGGGCATGTACCTGTCCGAATTGCCCAGTGATCCAGAGGAGCTCGAGCGTCTCCTGCAGCGCCAGCAGGAACTCAAAGGCTTGACCCGGAAGTATGCGCCGGATATCGCCGGTGTACTGAAGTGGCGCGACAAGGCGCAGGCCCGACTTGAATCGATCGACACCTCCGCCGAAGCCCTTGACCAACTGAAAACGAAGGTCGCCGAGCACAACAAAGCCATGGTGTCGCGGGCGAAGAAACTGACCAAGGCGCGCACGGCGGCGGCAGAAAAGCTCAGCACAGCCGTGACCGAGGAGTTGCGCGGTCTCGCTATGCCGAAAGCGCGGATCACCGTCAGCGTCGATAAGCAGGACTACGACCGCAATGGCGCTGATGCAGTTGAGTTGCGCCTCGCCCCTAATGATTCTCTCGAACCGCAGCCGCTCGCGTCGAGTGCGTCCGGCGGCGAGCTTTCGCGCGTCATGCTGGCGCTCGAGGTGATTCTCTCCGCGCAACGTGGTGGCGCGACCTTGGTCTTCGACGAAGTCGACGCCGGAGTCGGTGGACGAGCGGCAGTGGAGATTGGCCGGCGTCTTGCCCGCCTCGCCCTGAACAATCAGGTGATTGTGGTGACGCACCTCCCGCAGGTCGCGGCCTACGCCGACAACCACCTGCACGTGGCCAAGAACGTGGGTGACGAGACGGTGACGTCCGGCGTGAAAGAGCTGCACGGCGACGAACGTGTCGATGAACTCGCTCGGATGCTCGCCGGCATGGATGGCTCCGCATCGGGCCGTGCCCACGCAGCTGAGCTTCTGGAGAAAGCTCGCGCCGATGTGGAGGCGTTCCGCGCCTAGTTTCCGGCGGAGTGTCAGGTGCTGTGAATTCTGTCGCCTGTTCCGCGCGCCTTCACCGAATATCCTGCTCCGACGGGCAGAATCATGACCCATGAGCTCAACTTCCCGTACTCCCTCCGCCGAGAAGAACGGCACGAAGGCGTCCACTTCCGGAAGCACGTCCATCAGCACGAAGGTGACCGCCTCCAAGGCAGACGCACCGGAAAAGCAGCTGGAAAAGCAGCCGGTCAAGAAGGTCGCCGATAAAACGGCGATCACCGAGACCATTACCGGCTCTTTGCGCGATTGCACTCCGCAGGGCAAAGGCATGCGCAAATTCAACGACGGCGATATCGCGATCGTCGACGCGCCTGACATGAGCCGTCGCGAAGCTCAGGCGCTGGTGGAAAAGCGTCCTGGCGCGGTGGTGAATATCGCGAAGTTCTCCTCCGGAAATATTCCCAATTATGGTCCACAGCTGCTTCTTGACGCAGGAATTCCGCTGCTGGAAAACGCCGGCGCTTCCACGCGCGGTTCTTTCCGCGACGGCAAGAAGGGCTCCGTGACCGCGGACGGCGAGGTGCGCGCGGGCAAGAAAGCGATCGCGCAGGCTGACGCGCTTGACCGCGCAACGGTCGACAGCGCTTTCGACGAATCGCAGCAGCACCTGGTCGACCACATGGAAGCCTATTTCGGCAACTCCATCGAGTTCATTCATTCTGAATCGCCGTTGCTTGTCGACGGCGTCGGCGTCCCCGAGCTCGGCGATGCCATCGCGGGACGCAAGGTCCTCATCGTCAGCCCGACTGGTGATACCCGGGAGCGCATCGAGACCATGCGCAATTTCATCCGCGAGTTCCAGCCGGTCATCATCGGTGTTGGCGCAGCCGCCGACACCTTGCTGGATGCAGGCTACTCTTGCGATTTCATCGTGGGCGATCCGGCAGATATCTCCAACGACAATTTGCGCGGTGATGCCCGCGTGATTCTTCCGGCAGACCCGGACGGTCACGCCGCAGGCTTGGAGCGGATCCAGGACTTGGGCGTCGGTGCCGTGACGTTCCCGGCGGCGACGGATTCACCCACGGATCTCGCCATTTTGCTCGCGGTCTTCCATGATGCGGAGACCATCGTCACCGCGGGCGACAACCTGGATCTGGACCGCATCTTCGCCGGTAACGAAGACGCTACGCCCGCGGCGATGCTCACCCGTTTGAAGGCGGGCAATCGCATCGTGGATTCGCGAGTGATCGAGAATCTCTACGAAAAGTCCTCCTCCGGCAGGGGCATCGCTTGGGCGTGGGCGATCCTCGGATTGCTGGTCGCCGTCGCCACGGTGATCCTCATTGTCGGTCTGATGGGCAACGGTTCCTTCGTGGACAACCTCATCGACACCTGGAATAACTTCGCACTGACCGTCCAGAACTTGTTCTCGCGCTAAAAGGGGAGGAATCGCTTCAACATGCCGAAGAAGAAGACCGGAGCACCGGGTTTGGTGGCAAGCGGCCTCGCGTGGGGCATCGCGGCCGGTATCGCTTTGGGCGCGCTCGTCGTCGCCCCGTCGATGGCACCGATCGCTGACAACAGCTTCAACCACATCACGGGAAGTTCGTCTGGCGACGGCGCGAAGAAGACTGCCGCCGCCGACGAGAATTCTCAGCGTCAGGTGGATGCGGCGAACGCTCTGCTCGGGAACACGTCGACGAAGATCGTTGAAGGTGCGCTCGATCAGCGCCCATTCATATTGATCCGTACCCCGGACGCCAACGCTGACGATGTCGAAGTGACCAGTTGGTTGGCGAAGCAGGCGGGCGGCGTCGCGTCGGGCCAGATCACACTCACGGATAAATTCTTGTCCCCCGAAGGTGCAGATGAACTGCGCTCCATTATCGCCACGACGTTGCCGGCGGGCGCGCAGCTGTCCGTCGACAACCAGGAGCCGGGTGTGCACGCCGGTGAGTCGCTCGGCGCGGCGTTGATGTTCGACCCCAAGGGCGATCAGCCGCTCGCCACCGTCGATGACCGTGCCGTGGTGCTGCAGGCGCTGCGCGATGCCGGATTCATCGAGTACGCCGACGGGACGATCACGCCGGTCCAGGGCATCATCCTGGTCACCGGCGGAACGCTCAACGAGGAAGAAGCGGAGGGCAATAAGGACGAGAGCAGCGTCTACTCCGCGACCGTGATGGCTGATTTCGCGCGCGCTCTCGATTCGAAGGGCGATTCTGTTGTGCTTGCCGGCCGCCGTGGCGCCGCCGCCGAGAAGGGGTCGCTGGCGCAGCTGCGTTCGGACGATAAGTCCAAGGTTTCTACCGTTGACTCTCTCGAGTCCGAGACCGGCCGGATCTCGACTGTGCTCGCGCTCGCCGAGCAGATCAACGGCGGCTCCGGTGCGTACGGTTCTGCGTCGAATGCGAATGCGGATATGCCCGCTCCGAAGCCGGAGTCGCGTCCCGGGAACTGACCTCGTCGCTATCGTGGGCACCATGTCTGATTCCACACCAATGTCCGATTCGCAGCGGCACCGTTTTGAGGTGACGGACTCGGAGCTGCTTATCGACGCCCCGATTCTCGCCCTACGCCGCGACACCGTCACGATGCCAGGCGGGTCAACCGCGACCCGCGAGGTGGTGGAACACTTCGGTGCTGTCGCTGTGGTCGCCGTCGACGCCAACGATCGCATCGCGATGGTGGAGCAATACCGCCACACCGTCGGCCGCCGACTCTGGGAGTTGCCCGCAGGCCTGCTCGACTTCGACGGTGAAAACGCGCTCGTCACCGCTCAGCGTGAACTCGTCGAGGAGGCGGGCCTGAAGGCGGGGAAGTGGTCGGTGCTCGTCGACTTGGTCACCTCGCCCGGGTTCGCGGAAGAAGCAGTGCGCGTTTTCTTGGCCACAGATCTCACCGAGACCGACCGCCCGGAGGCAGAAGAGGAAGAGGCCGACATGGGTTTTGCGTGGGTGCCGCTCGATGAGGCACGCGCCGACGTCATGAATGGCCGTATCGCGAACTCGATCGCCATCGCGGGCATCTTGTCCGCCTCCGAGGTGCTCGCAGGTAGGGCAGAAGCACGCAGCACGTTGACGCCTTTCGAATTGCGTCCCACGCATATGCCGACGCGTCGCCGCGCGGAAGGGATCACGCCCGACATGAAGAAGATCAAATAGAAAGTCTCTGGTGTGGACGCACGAACAGTCAGCCAGCTGTGGCTCGACCACCTCGCTGTTGAGCGGGGCGTGTCCGCCAATACGCTGAGCAATTACCGCCGCGATGTCGAGAGGTATCTCGATTGGCTCGCGGACACCGGCAAAACAGACCTTGGCGAGGTCGCATCGACGGATCTTGAAGACTATGTCGCAGATCTGCGGCGCGGGGGAGACGGGAAAAAGGGGCTGGCGGCGTCGTCGGCAAGCCGCGCCCTCGTTGTTGCGCGCGGCCTGCACAAATTCGCGGTGAGCGAGGGAGTGGTGGCAGCCGATGTCGCCGCGAGCGTGTCCCCGCCGAAGCTCGGAGAGAAGCTTCCGGACACGCTCAGCATCGAAGAAGTGGGCATGCTTCTCGACGCCTGCCCCGACGAGACCCCCACCCAACTGCGCGACAAGGCACTGCTTGAAATCCTCTACGCGACCGGTGCCCGGATCTCTGAGGTGCTCGCCTTAGTCGTGGACGATATTGCTGAGACCCGCGACTTCATCAAGGTCACTGGCAAAGGCGACAAACAGCGTGTGGTTCCGGTAGGCGGCGCCGCGCAGCGTGCTCTCGAGGCGTATCTCGTCCGTGGGCGCCCGGCGTTATCGGCAGGAAAGTCCCACGCCGTGTTCCTGAACAAGCGCGGCGGTGCGCTGTCGCGGCAGAGTGCGTGGACGATCATCAAGGACGCTGCGTCACGAGCAGGCCTCGACAAAGAGATCTCCCCGCACACGATGCGCCACTCCTTTGCCACGCATTTGTTGGAGGGGGGTGCCGACGTGCGCACAGTCCAAGAGTTGCTCGGTCACGCCTCTGTGACGACGACTCAGATATACACCCACGTCACACCAGAAAACTTGCGTGAAGTGTGGACCTCCTCGCATCCGCGTTCGTGACTGCGGGCGAATGACAGCCGTGTAAGATGACCATCAACAGCAAGGCACATCGTTCGCGTTGACAGCGTTGCGGACGCAGGGTGACGCAGGAAACGAAGGAGTGGCTCGGTGACAGAAGACGGACTTTTCAGCGCTTCGGAGCCGGAGGTCGGGCTGACGGGTCGGCCATTGCGTGAGTTCCCGCAGCCCAAACCTCTGGACAAGCACGGCCCCGCGACCATCATCTCGATGGTCAACCAAAAAGGCGGCGTGGGCAAGACAACGTCGTCGATCAACCTCGGTGCGTGCTTGGCGGAGCAGGGCCGCAAGGTCCTCTTGGTCGATCTTGACCCGCAGGGCGCACTGTCCGCAGGTTTGAACGTCACCCACGACGAGGATCAGGTCACGGTCTACGACCTCATGCTGGATAACACCTCGTCGATCCATGCCGCGATCAAGCACACCAATGTGTCCGGCCTGGACATGGTTCCGGCGAATATCGATCTGTCTGCGGCGGAGATCCAGTTGGTCAATGAAGTCGGCCGCGAGCAAACTCTCGGCCGTGCTCTGCGCCCTGTGCGCGGGGAATATGACTTCATCATCATCGACTGCCAGCCGTCGCTCGGGCTTCTCACCGTCAACGCCCTGGCGTGCTCGCAGGGCGTCATCATCCCGATGGAGTGCGAGTATTTCTCTCTGCGCGGGCTCGCATTGCTGACCGACACGGTGGAGAAGGTGCGCGATCGCATCAATTTCGACCTGGACATCGTCGGAATCCTGGTGACCATGTTTGATCGCCGCACCACCCACGCCCGCGAGGTGATGGACCGCGTCGTGGAAGTCTTCGGCGACCGGGTCTTCGACACGGTGATCACCCGCACGGTTCGCTTCCCGGAAACGTCCGTGGCCGGCGAGCCCATCATCACGTGGGCTCCGAATTCGCCCGGCGCGGAACAGTACCGCAACCTCGCCCTTGAGGTCATCGAGCGCACCTCCTGACCGTATGACGACAGCTGAAAAGATCGATCCGCGCGACCCCGCCTTTGCGGGCGAGGGGTATCAGCCGGAGATCACCGGGTTCACCCTCGTGCTGAATAATTTCGAGGGGCCGTACGATCTCCTGCTGAATTTGATCAGCTCCCACAAGCTCGATGTCACAGAGGTGGCGTTGGCGGAAGTGACCGATGAGTTCATCGCCTACGTCAAGCAATTGGGCGAGACCGCCGAGCTGGACGAGATCACTGAGTTCCTCGTCACCGCGGCGACGCTGCTCAACCTGAAAGCGCAACGCCTGCTTCCGCGCAACGGAGACGACGATGAGGAGGACCTCGAGCTCCTGTCGTCGCGCGACCTGCTTTTCGCGCGCCTTTTGCAGTACCGCGCCTACCAGCAAGTGGCGGACCAATTCGAACGTTGGCAGGCGAGTGCTCGCCGGCGTTATCCGCGTGCCGTAGGCATGGAGGAGGCCTTCTCTGATGTGCTCCCGCCCGTCGCGCTGGGGCACACGCCTGGTTCTTTCGCCGAACTCGCGGCATCGGTGTTCCGTCCGAAGCCGCCGGAGGAAGTCCGAGTCGATCACCTTCACATCCAGCCGGTCTCCGTGCCGGAGCAGGCGGGAAAGCTGTTGGACACGCTCAAGCTCGCTGGGCCGCAGCACTGGCTGACGTTCACTGCTCTTACGCGCGATTGCACGCGTTCGATGGAAGTGGTCGGGCGTTTCCTCGCCGTGCTGGAACTTTACAAAGCGCACGCTATTGATGCCCAGCAAGAAGAAGCATTGGGGCAGCTCGATATCTCCTGGACAGGCAAGGACGTCGATCCGGCTGTGGTCGCCGCCGCGAACTGGGAGTAGGGAAGGACGGCGTTCATCATGACTGAATCCGGATCCATGCCGATGGTGAGCCAGTTGCGCTCGCAGGTCGAGTCGATCCTGCTCGTCATTGACACTCCGGCGCTCGCCGCGGATATCGCTGGCGCGTTAGGTGCCGCGGAGTCAGACGTGACGGCGTGCCTCACTCAGTGGGCAGACGAGCTCGACGAACGCGGCTCTGGCATGGACGTGCGCGAGACTTCTGAGGGCTGGCGCCTCTACACGCGGACGGAGAATGCCGACGCTGTCGAAGCATTTCTCGTCGACGGCGCGCACACGAAGCTGTCACGCGCGGCGATGGAAACACTCGCCGTGGTGGCCTACCGCCAGCCAGTCACCCGTGCGCAAGTCGCTGCTGTGCGCGGTGTCAACGTCGACGGGGTGATTCGAACACTGACTCTCCGCGGACTCATCGCTGAAGTCGACCCGGACGAGGCGACGGGCGCGCACCGCTACGTCACTACCGAACTGTTTCTCGAGCAGCTCGGCATCGATTCACTCGACCGCTTGCCTGACTTGGCGCCGCTTCTTCCGGAAGTCGATTCCATCGAAGAGGCCTGGTAGTTTGGGGAGCCATGACCCCACCCGCTCGCCGAGAAGGCACACCGGACAACAGCAAGGACGAGAAGTTCTTTCTCTCCAACGCCAAGCCCGCTAAGCATCAGAATGTCAGCTTGAGCAAGAGGCGTGAAAACGCCGCGAAGAACGCTGAACAGAACCAAGAACCGCACCCGCTCGCCGATAATTGGTGGGACGAGCGCGAAGACCCCGTCGCACCGCTGGGCAAAGCGATCGACGAGGGCGATGACGCTCCCAGCAACACACCGAAGCGCAAAACAAGCGAGGGTATCCGTCTGCAAAAGGTCCTCGCCCAAGCGGGCGTGGCATCGCGCCGCCACTCCGAGGTGATGATCGACGAGGGCCGCATTGAGGTCAACGGCAAGATCATCCGCAAACAGGGCGTGCGCGTGGACCCGAACGTGGACATCATCCGCGTCGACGGTGTGCGCGTGAACGTCAACGAAGAGCACCAATACTTCGCGCTGAACAAGCCGCGCGGCATGCACACCACGATGGAGGACGACCTCGGCCGTCCTTGCGTCGGCGATCTCGTCGCAGACCGTATCGTGTCGGGTCAGCGCCTGTTCCACGTCGGCCGCCTGGACGCCGACACGGAAGGTCTGTTGCTGCTCACCAACGACGGCGAGTTGGCTAACCGCCTCATGCACCCGAAGTACGAGGTGTCCAAGACCTACCTCGCCACTGTTCTCGGTGAGGCAAAACCCCCGCTGGTCCGCGAGCTCAAGAAGGGCGTGGAGCTTGACGATGGCATCGCCAAGGCCGACTACGTCCAGATTGTGGATACCTACCAGGGTCAGTCGTTGGTGCGCCTAGAGATCCACGAAGGCCGCAAGCACGTGGTCCGCCGCATGCTCAAAGGAGCGGGCCTCCCGGTCCAGCGCCTCGTGCGCACGAAGATCCACACGGTCCAGCTCGGCGAGCTGAAACCGGGAGCGATGCGTGCACTCAACGACTCGGAGCTGACTGCTCTCTACAAGGCGGTGGATATGTAATGAGCGCGAAGACTCTTGTGAATATGCCTGACGGCGGACTGATCCTCGCGGTCGACGGGCCATCCGGCACCGGCAAGTCGACGACGTGCCGTGCTTTGGCCAAGCAGCTCGACGCGAAATACGTCGACACCGGCGCAATGTACCGCGTGGCCACGCTCGCTGTGCTGCGCGCGGGCATTGACCCGGCGGATACCGAAGCCGTCGTCGCCGCCACACGCGACCTTCCGTTGGAGATCTCCGATGATCCGGATTCCACTGAGGTCATTCTCGACGGGGAGAATGTCGCGGGCGAGATCCGCGGCCGCGAGGTCACGCAGAATGTCTCGGCGGTCTCCGCCATTGCCGACGTGCGCACGAACCTCGTCGAGCTGCAGCGAAAGCTCGCACGCGAAGCGCACCGCGCGATCGTCGAAGGCCGCGATATCGGCACGGTCGTGCTTATCGACGCCCCAGCGAAAGCCTTCCTCACCGCCTCCCCGGAAGTGCGTGCCACGCGCCGCTACAACCAGGACATTGCTGCGGGACGCGAAGTCGACTACGACACTGTTCTGGCGGATGTCGTCCGTCGCGACGAGCTTGATTCTTCCCGCGCGACGAGCCCGCTGCGTCCGGCGGATGACGCGGAGATCATCGACACCTCCGACATGGATAAGGACGAGGTCATCGGCGCACTGATCTCGCTCATTGAAAGGAGCGCGCGATGAGCGAGCAGAATCGACCGCGCGAGGAGCGCGAGACCGAATTCGAGTACACCCACTTCAATCCCGCCGATTACGACGGTGAGGTCGTCTCCGAGTACGAGGCGTACGAGGAGGCTTTCGAAGGCGAACTCGAGGAATTCGACGAGTCAGAATTCGGTCCTGCGGACTTCGGCGACGACGAAGATGACGAAGAAGGCGATAACGGATACACCGACGAAGAGTGGGAAGAAATCGGCCAAGCCTTCGGCATCAACCCCGACGGCCACATCGAGGAAGCGTTGCCGACGGTCGCGATCGTCGGCCGACCGAATGTCGGCAAGTCCACTCTGGTGAACCGTTTCTTGGGGCGTCGTGAAGCTGTGGTCGAGGACCACCCTGGCGTGACCCGCGACCGTGTGAGCTACCTCGCCGACTGGAATGGCCAGCGTTTTTGGGTGCAGGACACCGGTGGCTGGGATCCTGATGCGAAAGGCATTCACGCGTCTATCGCTCACCAGTCGGAAGCAGCGATGGAGGATGCCGATGTCATCGTCATGGTCGTCGACGCGCACGTCGGCGTCACGGACTCAGACGCGTTCATGGCACGCAACCTCCAGCGTTCCGACGTCCCCATTCTCCTCGTGGCCAACAAATTCGAATCCGAGTCCCAGTGGGGTGATGTCGCCGAGTTCTACTCGCTCGGCCTGGGGGACCCGTGGCCGGTCTCCGCACTTCACGGTCGCGGCGGCGCCGATGTGCTCGACGAGATCGTGAAGGTCTTCCCCGAAACGCCGAAATCAGCCAGTTCGATCACGGAGGGGCCGCGGCGTGTGGCGCTCGTCGGCAAGCCGAATGTGGGCAAGTCCAGCTTGCTGAACAAGCTCTCCAAGTCGAAGCGCGCGGTCGTCGATAATGTCGCGGGCACTACCGTCGACCCGGTCGATGAGTTGATCCAGCTCGACGAGCGACTGTGGCGCTTCATCGACACCGCGGGCCTGCGCAAGAAGGTCAAAAACGCGACGGGGCACGAGTACTACGCGTCGCTGCGCACGCGCGGCACGATCGACGCCGCGGAAGTGTGCGTTGTGCTTATCGACGCCTCCCAGGAGATCACCGAGCAAGACCAGCGCGTCATCTCCATGGTGCTCGAAGCGGGCAAAGCGATGGTCATTGCCTTCAACAAATGGGACCTCATGGATGAGGACCGGCGCTACTATTTCGACCGGGAATTCGACTTGCAGCTCAAGCAGCTGCCGTGGGTGTCCAAGATCAATATTTCCGCCGAGACCGGCCGCGGCCTGCACCGACTCGAAAAAGAGATGATCACCGCCCTGGAGAACTGGGACAAGCGCATCTCCACCGGCCAGCTCAACAACTGGATGCGCGAGGCGATCGCTGCGAACCCGCCGCCGATGAAGAATAACCGTCTGCCGAAGGTCCTCTTCGCCACGATGGTGAGCACCCTTCCGCCCACAATCGTTCTGTTCACTACGGGCTTCCTCGACGGAGGTTACCGCCGCTACCTGGAACGCAAATTCCGCGAGCAGTTCGGCTACCACGGCACCCCGGTCCGCTTCGCTGTCCGCGTGCGCGAGCGCAACCCGCGGAGGCGCTAGATGACCGCCAGCCGCCGGATCGCCCGCACAATCACGGTCAACGGACTCGAGCGCTCCTATCAGTGCTCCGTGCCTGTCGCGCTCGACGAGTCCCTACCGGTCGTGCTCGCGATCCACGGCAAAGGCGATAATGGACTCGACTTTCTCATCGGCACGAATCTCGGCGCCGCGAACGCCATCGTCGCCGCACCGACTGGCCAGGGGCTCGCATGGAGTCCCGCGCCGTACGCCGTGACAACGCTCGAAGAAGACAAAGCGCTTATCGACGCCATTACCACCGACCTCACCGCCACCTATCCCATCGACCGTGACCGGATCTATCTCGCAGGCTTTTCCAATGGCGGCGGCTTCGTGACCGCGTTGGCGGTGAGCACACCGGAGAAATATGCCGGCGTCGCCACAGTCGCTGGTGCCATCCGCACAAACCTCGATGAGATCACGTCCGGGGAACCCATCAATTACCTGAATATTCATGGCACCTGGGACGACGTCGTTCCCTACAACGGGCAGGACCGGGGCTCTCTCGGGTTGATTCGTGCAGCCACAGCTGTCACCGACGCTTTTGAGCGCCGCAACGGCGATCTTGCCCGCGCCGTGCACATTCCAGTCGACGGCATGAGCCACGAATGGCCAGCGGGAGTATGGGCACGCGGGCGCGGCATCGATGTCACCGAAGAAATACTTGGCTTCTTCGGAATCGACATGCTCGATTAATGCTCGCCAGCTCGCCGATAGTAGAAAGCATCAGTGCGGTAGGGAAGCGGGATCGGCTGGCCCTGATCGAAACCGAGTCGCTCATAGAGATACCAGCGCAGATTATCGGCGACTTTAGCTCGAGTTTTCTCGTTCGCCCTAAGCCAATATGAACGAGTCCGAGCCAGCGCGAAGAGATGCTCGGGGGTGACGGGTTGGAACCAGCGCATGCGGAGCTCGTCGATAAGCTGCCATGGTGCGTGAACCGTGGGGTAGAAGCCCTCCCGGTGCACGTCCCCCGAATGGCTGATGCGCGAGAGACGAAGAACCCACGGGTGGGAGACATCGAGAGTATTCCAGCACAGCATGAGCGCCCCGCCGCGGGAGACGACGCGGTCGGCTTCTGCGCTCGCTTGATTCGTGTCCACCCAGTGCCATGTCTGCGCACTGACATAAGCGTCGACGGAATCATCCGCTAATCCGGTGGCCTCCGCCGTCGCTCGCCAGACCGGTACTGCGGGATAACGAGTCCGCAGGACATCCAACATGCTGTGAGACGGATCGAGCGCCCAGACCTTCCGCCCGGGTGAGAGCAATGTGGAGGTGAGCTTGCCGGTGCCGGCGCCGACGTCGATAAGCGTGCGTGCGTTGCTGACGAGGGCCGCGACGTCTGCTGGATACGTCGGACGCACATCGTCATAATCATCTGAGCCGGAAGCGAAAGCACCAGCGGTGAACTCACGCGCCGCAGCGTCCGCGAAACCGGGCGCTTCCTTGCCGCTCGGTGTGAAATGCCGTGGCTCCGGGTGCGTGGTCATGGGAAGAAATCTACCTGCTCGCAGTCGATGAATTTAGTGTGAACCCTTCGGGCGCGCCACGCGAAAAACACATTTCGCTAATACGATGGCGTAGGTTCGCGTGCGGGTCCCAAACCCCGCCGCTTTAAACTCCTCGATCGAAAGATGACTCGCATTCCTGTGAAACGTCGCATTCGCCCAGCTGCCGCGCTCGCAGTTGCGCTATGGTCGATCGCTGGTCTCGGCGCGTGCGGAGAAAATGAAGAAGACCTCCAAGTCAACGACGCCACCAACGAAGTGCGCGAAGAAATCGCCGAGGCCGAAGGAGATTTCACCGGCGACCCCAGTACCTTCGCTCAGACAATTAAAGTCGGCGACCGCGAACGCGAGTACATGGTGACGACGCCGCCCGAGGTTGAAGACCGCGAAAACCTGCCACTGCTCTTCGTCTTCCACGGCTACAAAATGACCGACGACTCCATGCGCAAGATCACCGAGTTCAATAAGGCCAATGCCGTCGTTGTGTACATGCAGGGCGCCAATACCGCGTGGGCCCCTGCGCCGTATGCTGTCACCACTGGGCAGGAAGACCTCGACTTTTTCGACGCCGTGCGCCAGGAAATGCTCGACAAATACCCGATCAATCCCTCGCGCGTTTTTGCCGCCGGGCACTCCAACGGCGGGGGATTCGCCGCCTACGCTGCCTGCAAACGCGCACACCAGCTCACGGGGATCGCCACTGTTTCGGCCGCCTACTACAACACCGTCTTCGATGGCTGCGCGCCGATTCCTACCAAGCAGATCGACTTCCACGGCACCAAGGACAACACCATCAAATACGACGGCGGGGTCCGCCACGACGCCGACTACAAACCGGTCATGGAAGTCATGGAAGAAGCCGCCGAGCGCAACCACTGCGCCCCTGAGCCGGCGACCGAGGAATTCTCCCGCCCCGGCGAAGAATTCATCTGGAAGCGCTGCGACGCCGAGCTACGCCATTATCGACTCGACGGCAGCACGCACATCTGGCCCGGTGCCGACGGCGACAAGGGCCCAGGCGACAACACCACAGATGACCTAGCCAGCCGCCAGATTCTCGACTTCTTCGGCATCTCCTACCGCGACACCTTGGGCTAGGGAAGCGCCAGCTGCCAGGTGCCGTTGATCTTCTGCTTGTAGCCGACCTTGAGCTTCTCCGGCGCGCGCTCGCGTTCTTTTGGCGTGAGCTCATAGTGCTGCGGGAGCCCGTTTTTGCCGTACGACAAGGTCCGGTGGAGCTTCTCGAACGGCCCCGGCATGCCATGACGCTCCATCATCCAGGCGACCAGCAGAGTCACCAGCCACACGGCCGTGGAGAGCACCATCTGGGCCGCAATGGGCCAGCCGTGCCCGATACCGAGCAAGAAAATCGCCGTGAGGGGGAACAAGATGATGGTCTGCCCGAGGTAGCCCGTCATGGAGCGTTTGCCCAAGGCGTTGAAAGCGCTGAGCCACCCCGGAATCGCTTCACCTTGCGCGATACGGCGCTGGATTGAGCGCATCGCCAGCATGACCGCGGCGAGGATGCCCGGCCCGGTCAGTCGGCCGAAAGCCTGGTTGAGAATCCCGAAAGCCGACTCCCACTCGTAGGGGAGGACACCCACCGACGACAGGCCGAACGGAATGCCGACGAAAACGATGACCAGAACAGTCACGACCACCCAGCCCCACAACCGCTTCGCGTACCTATCGACGTCCTCCATCACCCTTTCTCGTCCCCACACGAAGCCAATGAGAATCATCGGGAAGATGAAAATGGTGGGCACCACCATTTCTTTCAAAATGCCAAGCGCCCGACTCATCTGATCAACATAGGTAGCGCTGGCCTGGCTATAGAACATATCCATTGAGATCGTCGGGGCACCGGGGCCGTCGAAGATGATCATCACTGCACCGAGAACGCACCACACGCACCATGCGCCGAGCAAGACTCCAGCGATGATCCGCAACGTTCTATCGCTGAATCCTATGAACAGCGCCATGATTATGCCGCAGATGCCGTACGCCGTGAGAATGTCCCCCGGGAAAAAGAAGAGCAGGTGGACTAAGCCGAAGCAGAACAAGAAGAAGTAGCGTTTGGCGATCATCATCTTCGCCGCCCGGTTGGTGAATCCGCGCCGCCACAAACTTCCCAGGATCATGCCGATGCCCACTCCGAGCAGCACGGAGAACATCGACAATCCGCGCACGTGGACGAACATCGCCTGGAAGACGATCAGCACCTTGTCGAGCATGCTCGGATCAGGCCCAGTGCCGCCGAAGAAGCCCGAATGCGCTGCGTCCTGCGTCGCCAGCCAATTCGTCGGCACATTCGCGATCACAATGCCGAGCAGCGCCAGCCCTCGGGCCACATCAGGTGCGACATAACGCACCTTGTTCACTCTCGCGCCTTGCTGCGGCCGGGTGACCATGACCGGATCCTTCCTCATAAAGGGGGGTTTTCACCTCTAATCATACTCCGCCCTTTTGGGCGACTAAGTACGCTTCGCCCTTCCGCACACGCGAAAAAATTTCGCGGTTTCGGAACCACGCTAAGAGTGTCTGTTTTCCCTCGTTGCGCGCCGCTTCTTCGCTTATCGACGAACAACCCCACCAATCGCCCTGTGGATAATTTCGCGTTCTCCACAGGTTGGAAACTACCTGGTTGGCAGTGCTGCGCGATGGGTCTAGCGTTTGTTGCGTGACTTCATTTGATTCGGTGCTGAGTGGGCTAGCGAGCCCGATGGACTTTCTGGCGGGTTTCGACCGTCAGAAAGCTCTTGATGCTGGCCTGGATCCGACGATGGTCAGGAAGTGGGGGAAAGTCAACGACGTCTACTTCGGTAAAACGAAGTGGACCGCGAAACAGCGGAAGGCAGTGGAGTGCGCACGCGCGGCGGGATTCACGGCGGATCAGCTCCACTTGATCGAGAAAAAGCTGAATCATATCGATGACGAGGGCGAAAAATGGGCGTTGCGGTTCGAATTGCTCGGTGTCCGCGGGCAATACGACACTCTTGAGCGCAGGGCGAAAGAGATAGTCCCGGCTAAGGAAGAACCGGTACCGAAGAATGCCGTGCGGATCTCCAAGTCGAAGCAAGGAAAGATGCGACTTTCGGTAGTGGGTGACGAGCACGACATAGCGGCACTGGAAACCGCGTTGCGGCAAAAGGTCACCGCGCAGAGACCTGCAAGCCCGCAGATGTATGACGCGTTGATCGATCTGCTGTACAAGGGCGGGGGAGTCGCTCCCGAGGCACCGCGCCCGTTCGTGTTGATCCCGCTGCCGGACTATGTGGACATCATCGATGGTAAGGGCGATGACGTGGTCCTCACGCTCACGAACGGAACCACCATGAGTGGCGCCGAATATCTGCAAAGGGTCCACGGCGAGGAGCTGAACGTCGGGCTTTTCGACGCCCACGCTGGCCCCGTCAACGCCTACCGTGCCCAAAGATTCGCCAACGATAAGCAGCGCATGCTGGCTAGTGCGGTGTCGCCGGTGTGTGTCGTACCCGATTGCCGGCATGGCGCCGACAACTGCGAAGTGCACCACATAACGCCGTGGTCGCGGGGCGGGCAAACCAACATGAACAACCTGGCCATGTTGTGCACGTACCACAACAGAACGAACGATGACGCCCCGTGGAGACGAAAACGGGGCCGGGTCGTCAACGTCCGGGGCAGACCGTTTTGGAAATCCCCGCGAGGGTACCGGGCGATGAACGAACCGAACAGAAAAGGTGCGATGCACCAGCTGTTCGGGCCGCTGAGAATCTGATCACGAATCGGCCGGAAACAGGGCGAGAACGAAAAGAAGTTCTCGAAACAAGGGCGCTTGAAAAAGCGAAAACCCGCACTAGCAGAACCGCGCGACACGATTTCCAGTGCGGGAGAAAATGGTCGGGCTGACAGGATTTGAACCTGCGACCCCTACACCCCCAGTGTAGTGCGCTACCAAACTGCGCCACAGCCCGTTGTTCATCGTGCGGGGCATGCATGGGCACGCCGTACGCGGAACGTCGGATAGATTACCGCACGGCCGAGTGATTGATGTAATCGGCTGGTCACGTAAAGTTGCCCCATGGGCAAGTTTGACTGGTTCTGGAAGGCGATGGGCTCATCTTCTGAGCGCAACGACAAGAAGTCGAAGGGTATCGTGTCGCAAGCGCACGGTCTGATCGCCGACTATGAGCAGCGCAGCGATGCGGAGTTGGTCGAGGCGGTCCGGGGGACGGTCGCCGACGGCCAGATCAAGAAGAAGCCGGAGTTTCTGGCGGTGTTGACGGTGGCGTCGGCACGCACGCTCGGCATGACGCCGTTCGAGGTGCAAAACCAGGCAGTGCTGCGTCTGCTCGAAGGCGACGTGATCCAGATGGCCACGGGCGAGGGCAAGACGCTCGTCGGTGCGATGGCGGCGACAGGGTTCGCGCTCACCGGCAAGCGCGTTCACCTCATCACGGTCAATGACTACCTCGCGGCGCGCGATGCGGACTGGATGCGTCCGCTCGTCGAGTTCTTCGGTCTCTCGGTCGCCTCAGTCACTGAGGCATCCACTCGCGAGGAACGGATGAGCGCTTACCGCAGCGATATTGTCTACGCGCCCGTCACGGAGATCGGTTTCGACCACCTGCGCGACAACCAGATCACGCACCGCGACCAGACAGTCCAGGTCGCAGCCGATGTCGCGCTCGTCGACGAAGCGGACAGTGTGCTTGTCGACGAAGCCTTGGTGCCGCTCGTCCTGGCCGGCGCCAAACCGGGGGAGCAAGCCACCGGCCAGATCACCGAGGCAGTGTCGCACCTTGTGGAAGGCAAGGACTACACCATTGATTCGGACCGCAGGAATGTCTTCCTCACCGACGACGGTGCGTCCAAAGTGGAACGTGCTCTGGGTATCGACTCGCTGTATTCGGACGAGAATATCGGCACCGTTCTCGTGCGCGTGAACCTCGCGCTCCACGCGAAAGCGCTGCTGATCCGAGATGTCCACTACATCGTCAAAGACGGCAAGATCGACTTGGTGGATGCCTCCCGCGGTCGCGTCGCTGAGCTCCAGCGCTGGCCCGACGGGTTGCAGGCGGCAGTCGAGTCCAAGGAAGGGTTGGATGTCTCCGAAGGCGGACGCATTCTCGACCAGATCACCCTGCAGGCGCTGATGCGTCGTTACCCGCTGGTGTGCGGTATGACCGGTACCGCGGTGGAGGCGACGGATCAGTTGCGTCAGTTCTACGATCTCCACGTTTCGGTCATCGACCGCGCTAAGGAGCTGCGCCGCTTCGACGAAGCCGACCGTATTTACGCCACGATGGACGAGAAATTCGCGGCGATCGTCGACGAGATTGCGCACATTAACTCCACGGGCCAGCCGGTCCTCGTCGGCACGCACGATGTCGCAGAATCCGAGGCACTCGCTGAAGCGCTGGAAAAGCGCGGTGTCACAGTAAACGTCCTCAACGCCAAAAACGACGCGGAGGAAGCCCGCATTGTCGCCGAAGCGGGCGACCTGGGGCGCGTGACCGTGTCGACCCAGATGGCCGGCAGGGGCACCGATATCCGCCTCGGCGGCGCTGACGAATCCGACCGCGATGCCGTCGTCGAGCTCGGTGGGCTCGCCGTCATCGGCACCGCGCGCCACCGGACTGCGCGACTGGATAACCAGCTGCGCGGGCGCGCTGGCCGCCAGGGTGATCCGGGACTTAGCGTCTTCTTCGTTTCCCTCGAAGACGATATCGTCACCGCGGGCGGCGCCGATGAGCGCGTCAGCGCCCAGCCCGACGAGAACGGGCTTATCCAATCGAAGCGCGTCCAGGACTTCATCGAGCACTGCCAGCGCGTCACCGAGGGCCAGCTGCTGGAGATCCACGCGCAGACCTGGAAGTACAACCAGTTGCTGGCGGACCACAGGGAGATCGTCGATAAGCGTCGTGCGTCGCTGCTGGATACCGATCAAGCCTGGCGCGAGCTCGCCGAACGCAATCCCGCGCGCGCTGCAGAGTTAGAGGAACAGGGGATCGATCGGGGTGTTCTCGAACAAGCAGCCCGCGAGATCATGCTCTTCCACCTCGACGATGAATGGTCCGAACACCTCGCGCTCATGGACGACGTGCGCGAATCGATCCACCTCCGCGCCATCGCGCGCGAGACGCCGATCACCGAGTTCCACCGCATCGCCGTCCGAGAATTCAAGGAGCTGGCCAACCGTGCCGTCGAGCGCGCCGTAGACACATTCGACGCAGTGCTTATCGACGACGCCGGCGCACACCTCGCCGACGCCGGGTGGAAGCGCCCGAACGCGACGTGGACGTACATGGTCTCCGACAACCCGCTCGCCGGCGGAGGAAACTCCGTAATATCCGGGATAGCCAGCATTTTCCGCTGATTCTGCGGTCGCGGCTGACCACGGCGTGGCCAGTCTAAACGCGTCCCGACCGCGCGCTGGGGGCAGTTGTCAGTATGATGATCGTGGACTTAAATTGAACTTGTATCCGTCGAAAGCGTCAGGAGAAGAGATGAGCGAGAACACCGGTACACCGGAGGCACAGGTAGAAACCACCTCTGTCTTCCGTGCGGATCTTCTGAAAGAGATGGAGACGGGAGCTAGCACCGCCTCTGACCACGTCGGTGGTGCTGATGGCCTGCCTGCAGATGCAGCACTCCTCGTGGTCAAGCGTGGCCCGAACGCAGGAGCACGCTTCCTGCTGGACCGCGACACCACCACCGCTGGCCGCCACCCGGAGGCAGACATCTTCCTCGACGATGTCACTGTCTCCCGTCGCCACGCTGAATTCCGCCGCAACGACGGCGAATTCGAGGTCGTCGATGTGGGATCCCTCAACGGCACCTACGTCAACCGCGAGCCGCGCAACTCTCAGACGCTCTCCACTGGCGACGAGATCCAGATCGGCAAATTCCGCCTCGTGTTCCTCGCTGACGAGGACTAAGAAGCAATTGGGGCTTTTCTTGCCCCGCACCGAAAGTTTTTCAGGGAAATCCTGATTAAAACTAGTCATTGTTGATCAGAGTTAGACAGAATTGAACACTGTGAGCGCAATCCGGAAGACCAAGCCGAGCAAGGCACCCCGCTCGGGCACGAAGACCATGTCCATCGGCGTGGTGATCAAGTGCCTCAGCGAGGAGTTTCCGGATGTCACCGTGTCCAAAATCCGCTTCCTCGAGTCCGAAGGCCTGATCAGCCCGGAGCGCACCCAGTCCGGGTACCGTCGCTTCACCGAGGCCGATGTTGAGCGACTCCGCTATATCCTGATCACGCAGCGCGACAATTATCTCCCGCTGAAGGTGATCCGCGAACAGCTCGAGGCCATGGACTCCGGCAAGGTCACCGCGGTGATGAACGGCCAGAATTCTGCGGATCCGCTCATTGCCCCAGAGCAATTCGCTGCGCCGGCCGCCACGCGCCTGACCGACGACGACATCGCCGAGCAGGCCGATTGCGACCCGCAGGTCGTCGCCCAGTGCATCGACGCTGGTCTGATCGTTCCCGACGCGTCAGGCATGTTCACGCTTGACGACGTCCGCGTTGTTTCCACCGCAGTCTCGTTGACCGATTTCGGCCTGGACTCTCGTCACCTGAAGCGCATCCGCCTGTCAGCTAGCCGTCAGGCGGACCTGATCGAGCAGGTCACTGATCCCGTCGCTAAGTCGGGTCGGGCTGCCGCCAAGCAAGAAGCCGGCGAGGTCAGCCAGCAAATGACGGCATTGGTCGTCTCGCTCCACGCAGCGCTGGTGAAGAACGAGCTTCGCCGCGGTCTGAATTAACCAATCATGAGCACTGTTCCTGTTTCTCTGTGCGGGGTGTTTCCCGTCGGCCCCGAGAATTTCCTCTGCGCGGTCCTACTGTGGGAAGAACGTCGGCGTTTCCTGCCGATCTGGCTCTCACCCGTTGGCGGCGCGCAGTTGCTCGGCCGGATTGGGGAGTGGGAACCAGCTCGCCCCGACACCCACAATCTGCTGGTGGATGTCATCGAGCAGTCCACCACCGGCGTCGCTGCGATTGAACTGACCAGCTACTACAACGGTGTGTACCTGGCACAGGTCACCATGGAAGATGGCGCCGAATTCGACTGCCGCCCGACCGATGCGCTGGTACTTTCCCTCATGCTCGATATTCCTCTCGAGGTAGAAGAGGACGTCCTGAATCAGGCTTCGTTGTGGTTGAGCGCGGAGGATGCCGCCGACTATTTCGACATCGAATTCACGTCGGAATTCGCAGACGACAGCGGAAGCGACAACGCTGGCCACGGCAATTCTGCGAGCGGCGATAAGCAGGCGGACCTGGATTTCGAAAACCTCATGCGCGAATTGGGCGTCGAGGAGAAAGATCTGGGGTTCGGGAGTACTGGTGATACTCAAGGTGACAGTGGGAAAGACCAACCCTATAGTTAAAGTTGAGGTTGAAACTTCGGCGTGTTGAACGCCGTGCTCTTGACCGCAGCATATGCTTGCCTTTAAATAACCATTAGGCTCTTTCCTAAACTTCATGGGAGTAATTACGTGAATACGATCGATAACGTCACCGCCGCCGACGGTGCCGAAGCACCTGTTCAGGAGACCCTCTTCGACCTTGGGCCCTCCGACGAGGTCGGCTACCGTGTGCCGATTGCCTGCCAGGTTGCCGGCATCACCTACCGCCAGCTCGACTACTGGGCGCGCACTGACCTGGTTCGCCCGTCCATCCGCAACGCCACCGGTTCAGGTTCCCAGCGCCTGTACTCCTTTAAGGACATCCTGGTCCTGAAGATCGTCAAGGGCTTGCTCGACACCGGCATCTCGCTGCAGAATATCCGCCTTGCCGTGGACAAGCTGCGTGACCGCGGTATCAACGAGATCTCCGAGATCACCCTCGTCTCCGACGGCACCACCGTTTACGAGTGCCGCAGCAACGACGAGATCATCGACCTCCTCGGCGGTGGCCAGGGCGTGTTCGGCATCGCCGTCCCGCAGATCGTCAAGGAACTCACCGGCACCATTTCCGCCTTCCCGTCCGAGCGCATCGGCGGCGCTTCCGAGGACGAAGGCGACAACGTTGTCGCGCTCGACGAGCTGGCTGACCGCCGTCGTCGCCGCAGCTCCTAAGAGCCTCACGTACTCCCTTTAGTTTCTAAGGGTGCGGCTTCCCCGTAGTTGGGGGAGACGCACCCTTTTGCTTTGGCTACTTCAGACCAGCGGCAGAGCGGATCGCAGCGTCGAGGTCGTCTGGGGTGGAGGCATCGGTGGTGAACTCGGCGGCGTCGGCAAGCTGATCGTCGGCCTCGCCGTCGCCGACTCGGACGATGGACAGCGATACACCCTTGTCCTTGGCCTCGTCGAGAGCTTGCACGGCGTACTCGTCAGCGGTGTCGGCGGAGCCCGACGTGATGAGGACGATACGGACCGGTGCGTCGGTGGTCGCCTCCGTCTCTGCATAGGCGACAGCCGCGCCGACGGCCTCGCGGGTCTGTGGCTGACCGTCGTTGATGAAACGATGGGCAGTGCCGGCGACCGAATCCGCATCACCGGTGAAGGCGACATTCCCACGGTAACCCTTGGTCACGCCCGGGGTGAGCGGGGAAGAGTAGTTCCACAGCGCGACCTCGTGATCGGCGCCGGTGATGTCGCCGACGGCAGCGTCAATGACGTCAGCAGCCGGGTCGTTGAACTCGCTCATGTTGGCAGATGTGTCGAGCAGGAAGAGAGTTTTGCTCGGTTCGCTGGGGGAGCCGGCTGCAGCGTTATCGTCAGCGTCCTGGTCAGCGTCGACGGCCTGCGGGTCGGTGATGCGTTTCCCGCCCTGGGGCTTCGCAGCGGACCAGACCGGATCGCTGACATCTGCCGGATTGGTGTCGGCTTCGCCGTGGGCATCGATAAACATCTTGCCGCTGTAGTCGGAAAAGGCCTGGGCAGCGCGGGTCTCTTCCTCGTTCACCTCATCGGTGGTGTTCAGAGGGAATGCGGTGTAAACCAGCTCTTTGCCGTCGAGAGGAGTGAAGGTGAAGCTTTCCGGTGCAGCATCTTCGGTAGTGGCCACAGCCTTATCCTTTTCCCCGGCGGCGGATGCAACGGCTTGGACACGCTGCTCGGTGAGGGCCTTTGCAGCGGTTTCGTCGTTCTCGGCGAGTGCTTGTGCGACGATGGCGGACGTTTCGGGCTGCTCGCCGGTGGGGAAGAGGACGGTCTCGAGAGCAGGCGCTGCGGCTTCAGCGGCGGCGGTGCCGACGGGCGAGGCGTAGACAGCGACGGGGTCGTTAGTGGTGGAGCTGCGGTCGGCAGCGGAGATTTCTTCGGTGGTCACCGGGGAGACTGGTGCGACATAAACGGCGGCTTCCTCGATTGTGTCGACATACTCCGGTTTCACGCAATAATCGCGGACGACGGGTTTGGAGGCGGCGTAGTCGTCGATAAGCTGCTCTCCCACGGATTTGCTCGCGGCGGCAACGGGGAGGCGGAGATCGCCGGAGACGCATTCGGCCTGCTCGTCGGCGGCAGAATTCTCGCCGTTATCGCGGAGGAACAGCCATGCCGCAACGGCAGCGATCACCAGAGCGATGGCCACAAGGAGCGCTATGACCTCCTTGGACAGAGAGTAGTTATTCTTTCCGGTGGAGTGCCGTCCCATGGCTTGGGCCCCTTTCGAGCAGACATCTTCCCGGCCAGTTTAGCCCTCAAGAACCGCTTCAAGGATCGCGACGAGGCGGTGTCGCAGGGGTTTTGCACGTTCGGTGAAACCGCGCTGCCGGACGACGTACTCCGCTTTGCCCTCCTGAGTCTCAATCGGCACGACACCATAGCCGAGTTCGCGGCAATCGTACGGTGAGGCCTCCATGTCGAGCAGGCGAATATCGCGGGCGAGCTCGAAGCAATCGAGGAGAAGCTCACCGGGTACAAGTGGCTCCATCTTTGCCGCCCACTTATAAAGGTCCATGCCGACGTGGAGGCAGCCGGCCTGTTCGTGGGCCGGACGCGTTGTGTTGTTCAGGACCGTCAGATTCAACGGCTTCGCGGGCGGAGTGAAGAATCGGTACGCGTCGAAGTGGGTGCACTTGATATCGTGCTTTTCGACGACCGCGTCAGTCTCCCTCTGACTCAGACGCAAGGGGAGCGGGTGCCGGTGGTTTTCTTGGCGGTAGACCATGGCCCACTCGTGCAGGCCGAAACAGTCGAACTGGGCGCGGTTATCTTCTGAGGCACGCAGGAGGGTAAGCACCTTGTCCATCGCATTGCCGCGGTGCGAAAGGAAGCTATCGACATCAGCGCAGACAGTGCCGTCCTGGTTGACCGTGTAATCGCGCCAGCGGGTGTGGGGTGCATCGGTGGCGTCGATAAGCGTTGCGTGCAGTCCTGGATGCCACCGCAACACGCGCGACGGGCGAATGGAGTAATAGTCGAACAGAAAGTCCCAGATCGGGTGTTTCTCCCCGCGCGAGCGACGCTGCAGGTGAGGATCGATCCATTCGCGCGCACGCTGCTCGTGCCGCTTCATGCGGTCGGTCCATTGAGCGCGGGTGAGCTGCTGCATAGCCTGGGTCAATCGTCCTCGTGGGTCCAGTCGGACACGGTGCCGACGTATTCCTCAATGAGGTCCTCGAGCGCGAGCACACCGACCAGCTCGCCGTTATCGCGCACCTGCGCCATGTGTGCGGAACGGCGGTGCATCGAGGTGAGAGCATCGTCCAAGCTGCCGGAACCGTCCACAATGCTGAGCCTGCGGATACGGTTCTGCGGAATTACCGGGTTCGCAGCATCGGATTCCAGCAGGTCCAAAACGTCCTTGACGTGGATATACCCGACCAGTGCACCAGCGGAACCTTCCACCGGGTAACGGGAATACCCCGTTTCCTGGACAGCCTTCTCCAACGCGGAAAGAGGAGTACCGCCGCGGGAATGGGGGATGGTCACCACCTGGTCGATGGGGATCATCACTTCCTTGAAGCTGCGGTGCTCCGTGGACAAAGCGTTAGCGAGCCGGGCCGTCTCCTCGGCGTCCAGCAAGCCCTCCTGGCGAGATTCTTGGATCATATTCGCCAGCTGCTCTTGGTCCACAGTGGAATCAAGCTCATCGCGCTGCTCCACGCCAACAAGCTTGAGCGTGAACCGAGCGAGCTCATTGAGCGCATAGATCAACGGGCGGGTGAGCTTCACCCACACATTCATCATCGGGGTCAACCACACAGCGAGAGTTTCTGGGCCGGCGATCGCGATATTCTTCGGGATCATCTCGCCGAAAATGATGTGCAGAACCGTGATGATCAGCAGGGCGATCACGAATGCGATCGGGTGCAGCAGGTTCTCCGGCACACCGAGCTCCGTGAACGGATACTCAAGAAAGTGCGCGATAGCCGGCTCGGCGACCTTACCCAGGATCAGCGATGCGATGGTGATGCCGAATTGGGCACCGGCCAGGTAAATCGAAAGGTTTTCGGTCGCATTCAAGGCCCTGCGCGCGCCCTTTTTGCCCTGCGCGAGCATGGACTCGAGGCGATCCTTGCGGGAAGACACCAGCGCGAATTCGGTCGCAACAAAGAAAGCGTTGGCCAAAAGCAGCGCGATGATGAGTAGTGCTGCTACCCAAATGCTCATGCGGACCACCTCGCAGCATCCTCGTCGGAGATAGGCGTGAGAATCGCCTTATCTAGGCGGCGGCCTTCCATCACAGAGACGCGGGCGAGCCAGCGACCTGCGTTACCGGACTCGAAATCGTCCTGTACTTCGTTATCGGAAACTGGCAGAAGCACTGTGTCGCCAACCTGGGGCACACGGCCAAGGGCCGACATGAACAGTCCACCCAATGTCTCGTACGGGCCGTCAGGCGCGAGGTAGCTGGTGCGTTCCGCCAGTTCATCCAGGCGGACGAGACCAGAGACCTCCCAGGAAGAGCCGAAGCGGTGGAAATCGCGCTCGGATTCGCGGTCGTCGTGCTCGTCGTAGACTTCGCCGAGAATCTCCTCGACGACATCCTCGATGGTGACAAGGCCTTGGGTACCGCCGTATTCGTCCGCGACGAGAACCATCTGCGAACCTGCGGAACGGACCTGGTTGAGCACGGCGTCGCCGTCGAGGGTGCCCGGCACGAAAGACACCGGCTTCGCCAATGATCCGAGCAGGGTCGTGGCGCGCTCGTCGCGAGGCACCGAGAAAGCGTCTTTGATGTGCACGAGCCCGACGGTGTCGTCGAGGTCGCCGCGCCGGACAGGGAAGCGGGAGTGCCCGGTCTCGATGGCCAGGGCGATCAGGTCGCTGACAGTGTCCTCGACGTCGAGAGAGTTCACCGTAGAGCGCGGAGACATGACCTCTTCCGCCGTAGTCTCGCCGAATTGGAGCGATCGGTCGAGCATTTTCGCAGTCGCGGCATCTAACCCGCCGGCTTCAGCAGAGCTACGCACCATGGCGCCCAACTCCGGGCCCGAACGGGCAGAAGCCAATTCATCCGCCGGCTCGATACCGAGTTTGCGCACGAACCAGTTCGCCGACGCGTTGAGGCCCTTGATGAACCAGGCACACACGGTGTTGAACGCGTTCACCGGTGGAACCACGAAGCGTGCGGTGTGCAAAGGATTGGAGATCGCCAGGTTCTTCGGCACGAGCTCGCCGAAGACCATCGACAGCGTCGTGGCCACGATGAGGGCGAGAATTAAGGCGACGGGGCGCGCGGCTGATTCGCTCAACCCGACGAGTTCAAGAAGCGGCCCAAAGAATCGCGCGAGGACGGGCTCAGCGAGAAAACCTGTCGCCAGCGTCGTGATGGTGATGCCGAGCTGCGCGCCGGAGAGCACGAACGAGAGATTGCCGTGGTCGCGCTGCACAGCGCGGGCGGTCTTGTCGCCCTTTTCCTGGACGTGAGACTCGATGGTGGAGCGTTCAAGGCCCGTCATCGCGAATTCGATCGCGACGAAAAGGCCGGTAGATGCCGTGAGCAGCACGAAGCCGATCAGGGCGAGAATGGAGATCAATATGTCCATGGGTGTTTAAGGCTCGTTGCGCCTGGAACTCCTTTTCCGGCGGCGCCCACCGTTGCCGTTGCGGTTTTTCTGAGTGTGAGCGTTGCGTTGTTGCCGCCCGCGCCGATTGCGCGAGGTCGAGGGTGCCGTGGTCTGGCCCGGCGGGGGGAGCGGTTCACCGTTGGGCTCACGCGCTCCCGTGATCTTAGCAAGCTCGGCAGAGTCGGCGGTAACCTTGACTTTCTTTGCTTCCACGCCGGCTTTGCGCAGGAGCTGGTCGACGTCTTTGCGCTGCTCGTCCATAACGAGGGTGACAACGGTCCCCGAGGTGCCGGCACGCGCGGTGCGGCCGGCGCGGTGCAGGTAAGCCTTGTGTTCAGCAGGCGGGTCGATGTGGACGACGAGGGAGACATCGCTGATGTCGATGCCGCGTGCGGCGATATCAGTGGCAACGAGCACGGGCAGGGAACCGTCGGCAAAGCCTTCGATGGCGCGCGTGCGCGCTCCTTGGCCCTTGTCGCCGTGCAGCCCCTGCGCATTGATGCCGACGCGCCGCAGCTTCTTCACCTGCCGGTCGACGCCGTGCTTCGTGCGCATGAACATGATGGTCTTCCCATCGCGCGCGGCGATGAGCGGCACGATCGCATTGCGCGCCTCGCGGTCGCCGACAAGAAGCTGATAGTGCTCCATTGAATCCACGGCCGCAGCGGCGGGCGCAGTCGAGTGCGTTACGGGATCATCGAGGTAACGGCGCACAAGCTTATCGACGTCACCATCCAGCGTCGCCGAGAAAAGCAGACGTTGGCCGGTGGCGGGCGTGGCGTCGAGAAGCTTTCGAACTTGGGGCAAAAACCCCATGTCTGCCATTTGGTCGGCTTCGTCGAGAGCTGTGATCTCGACTGCGTCGAAGCTGAGCTTTCCCTGGTCGATGAGGTCCTGTGCGCGACCGGGCGTGGCCACGAGAACGTCGACGGGGGCGGCGAGGGAACGAATGTGGTTGTTGATGTTCACGCCACCGACGACTTCGATGACGCGGAGGTTCACGGCAGCTGCCGGCTCGTCGAGACGCTGGCGGATCTGTGCGGCGAGCTCACGCGTCGGCGCGAGAATCAGTCCGCGCGGATGCCCCGGGCGAGAAGGCTTGCCGGCGAGGAGCGCGAGCATCGGAAGCCCGAAAGTAAACGTCTTGCCGGAGCCGGTGGGGCCACGACCGAGGACATCGCGGCCGTCAATCACAGCTGGGATCGCGGCCTGCTGAATGGGAAAAGGTTCGGTAATGCCCTGGCCATCCAGGACGTTCACGATGGGCTGCGGCAGCCCTAAATCAGAAAAAGAAGGCACCGAGGGGAGTCTACCGATCTCCCCGCGGCGTGTGCGGTTTAGTAGGTGATTTCCTCGCGCTCGCCCGACCACGTCGTGTGGAAGGTGCCTTCCATGTCGACGCGCTTGTAGGTGTGCGCGCCGAAGAAATCGCGCTGGCCCTGAATCAATGCCGCAGGCAGGCGGTCGGAGCGCAGCGAATCGTAGTAGGACAGGCTTGACGCGAAGACCGGGATCGGCAGACCGAGCTGCGTTGCGGTGATGACCACGCGGCGCCAGGAATCGATCAGGCCGTTTTCCAGCTCGCCGCGGAAGTACGGGTCGAGCAGCAGCGACGGCAACTCCGGATCGTTGTTGTACGCCTCGGTGATGCGGTTTAGGAATTTCGCGCGGATAATGCAGCCGCCGCGCCAGATGGTGGCCAGATCCTGCGGCTTAAGGCCCCAGCCGTACTCCTTGGAGCCAGCGTTGATCTCATCGAAGCCCTGGGCGTAGGCGACGAGCTTGGAGGCGTAGAGCGCACGGCGGACATCCTCGACGAACTGAGCCTTGTCCACTCCGAGGGACTCCAGCGTCGCTGTCTCGCCAGACGGCAGCCCGGTTTGCTTGACTGCCTCGCGCTGAGCGAGCGCCGAGGACAGTGCGCGGGCGAAAACAGCTTCGCCGATGCCGGTGGTGGGCACGCCGAGATCCAGCGCTTCCTTGACTGTCCAGCGACCGGTGCCCTTCTGGCCAGCGGCGTCGACAATGATGTCGATGAACGGCTTGCCAGTCTTCGCGTCGACCTGGCGCAGAACTTCAGCGGTGATTTCGATCAGGTAGGAGTCGAGGTCGCCCTGGTTCCACTCGGAGAAGATCTCCGCCAGCTCCGCCGGTTCGATGCCAGCGGCATAGCGCAACAGGTGGTAGGCCTCGCCGATGACCTGCATGTCGGCGTACTCGATACCGTTGTGGACCATCTTGACGAAGTGTCCGGCACCGTCCGGGCCGATGTGAGTCACGCACGGGGTGCCGTCGACCTTCGCGGAGATGTCCTCAAGCAGGGGACCGAGTGTTTCCCAGGACTCCTTCGGTCCACCAGGCATGATCGACGGGCCGCGAAGTGCACCTTCCTCGCCGCCGGAAATGCCCGCGCCGACGAAGTGGCGGCCCTTAGCGGCGACTTCCTTCTCGCGGCGGATCGTGTCGGTGAACAGGGAGTTGCCGCCGTCGATGATGATGTCACCGTCGTCCATAGCCTCAACCAGCTGGTCGATCACCGCATCAGTAGCCTTGCCGGCCTGAACCATGATCACGGCCTTACGCGGACGCTCCAAGGAAGCCACGAAGTCCTCGATGGTCTCGGACGGAATGAACGAGCCTTCGTCGCCGTACTGCTCCATCACCGCGCGGGTCTTTTCAGGAGAGCGGTTGAAAATAGCCACGGTGTGGCCGCGGGAAGCGAAATTGCGGGCCAGATTCGACCCCATTACGGCCATGCCCACCACACCGATCTGAGCCTGACCGGCAGCATTGGCACCGTTGGAAGCAGCGTTAGCGGAAGAAGAGTCATTCGAAGTCATGTCCTTGAGCATACGCACGCAGTATCAGCCGGGGAGCCAACCCGTGCCCGGATTTTTCAGATCAGCTTCCGAAAAGTGTGACTTTAAGCACTAGTTTCGTTGCTAAAGTCAGTTTCTATGCACATCAATGATCTGAAACACCTGCAAAACCGCCAGCTTGGTGAAGAAGAACTCGCCATGCTCAACTCCGCCGCCACCGAATTCGACTCATTCATCGGTTTGACATTCACCGAATTCGGCCCGGAGAAGATGGTCGCCACCGTTCAGGCCGCGCCGAAGCACCACCAGCCGGCCGGGGTGGTCAACGGGGGAGTGTTCTGTTCCATCGGCGAGACGATGGGCTCGTTCGCGGGCTTCGTAGCGGCTGGCGGCCCAGTCGTGGGTATGAACAACAGCACCGATTTGCTCCGAAGCGTCACCGACGAAGTCATCGAGGCTGAAGTGACACCGGTGCACGTGGGCCGACGCACTCAACTGTGGCGAACGGAAATGCGTTGCGACGGCAAACTCGTCGCCGTGTCCACCCTCCGCACAATGGTGATGGACGCTTAAGCCACCCCTAGAGCCAGTGGTTCTTCCGGAACCACCAGTACATGCCCAGGATCGAACCGAACATCACCAGAAGCACGACGGGGTAGGCGAACCGCCATGCGAGTTCAGGCATGTACTCGAAGTTCATGCCGTACACACCGGCGATCATGGTCGGCAGCGCCGCCATGCCGACGACAGCAGAGATCGTGCGCATGTCGGAGTTCTGCTGCATGGAGACCTTGGCCACGGAGGCGTCGAGAAGCGATGAAAGCCGCTCGTCGAATCCGGAAACGTTATCGCTGACGATCATCGCGTTATCCTGCACATCGCGCAGGTATGAGCGAATCGGTTTGCTCAGCAAGTCCTTGTTCAAGGTCAGGCCGGAGCGCAATGCTGGGCCGAGCGGGTCGGTGGCGTGGCGCATCTCCAAGACCTCACGTTTGTACATGTAGATCTTGTCGATGTTGATCAGCTGACGCGGCGTGAAGACCTCGTTCTCAAGTTCGTCGACGTCGCTGGAGAGGAAGGTGGTGACCTTCATATAGTTCTCCACGATATGGTCAGCGACTTTCCACGCGACCGCGGCTGGGCCGAGCGATGAAATCTCCTGGTCCTCGATCAGCTCTTGGGTGAGGTTCGGCAGTTGCGTGTCATGGCGGATGGTGATGACGAAGTCGTCGCCGACGAGCATCTGCACCTCGCCGGTCGAAATGATTTCGCGCAAGTCCGAGACTTCCTCGTCGTCCCGGTAGGTGACAGTACGGATGACGAAGAAAAGCTGTTCGCCATAGCGCTCCACCTTCGGACGCTGGTGCGCGGCAACCGCATCCTCCACGATGAGGTCGTGGATGCCGAATTCTTGTGCGACCCGCTCCATCTGGTCGGCGCTCGGCTCGTGCAACGACAGCCACACATAGCCGTTTTCCGCTTCTTTCACGCGCTCCATCGCGGCGGTGTAGTGCATCGATCCCGGCAAGGCTTTGCCTTCGACGAACACGCGGCAGAAATCGACAGAACGTTCCACCGGGACCGGAACGGGGCGATGGGCCTGCTTCGTCTGTGCCTTGGCTTTATTGCGGGATAGAGGAAGTTTCGGCGGCATAGCGACCCCCTTCTTCACATTCTCGGCGGCAGGGCAGCCGGAGTGTGGGCGGGCATTCGCTTATCGACGAACCCAGCCACCCCGGCTTTGAACTAAACAGATCATACGCCCCGCCCGCGGTGAAACGTGCACCGAGATCCGTGGCATTGGACACGGTCGCAGGTGCAACGCATGAAAATGATCAAGCCGCTGCCCGCTGAGCACGCAACTGGGATCAGAGACGCGGCCCCTTCTTTCGGTAGAAATCGAGCAGCGTGTCAGACCCTAGGTTGAAGAGGGCCCTGCGTTGCGCGCGCTGTCGCTCGCGCCGGCGCTCGGCCTTCGATTTCCCAGGCAAGAGTGCCAAGATCACCACCCCACCAATGAACGTGAGCACCATGAGAATGACGAACCCGATAAATAACAGGAGGGGAATATCAACGCCCGCCATTACGTGCTCCGTCCGTGAGTGAGAGGTAAGAGGTGCCTAGTTCTCGCCGTTGGTGTCGCGCAACTCCGAGAACTTCTCGGTGTCGTTGTCCGTCACCTTACCCAAATTCAGCAGGGCAGTACGCGCGTGCATCTGCTGCAGAGTGGTCGGGAGGTTGTAGCGCTTCGGGGTGAGCGCATTGAGCGTCCACGTGAACATGGACACGATGCGGTTGCGCTTGGACACCAGGAAGGACACGTGGACGAGCAGCCACATGATCCAGCCCAGGAAGCCGGCGATTTCAACCTTGCCCATCTTCACAACGGCGTGGAAGCGGCCGACGATCGCCATGGAGCCTTTATCGAAGTACTCGAAAGCCTCGCGCTGGTCCGGCTCCTGATTCTCCTCGACGCCTGCCTTGATCGCCTTCGCGGCGTACTCGCCGGACTGGATAGCCACCTGGGCAACGCCCGGAAGCTTGTCCAGGTTCATCATGTCGCCGACGACGAAGACGTTGCGGTGCTCGCCGACGGAGAGGTCCGGGTTCACCGGGACCTTGCCAGCGCGGTCGACTTCGAGGCCGGCCTGCTCGGCGACGGTCTTGCCCAGCGGGGAAGCGGCGACACCAGCGGACCAGATCTTGGTGTAGGAATCGATCGTGGTCTCTTCCTCGGTCTTCATGTCCTTGTAGGTGACCGTGGTCTCGTCGATGTTGGTCACCATCGCGTTGAGGCGGACGGTGACGCCCATCTTCTCCAGCTCGCGCTGCGCCTTGCGGCCGAGACGCTTGCCGAACGGCGGGAGCACCTGGGGCGCACCGTCGAGAAGAATGATCTTGGCGCTCGACGGGCGGAAGTTGGAGTACTCGTCGCGGAAGCTGCGGTGCGCCATCTCGGCGACCTGGCCTGCAAGCTCGACACCGGTCGGACCTGCACCGACGATGACGAAGGTGAGCAGGCGCTCGCGCTCTTCCGGATCCTCTGTGGTCTCGGCGCGCTCGAAGGCGGTGACGAGGCGGGAGCGGATCTCGAGAGCATTGTCCAGAGTCTTCAGACCAGGAGCGAACTCGGCGAAGTGGTCGTTGCCGAAGTAGGACTGGCCGGCACCGGCAGCCACGATGAGTGAGTCGTACTCATAGGTGCGGGTGGACTCGCCCTCTTCGAAGGTGACGGTGTTGGAGTCAAGGTTGATGTCGGTGACGTCGCCGCGGACGATGTCGGTGTTCTTCTGCTTGCCCAGGATCTGGCGGGTCGAGGTAGCGATCTCGCCGGTGGACAGCAGACCCGTGGCCACCTGGTAGAGCAGGGGCGGGAAGAGGTGAAAGTTGGTGCGGCTAATCAACGTGACGTCCACGTCCGCGCCGTCTAGTTCGCGAGCTGCGAAGAGCCCGCCGAAGCCGGAACCGATGATGACGACGTGGTGGCGGTTTCCTGCGGGGCGGTAGGGCTTATCCGACATGTATCTGTACTCCTCTTTGTAGCAATTGCACGCTTATCCGCCATGAGATCATACGCCCGTTTCTATTCTCCGCGCGCCGTGGCTCCCATGAGGCGGGCTGCCGTCGGTCTATGGTAGACGGCGTGTCCGACAACCCCGCGATCCCCATGCACTTAGCCACCGTCGATGCTCAGCAGTGGCCGAATATCGCGTCAGTGCGCACGGGACGTTTCATGGGTTGGCGCGCCCGCCGCGCGGAGGCCGCTTTCGCGGGAGCGTGCGCACGCGCGAGATTAGAGCTCGACCCCGACAATGAACCCGATCTCGTCGTCGATCATGCAGAGTTGTTCGACCGCATTGCCGCCAATGGGTGGATCGGCCTTGCCGAGGGATACATGGCAGGAGAGTGGCGCACGGAAACGCCTGATGCGCTCGTGCATGTCGTGAGCAAGTTGCTGGAAGTCGGGTTCAACCCGAAGACCACGCTCGGCCGAGAGGCGCGTTTCAGCGGGGGCGAGGTGCCACCGGAGCTCGTCGCAAAGTTCTCTGGTGACGGAATGAGCGCGTTCGCCGGTCATTTCGCAACAGGCGTGCCCACGATGGAGCGGGTGAGCGTGCCATCGCATTCGCCGAGCGCAGGGCGCGGCAAGGAGCCGAAGAATTATTTTGTTTCGGAGACTAACTACAGCGCGCCGCTCGAGACAGAGAAACTCGATCTCGCTGACGCGCAAGCTCGCAGCGTAGGCATGCTGCTCGACGCCGCGGTGGTCCATCCCGGCACGCACCTAGCCGAGGTGCCGTCTTCGGGCGGGGCCGTGGCCATCGCCGCCGCAGGGCGCCGCGCCACGGTCGATTCGATCGTCACCGACCCGGCTGTCGTACGCACGTTGCGCGAAAGGTTGACGCTCGGCGGGGCAGAGGACGCCGTTCATCTCAATGTCGTGGAGGGACTGCCACGGGGCATGGATCGTCGAAAAGCGCGCTACGACGCGGTCGTGTCCGCTGAACACCTCGAGACGATGCCCACGCGCGTTCAAGCGCATTATTTCGCGCTTATCGACGGCCTGTTGGCCCGCTCCGGCCGCGCCGCCCTCCAAACCGTGGTCGCGACGGGGAAGATGACTCCTGCGGCACAGTCTGCGCTGGAATCATTGCGCGCGTATATCTGGCCGACGCTGAACTATCAGACCGTGGATCAGATCCGGAAGACCGTGGATTCCCGCAGCGGGCTGCGCGTCATTGCGCAGACCCACGCGCCAGATCATCTGGAGTTGTCGCTGAAGCACCAACGAACTGTGTTCCAGAGCCAATTGCGCGAGGCCGCAGCCGACGGTTTTGATGCCGTGTACCGCAGGCTCTGGATGTGGCAGCTCGCGCTACGTGAAGCCATGGCCCATGCCGGCATGCTCGATGTGGTTCAGCTGACCCTCACGCATCGCCATCGCCGCGGTGTGAGGTAGGAGAGGCGGATCCGCACACACGTGTAGCACCGCGCAGGGCCGGGCAGGCACCCCCCAACGATACTTGACATAATGTACATTATCGGACCGATATAGATAATGCGCAGGCAGCAAGCACTTCTTGAACCTGCGCCTGAGCGCTAACTCTTCTTCTCGAGTTTCAGTCGGATGTTGATCTCGCCATCCTCAGCGATCTTTGCCGCGACGAATTCCGGCGTCTCCACTCCGTAGTCCAGGCGGTTGATCGGCACATCGGCATGGACGATCACATTGTCTCCGGTCCGCAGCGCGTTGAACTCCTGGGTAATGCTGTTCGGTTTACCGTGAATGGTCAGATCTCCAGTGAGCGTCACTGTGCCGGCAGTTCCGTCTTCCGGGAGCTGCGACACATCGGCAGGCTCCGTCAGAACGAATGTGGATTCCGGATACTCCTCCGTGTGAAGGATCTTCCTACGCACATTTTCGTCACGGACATCTTTATCCGTGACGATATTGCCCATATTCACGGTCACCTTACCGGCAGTCAATGAGCCGCCTTCAATGGTCATTTCGCCCTCCACGTCTTGTGTGGAGCCCGATGTGGTCCGCTCGTCGCCCGGCAGCAATTCGTAGAACGTGAACCCGGCCGATGTCATGTTCTTGCCTGGTTTGGTCGTGACGACCCACTCGCCGTCCACATCGGTCGACGCTGCCTTCGCACCGTCCGCATCAATGCCGTCGGTCTTCACACCTGGGTGCGAAACGAGCGAAATGAACAGCGGCACCAACGCCAACAACGCGAGTACGACGATGACCGCCACGCCGCCGATGACAATGAGTTTCTGGTTGCGCGTGCGCATGAGCATTCCTCTCTGATTGCCTTATTGCAGCCTCTCGAGCTTCTTAGCCATGGTAACCAGCTCGTCGCACAGAGACTGAATCTCAGTGTGCTCCGCACCCTCACTCGATGCTGTAGCAATATCCTCGGCAGCGCACCGGAGCTCAAAGAGCTTATCCCGCAAGGTTTCCCCACTAATTGTCCGCGTAGGCCTCTGACCTGGCGCTACGGGGTGTCTTTGCTCGTAGGCGCGCTGCTTGCACGAGTCGCTGCAATATTTTCGCGGACGACCGCGTCCCGGTGTGAGCTGAATCTCCTTGCTGCAGTATTGGCAGGTCGGCGGAGCGTCAGTGTGCTGGTTCATGATCGCTCTCGATCATATCCCCACTTAAAGTCGTTGCTGCGGCGCGACAGCCATTCCGCGGAACAAACCACGCGGTCGGCGCGTTAGAGATTATGGCCGTTATACTTTAAGCTCGCGACTGAATTTTCGACGAAGGGATAGATGCAGCATGGCTGATCGGGTGCTACGTGGTAGCCGCATGGGCGCAGTGAGCTACGAAACTGATCGTGACCACGATCTCGCGCCGCGCAGGATGGCAAAATACCGCACCCCGAACGGCGAGATCTACGAGATCCCGTTCGCCGACGATGCCGAGATTCCCGAAGAATGGCCGTGCAAGAACGGCCAGGTGGGCACCCTCGTCGAGGGCGAAGGCGTCGAATCCAAGCCGGTGAAGCCACCCCGCACCCACTGGGACATGCTCCGTGAACGCCGCAGCCTTGAGGAGCTCGACGAGCTGCTCGAGGAGCGTCTGGAGCAGCTCCGCAAGCGCCGCCGTACCGCAGCTCGCATTGCCAAGGAGCAGAAGGAAGCGCAGGAGAAAGCGAAGTAGACGTTCCTTTCCCCGAAAAGCACAACGCCGGCAGGAGATTTCCTGCCGGCGTTTTCGTGCGTGTGGGTAGGACTAGCCAGGCTTAGTGGCGGTTGTTGATGAAGCGCTGCAGCTCGTACTTGGCAAGCTTGGCGCCCTCTTCAAACAGGTCGCCGGCCACACCAGCAGCGCGAGTGACCTTGCCAGGAATCTTGTTCACGCCTAGCTCGTCGAGCTGGTAGCGGCCCAGGCGTCCAAGCTCGCTGGCTACCTCAGTCAGCTGAGTGGAACGACGCTTCCAGCCCCACTTGCTGACCTCAGCCAGGGATTCGCCTGCGAAGCTCGCGTCGAGCTTGGACTCGCCGAGCTCGCGGTCGACGAAGGTGATGGGCACCTCGCGCACATCGAAGCCTTCCTGGACGGCGCGGTCAGCGAGGTCGACCTGGAAGATGTAGCCCTTCTTGGACAAGGTGTCCAGGTCGATCGTCTCGAGAACCTCACGGCGGAATGCGCGGTAGCCGGCGGTCATGTCCGCCACATCGTCGCCGAGCGCCATGGAGATGTAAAGGTTGCCCAGCTTCGACAGCAGGTAACGGTTCTTCGGCCAATTGACGGCCTCGCCGCCGTCGACATAGCGGGAACCGATGACCAGGTCCGCGCCCTCGTCGATTGCCGACAGCAAGCGCTCCAGCTGTTCCGGCGCATGAGAGCCATCCGCGTCCATCTGGCACAGGACGTTGTATTCGCGCTCGAGCCCCCAGTTGAAGCCCGCGGTGTAGGCGCCTAGCAAGCCCGTCTTCTCTTCGCGATGAATAACGTTGACGTGACTGTCCTCAGCGGCCATCTCGTCGGCCTTATCGCCGGTGCCGTCGGGAGAATTGTCGTCGACGACCAGAATGTCCACGTCCGGGTTCGACTCGCGCACACGACCGATGATCAGAGGCAGGTTCTCCACCTCGTTGTAGGTCGGGATGATCACGAGAGTCGAATCGGTCGATTTCTCTGCCACAGTGTGTCTCCGTTTCCTTCGCCCTGTCTGGGTCACTTAATTGTCGTTGTCAGCCTGCGCGGTGTCCGCCAACTGCTGGCTCCTGCTAGAAGCATACCCGCGCCGTGCACCCACGCTCGCGGCGAGCATGATTGCAATGCCGGCTGCTGCGAGTAGCCACTGGATGAACTGGCCGTAGCGGACGGCGAAAGTGACGGAATCGCGCAGCGGCAGATCCTCGACCAAGTAGGCAGGAGTGAAGATCTCGGTCTCCTGGGATACCGTGCCGTCGGGATGCACGATGGCGGACGCCCCAGACGTGGCTGATATCACCACTGCCCTGTCGGTCTCGATGGCACGCATCCGGCTCATCGCCAGCTGCTGGTAGGTCATGTCGGTGAAGCCGAATGTGGCGTTATTCGTCGGCGTTGTCAGAATCTGGGCACCTGCCTTGACCGCGTCGCGGTAGGCGGCGTCGAATGCTACTTCGTAGCAGGTGGCCACGCCGACGACGTGATCGCCCATCCGCACGGTTCCGTCGCCTTCGCCCGGCTTGAAATCACCGGCCATGTCGACATACGAGGAGAAGATGCGGAAGAAATCCCGCATGGGCATCCACTCGCCGAAAGGCTGCAAGAAACGCTTGTGGTGCATGTCCCCGGCGCCGGTATCCGGATCGAATACGACGGCGGTGTTGCGGTCCCCGACCTCGTCCTTGGTTAGGGTGCCCACGAGGACGGGTGCATCGACAGTGTCGACCGCCTCAGTAATCAAGTCCCGCGCTTCCCTGTCCCGGAACGGGTTCACGTCGGATGAGTTCTCCGGCCAGAACACCAGATCGGGGTTCTCCCCGCTCGCGCCGAGGTCTTTGGTTACATTGACGTGGTTGGCAAGGACAGCGCGTCGCTGCGCGTTGAAATCCAATCCCATGCGCGGCACGTTGCCCTGCACCGCGGCGACTTTCACCTCGTCGGTCGTGGGGCCGGGAGTATTCACGCCCAGCCCGGCCAGAAGACTGAGACCGATGATGATTCCGGTCGTGGCCGTCGCCGGCGTCTTCTTCAGCCGTTCATCGCCGGCAAAGGACAGCAGGATGGCGCCGAAGGACGCGCCGAGCAACGCGGTCATGAAGGTCACGAGTGCCGGTCCGCCCCACGGCGCGTAGTCCGCCAACGGACCGTTGATCTGACCCCACGCCAGTCGCACCCAGGAAAAACCGCCGAAGGGAAACGACGAAAGCAAGAATTCCACTGCCGAATAGACGAAGGCGAAGGCGATGAAGCCGTAGCGCCAGCGCGCGACAAGAACACCGAACAGACCCGTCGCGATCGACCAGAGTGCGAGGGTGATCGATAGCGCGATCCACGGCAGCGCGCCGACGAATTCGCCGACCCACGGCAGCAGCAAAACATAAGCGCAAAAGCCGTGGAGGAAACCGAGCAACGCGCCGAACTTAGCGGGAGGGTGAGAGCCATGACGGATAGCGGGCCACGGTGCGAGCGCGAGGTAGAACAGCGCGATGCCCAGAACGCCCATGAAAGCTAAGCCGTGGGGCTCATAGGAGAAGTAGACAGCCACCCCGCCGAGCCCCGCGAGCAGAATACGGGCGATTTTCGCGAGCCTCGGTGAGAAACTGGGCGAATCGGTGCGTGCAGCAGTCGTCATTTCTGAGGGTCTCCGAAGTCTTCAGGGCGTGCATTTTCCGACCACTTCGAGATGTCTTCATCGGACGGTTCAGGTTCAGCGTCGATGACGTCACCACCGTCGCCGAAGGTGCCATAGGAAGCGCTGTGGCGTTTCATCGGGGAGGCGTCGTAGACCTGGACGCCGAAATCTTCGATTCGTTTCTGCAGGGATTTCGCCAAGGACCGGCGGACGAGCTCGCGCGTGGGTCGCAGAAGCAGCAGCAAGCCGATGACGGAGGTGACGTACCCCGGCAGAATCGCCAGCGCCCAGCCAGCAGCGACGAGCGCGGTGCCGCCGGCGAACTGCCCGACGGACCCGTTACCGGCCTGGGCGCGGGCGAGTTCGGAGCGCAGTGTGGGCGAGGCAGCCAGCGCGCCGACGAGCATGAGTGCGAAAATTCCGAAGAGCGCCCAGCCGACGCCAATCAGCTGGCTCACTCCCCAGAACGCGAGTGCTTCGATCAGGAAATACGCGATAATCGGCATGGGCACAGACTACCTGCCGGTGCATGGTTACCGGGGCATCCGCCGCCAGATCGGGCGTGGCACACAGCGCATCACCCACGCGAGGAGCTGAAGCGCGCGCGGGATCCACACGGTGCGACTCCCCTTCCCCATTGCCGCGACGACGGCGTCAGCGACCACATCAGGGGTCACCGACAATGGCGCTGGTTTCATGCCCTTGGTCATCGAGCCGATCACGAAACCAGGACGCGCGGTGATCAGCGACAGATCGGTGCCGTGGAGACGGTCGGCAAGCCCCTGACAGAATGCGTCGAGCCCAGCCTTCGTCGAGCCGTACACATAATTCGCTCGCCGGGCACGCCACCCAGCGATGGATGAGAAGGCGAAGATGTGGCCGCGGTCCATGACGTCGGCAAGCACTGTCAGCATGCTGACTTGCGCGGCGTAGTCGATGACGGCGATGTGCGCGGCATGCTCTTCGTCGTGCTCTGCGCGCGCCTGGTCGCCCAGGATTCCGAAGGCGACGATCGCGTCGGTGATCGGACCCGATTCCGCGGCGCGTTCCACGAGTAGGCGGTGGGATGCGAGATCGGCCGCATCGAATTCGAGCGAGCGCACGCTCGTTGCGCCCGCATCGCGCAGACGCTTATCGACGTCCCCCAGCGCCCCCGTATTCCGTGCCGCCAGCACCACGTGACGGCCGTGGCAGATGCGTTCTGCCACTTCCCCGCCGATATCGCTGGTTCCGCCGAGCAGAAGGACCATGCCGTGCGTGTTCGTCTGCGAGCTCATGGTGGCCAACTATATGCGGGCGGCGATTATTTCTCGGCTGTATTCAGCGGGCGCGCACCGTCGGTGCCGAGCACGACGATGTCCTCGATGCGCATGCCCCACTTCCCGGGAAGGTAGATTCCGGGCTCGATGGAAAACGCCATGCCGGGGGCAAGTTCGGTCTCGTTCCGGGCAATGATGAACGGCTCCTCGTGCAGGGCCAGCCCAATACCGTGGCCGAGACGATGCGTGAAGTATGCGCCGTATCCGGCTTCGTTGATGCGGCCCCGGGCGACCGCATCGAGCTCGCCCGCCGTCATACCGGGCCGTGCGGCTGCCACAGCATCGGCTTGCGCCCGGCGCAGCGTGTCGTAAGCGCGGGCGAATTCCGCGTCGGCGTTGTCGAGGCCGCCGACGACATAGGTGCGGGTGCAGTCCGAGTGGTAGCCGGCTCCCACGGTTCCGCCGAGATCCACCACCACTGGATCGCCAACGCGCAGGACGCGGTCAGAATAATCGTGGTGCGGATCGGCGCCATTCGGGCCAGATCCGACGATGATGAAGTCCGTGTTGGAATGCTCGCGCGAAATCAGGGAGTCTAGCTCCTCTGCGATGTCACGTTCAGTGCGCCCGGGTTCGAGTAACCGAGGGACTTCCGCGTGAACACGATCGATGGCGCGGGCTGCGAATTCAAGCTGGTCGACCTCCTCGGGCCCCTTGACCATGAATGCGCCGGCGAGCACGTCGGTGGCCAGCACGACCTCCCCGCACGTCTGCTGCAGGCGCAGGACGTGGTCCGCGGTGAGCGACGAGCCCACTGCCACCGTGCCACTGCCGCAGGCGCGCTCCGCAAGAGCATAGGGGTTGTCCCCATCGCGCCACGTGACCAGCTCGATACCGTGCATCTCTCCTACCGCGGCCAGGGCTGTTGCGTCAGTCGCTGGTGCGAGGAGCTTGGCATGACCAGTCGGCGGCACCACTAACGCGGTAAGCCGCTCGTGAGATGATGTCCACGATCCAGTCAAATACGCCAACTCGGGTCCGGTGCCGATGACCGCGCCACCGAGACCGCGATCACGCACTTCCTGTTGCACGCGCCTCAGGCGCCGGGCATAGACGTCGGGCGAGAAGATGGTGGGCAAGTTCTCTAGCTGGTGTGGATCGGACATGCCTTCATGCTAGATCTTCTCCGCCTACGATCGTGAGCATGTTTCCCGACGCGTTGGCACGCATTTCCGCCCGCGGCGCGTATTGCAGCGGCACGCTGCTCGCGCCCGACATCGTGTTGACCTGCAACCACTTCTTCCGGGAGAACGCCGAGGGCGCGGCTGTTCGCGCGGGAGCGAGAATTCGCACCATCCGCAGTGTCGAGCATGTCGACGGTACAGATATCGCCATTGTCCGCACCCGACCATTCCCACACATCACCAAGGCGGAATTTCCGAAGTTGAGCTCATCGCCGGCGGTTGGAACCCCGACGGTCACATTCGGGTACGGCGGACGCGCGAAACGGATGCAGGCCCGCGACGGGAGACTCATCATGCCGCTTCCTGTCGCTATTTCCCGGACGGGTTCGTTCGTGCGGCCAGCCGGCATCATCTTCAACCGGACACCGGCGATCAAGGGCGATTCCGGTGGGCCGGTGCTCGCAGACGGAAAGGTCGTCGGCGTGCAATCGCTCATCGTCGACCCCTTCGGGCGCAACTCCCACTTCGCGGTGGTGAATTTCCTTCCCGCAGCGTTGAGACAGCGGCTCGAGGATGAGCTCAGCGGCTAGTTGCCGATCGCCACGACACCGCGGCGGATCGCCTCGACCGCCCGGCGGGCGTTGTGCTTGATCTCGTCGGAATAGCCAGTCTGGACGATCTGTTCGAGCAGGTCGATCACTTGGCGGCACCAACGGACGAAATCGCCGGGCGTGAGTTCCGCGCCGGACTCGGCGGCGGCAGCCAGGGCGTAGCCAAGTGGCGCGCCAGCGGCCCACTGGTGCAGCGAGAGGGCGAAACCCGGGTCGGGCATATTCGTCGGTGGGAGGCGGTGACGTTGCTCGTCACTGGCCAACTCGCCGTAGATGCGCTGCGTGGCGTTCATCGCGTCGGCCATCCGGTCGGTGGCTGCTTCGGGGGAGCCGCCGGTGGCCTTGCGGTTCTCAAAGACACACATGGAGGCCACACCGGCCAGCTCCGCCGGGTCGAGCTCGTCCCAGATGCCGCGCTTCAAGCACTGCGCGACAAGCAGGTCAGAGACATTGTGAATCCGGGCGAGGCGTTCGCCTTCCTCAGTGACGGTGGGTTCGCCGTCGACAAGCTCGACGTAGTCCATTTCGGTGAGCAGCCCGATGATGCGCTCGAACATCCGGCCCAAAGTGTCGGTCTGGGTGTCCACGTTCGCCTGCGCTTTCGCGAGAGCACGCTCTTCGCGCACGAGGTCCTCACCCAGGCGGGCGAGCCGTTCGCGGTCGGCCGCGGGCCAGGAGTGGACGGGGTGGGCGCGGATGGCGTCGCGAAGCTCAAGCGCCTTTTTCGATGTGCGCGACCGCGCGTTTTCCTTCAAATTCTTCGGCGCGCGGAACTTGCCGCGGGTGAGTTCTTGCACGACGCGCCGGGTGTGGCGGCGCGGTTTGTGGGCGATATCGCGCGGCACCTTGATCCGGCCGACAACGACGGGGGCATTGCCGAACGACGCGGCGTCGATACGCCCGGACCAGCCGCGCTCGGTCGTGATCCACGGGCGCGGATCGTCTTTTCTGCCGGCGGGCGCGACGACGGCAGCGAGCTCCGGGCGGCGCTTGGACGGCAATGCGATGACCTCACCGACCTGAAGCCGGCCGAGAATTTTCTGGATTTCCTTGTGCCGCTCTTCGATGGAATTCTTCTTCGCGCGCTTCTCCTCGTCGGCGAGGTCGCGGCGCAACCGCGTGTAATCGACGAGCTCGGCCGCAATATCCCCGTCCGTATCGGCGAATCCGAGCTCCGTCACGGCAGCATCGAGCTGCGCGCGCAGCTTATCGACGCTCCCCTTTTGCCTCTCGATCTTCCGCACTTCCCCGACGACGCTGCGGTCGGTCTGGAACTGGGCGAAGGATTTCTCGATCAATCTGATCGAGTCTTCGAAGCCGTTCATCTGCAGCATATTGATCGCCATGTTGTAACCGGGCGTGAACAGCGAGATGAGCGGATACGTACGGGTGGAAGCGAGCCCTGCGACCTGGCGCGGATCCATCGCCGGTGCCCACTGCACGACGGCGTTGCCGATCGAATCGATGCCGCGTCGGCCCGCGCGACCGGTGAGCTGCGTGTACTGGCCCGGCGTGAGGTCGACGTGGGCATCGCCGTTGAATTTGACCATCTTCTCGAGCACGACTGTGCGCGCCGGCATATTGATCCCCAGCGCGAGCGTTTCTGTGGCGAAGACGACGCGGACGAGGCCTTCCACGAAGAGCTGTTCCACAATGTGCTTGAACGCCGGCAGCATGCCCGCATGGTGCGCCGCGAAACCGCGGGACCACGCGGTGCGCAACTGGCGGTAATTGAGGACGTCGAGGTCTTCTTCGGGAATGCCTTCCACGCCCTCGTCGGCGATCTGTTTGATGCGGTCCGCTTCCTCCGGAGTGGTCAGCTCTTTGCGGGAGCGCAGGCACTGAAAGAGCGCACCATCGCAGCCCGCGCGGGAGAAGATGAATACGATCGCCGGAAGCATGTCCCGGCCTTTGAGCGCCTCTACGACCTCCGGGCGGCCCACCGGGCGGACGCGGTCCTGCGGGCGCTTCCCGCCGCTGCGGCGACCACCACCCGAGCGGGAACGGAAACCACGACCTTCCTCGAAATCGCGGCGGCCTTCGTCGGCGCCGGTCTCGATGCGCTCGATCGTGCGCTCCAGATCGCGGTTGACCTTGTCCGAACCCGGCTCGAACAGCGGCATGATCTTGCGCTGCACCATCATGAACTGGTTCAGCGGAACCGGGCGCTTCTCGGAGACGATGACGTCGGTCTCGCCGCGGACCTCGTCGAGCCATTCGCCGAATTCCTCCGAATTGGACACGGTCGCCGACAGACCGATGATGCGCGCCGACTCGTCGAGGTTGAGGATGATCTCCTCCCACACGGCGCCGCGGTCGCGGTCGGCCAGGTAGTGGATCTCGTCCATCACCACATGCGAGAGACGGTCCAGCGCGGGCGATTCGGCGTAGATCATGTTGCGCAGGACCTCAGTGGTCATCACAACGATCTCGGCATTGCCGTTGATGCTGCTGTCGCCGGTGAGCAGGCCGACGGCGTCCTCGCCGTGTTCATCGACGAGGTCGTGGTACTTCTGGTTGCTCAGCGCCTTGATCGGCGTGGTGTAAGAGCATTTCGTGCCGCGCGAGAGCGCGAGAGACACGGCGAATTCGCCGACGACGGTCTTGCCGGAACCGGTCGGCGCGCACACTAGGACACCGCGGTCGGCCTCGACGGCCTCGCACGCCTCGATCTGGAAATCGTCGAGGGGAAACGGTTTGCTCGCGCGGAACTCATCGAGGTGCATGCCCACCACCCTAACCTAAAGGTCAGAGCACGTCGTCGAAGAAGTTCGGCGTATCAGCGCGCCCGCTTATCGACGTCGACCCGTACCCTCCGTCAGCTGCTTCCGCGTCAGTGCGAATCGGTGCCGGTCGGTCGATCGTGCTTGCCGCACCCAGGCCAGAGGCGGCGCCGATCGGGGCGGGCGCGTCGATGGGGCCTGAGGCTTCTTCGTCGTCAAGCTGTGCCCACTCGCTTGTCTGTCTACCCGCCCGTTTGTCGTGGATGCGGCAGAACTGGAAAGCCAATTCAACGAGCAGAGACAGCGACAGCGCGAGGACGATCATCGAGAACGGGTCCTGTCCCGGGGTGATCACAGCGGCGAAAATGAACAGCGCCACGATGATGATGCGGCGCTTGTCCTTGACTTGGTCGTAGCGCAAAAGACCCGCCAGGTTGAGCATGATGACCACGAGCGGAACCTCGAAGCTCACACCGAAGATGACGATGAGCGCCAAGACGAAGCTGTAATAGAGCTGACCTGACAGTGCGGCGATCTGATACTCCTTGCCGATCGACATAAGGAGCTCCAGGCCCTGGTCGACGATGAAATACGCGATCACCGCGCCGGCGACAAAAAGCGTGACGGCAAGGCTGACGAAGCTCAAGGTCCAGCGGCGCTCGTTCTTGTGCAGGCCTGGCGTGATGAACGCCCAGATCTGGTACAGCCACACCGGCGAGGCGAACACGAGTCCCGCCAGGAAGCCGACCTTCATGCGCAGCATGAACATCTCGAACGGCGTCGTGGCGATTAGGCGGCACGAGCCATCGGAGGTCAGATCAGCGCGCAGTTCAGGCGGCAGTGAACAATACGGTCGCCGAATGATCTCACCGAGCGGCATGACCGGACCAGGCGCCCACTGGTACCAGATAAAACCGACGATCGTGCCAGCAAAGATTGCTAAGAGCGAGATGACCACGCGGCGGCGGAGCTCCTGCAGGTGCTCCGTCAGCGACATGATGCCCTGCGGATCCCTTTTTCCCCGCAGCTTGGGGCCCTTTAGCGCCCGCTTCGGACGCTGCGCTGAAACCTGTTGTCCCACGGGGCGCGCTTAGGCGTTCGGGGTCGTGCCCGGCTGGTTCGGCTGCTGCTGGTTCTGCGGCTGGTTCCAGAATCCCTGCTCGACACTCTGCTGGGCCTGGTTAGACGGGTTCTGGGTGATCTCGCGCGGCTGCTGGTTCTGCGGCGCATCGGTCGTCGCAGTCGCTGCACCAGTGCCCTGCTGCTTGCCGTCGTTCTGCATCTCGTTGACTTCGGACTTGAAGATGCGGGCGGAACGGCCCACCGAGCGGGCGAGTTCAGGCAGCTTCGTCGCGCCGAAGAGAAGCAGGACTACGAAGACGACGAGGAGAATTTCCCATGGGCCAACACTCATTGGAGTTCCTTTCGGAGTTTTTCAATCTGCTCGGGCGAGCGCGAGGGCGCGTCTTTTAAGCCTTAAGCATAACGCTCCAGACCCGCAGATCCGGCAGCGGCGAGCGCTTCTGCGATATGCGGGGGTGAAACCACTCGGACACGGTCAGCTTGGCTCAGGCAGAATCGGATCAGCCAGTCGTCGCTGCCATACGGCATTGTCGCAGCGACCCAGCCGTCTTCTTCCTCGCTGCCGAGCTCGATCTGCCAGTAGTCCGCCAGCCACGTGGCCTCGGTAGCAATCTGCAGCTCTGCTACGTTCGCTTGGCGGAAACCGAAGGGATCGTCGGCATCGTAGGTGACTTTGGGTGCGGGGGTCGACGGGGCGTCGAGAAGCGTCGCGTCATGGATGCGGTCCAACCGGAACGTCTTCGGGTCGCCGTCTTCGAATGCGGAGAGGTATGTGTTGCCGTCGCGGTGGAACAGACCCATGGGCGATACGGAGCGTGTGCGCAGCGTGTCCGAAGTCGCGGAGTAGTACGTGAGCTCCAGCATGCGGCGCTGCGACAGCGCCTGCGACACGATCGCTTCCGGTCCTGAAGTCTGTGGCTGCTCCGCATCGGGCACGCCTTTAGAGCGCATCACGTCGCGCAATTTTTGCGCCGCTGAATTCACGGCGCGCTGATCGACGAGCCCCGGCATGGTCTCCAGTGACTCGAGGGTGAGCAGCAGTGCATTCGCCTCGGTCGGTGTGAGCCGCAGTGGGGTGTTCAGGCCCTGGTCGTCGATCACGGTCACTCCGGTCCACTCGGCGGCGAGATCGATCAGCTCACCGGGTCCGCTGCCCACACCGGACATCTGCAGGCGACGCAGATCGTCCATCACCTCGGCTGGCGAATGACCGAGGTCGCGGGCGATCTCCATCGGCGTGGCCTGCGGGTGCTTGTGTAGGTAGGGAATCAGATTCAGCGCCCGCACCAGCGCCGCCAGCTTCTCCGGGCTGTCTTTTCTCGCCTCAGCCATTGGTGCTCTCCCCTCCTCCTGCTGCTGCGCGCAAGAGCGACACGACATCAGCGCGAACATCTTCTGGTTCTAAAACCACTGCATCGGGTGCAAAGCTTGCTGCCGTGCGCACGAGCCAGTCGCGTTCGACGTTGTGAAGCGCTACGGTGCCGTCGTCAAGCAATGTGCCCGCGTTGACGAGCTCGTGCGCGGTACCCTCTTCGACGCTGATGATCGCGTCCACGACTGGACCGCGCAACGAATCTTCGACGACCTGCTGCAACGGCCGATCCGGGTGGTGGAAGTCGCTGGCTTGAACCTTGCGGATATCGGTCACGCGCACCGCGCGGAAACTCCGCTCGGCATTGCGCTCGACATCGAATCCAACGACATAGGCGCGGTTGTTCAGGGCGACGATCCCCCACGGGTCCATCGTGCGTGTCTGTGGCTCCGAGGTCGGCGACGAACGGTAGGTGAACCGCATGCGCGTATTTGAACGGACACACGCGGTGACTGCGGTGACGGTATCGGCGTCGAGCCGCGAAATATCGTTGTCCAGCGCGGCGATCGGCGGGGCGTCGAATGTGCGGGTCGCGCCTCCCGCGGCGATCTTCGTCCATCCGGAACGAGCGAACGCACCCAAGCTTCCTGCCGTACCGAGGTCGCCTGCGAGGCCGAGCACGAATGCTTCCTCGTCGGTGAATGAGATCGGCGGGAGCTCGTAGACGTCCTTGTCCACCCAAAGGAGGCCGTTTTCCATGCGGGCGGGAACGCCGGCGCGGCGCAGCGAACGCACGTCGCGGCCGAGCATGCGCGTCAGCGCAATATCGGTGCGATCCTTATAACCATCGACGTGGGTGCGCACCCATTCGTATTCGCGCGGTTTGGCGGAGCCGAGCAAAGCGAAGGTGAGGTTGGTCAGCCTCTCGATCACATCTGCCTGTCCCGGCGTCTCAGCCACGGATCCCTCCCTGCGCGTCGTTCAAATGCTCGCGGTTAGTCTCCATATAGCTAAGCAGATCGTCGACGCGCGCGTCGGACGTGGCGAATGGATCCTGCAGGTCCACGGTCTGCGGCTCCGGGCGGTCGACTTTGAGGTGCACCCAGTCCACCGTGTACCGGGCGCCGAGCTCGCGCGCACGCGCCAGGAAAGCTGCGCGCATGGCAGCGCGCGTTGTCTGCGGCGCGGTGTGCGCGGCCTGCGCGATCGCCTCGTCGGTGGTCCACCGCTTCACCATGCCCTTGCGCTGCAGCAAGTAGAACAGTCCGCGGTCGGGATTGATGTCGTGGTAGGCCAAGTCGATCTGCGCGAGCTTCGGGTGGGACCAGTCCCCACCGAGGCGCGCGCGGTAGCGCTCCAACAGGTCGCGTTTGATCACCCAGTCGATCTCGCCGGCCACAGGTTGGAAATCCTGGCTTTCGACGCAGTCGAGCACTCGGCCCCACAGCTCGACTACCCGGGCGAGTTCCTCGTTGGGTGTTCCCTCATCGGGGCGTTGTTCAAGCCATTTCCCGGCCGCGGCGTGCATGGCGCGCTGGACCTCCAATGCCGTGACCGTGGAACCGTCCTTGAGCTCGAGCGGAGTCTGGCCGGTCGGGTCGAGGGCGATCTCCTTGATGTGCGCGATCGGATCGGCGACGTCGAAGGCGGGCATCTCCCAGTCTGCTTCGAGCATCTCGATGACCAGCTGCGCCGACCCCACCTTCAACGCGAATGTCGGCTCCGCCATATTCGAATCGCCCACGATGACGTGCATGCGGCGGAACCGGCTGGAGTCGCCGTGCGGCTCGTCGCGGGTATTGATGATCGGCCGCGTCCTCGTCGTCGCCGACGACACACCTTCCCAGACCTGGTCCGCACGCTGCGACAACGCGAAATGGCCGTCTTTGCTGATCATGCCTGCGCCGCACAAGAGCTGGCGGGTGATCAAAAACGGCAGCAGCCGCTTACCGAAGTGCTTGAGCGACAGCTCGCGGCTGATCAGGTAGTTCTCGTGAGTGCCATAGGAATTGCCGGCGGAGTCGACATTGTTCTTGAACAAGTAGACATCCCCGCCGATGCCTTCGGAAGCGAGCGCCTCTTGCGCCTGCACGGCGAGCTCGTTGAAGAGCAGCTCGCCGGCCTTGTCGTGGTTGAGCAGCTGCGTCAGCGAATCGCACTCGGCCGTCGCGTATTCCGGGTGCGCGCCGACATCGAGATAGAGCCGCGCGGCATTGTCCGTGAAGATATTCGTGCTCTTGTACTGCGCCACGACCGGGCGGAACAGGTACCGCGCGATCTCCTCGGGCCGCAAGACCGCGGCGCCGTCGCGGGTGGCGGTGAGACCGAATTCGGTCTCGATGCCCATGATGCGGCGCGGGTACACCGCCACTACTGGCCACCCTTTTGGACGTAGGAGCGGACGAATTCCTCGGCATTGGTGTCCAGCAGCGCGTCGATCTCGTCGAGCAGGTCGTCGGTGCCGGTCGTGTTCACGTTGACCTGACCGGCGTTCTGTGCGTCGCCCGGTTCGCTTTCGCCGTTATCGCTGCCGCCGGAAATATTGATCTGATCCTGTGCCATGCCTCTACCCTACTTTCCGTCCACGAGAGCAGCGACGAGGTCGTCCACGCCCGCCGCACGGTCGAGCAGCTCCCCGACTTCCTCTCGCGTGAATTCGTCCACCGCGTTCAACGCCACGGTCCGCGGGCCCTGCGCGGTCTCGAATTGGATCGCCTGCCAACTAGAGGCGATCACGTCTTCGCCGAATTCGGCTGCGACGCGTCCACGGAAATACGCCCGCGAATTCTCCGGCGGGTGCGCCGCGGCGTGCGCGATCTCCTCCTCACTCGCCAGCGTGCGCATCCGTCCGGCGCGCACCAGCGCGTGGTACAGCGATTTCGCTGGGTCAATATCCGCGTACTGCAGATCCACCGCCTTCAACTTAGCGTCGCTCCACGGCACACCGCGGTCGAGATACCCCTTGATCAGCGCATACTTCGCCGTCCAATCCAACCTGTCCGCCGTCGACAACGGGTCGCGCTCAAGGTCACCGAGCACCTCGTCCCACAGCTCGAGCACACGCTTATCGACGCTCCCCTGCTCCCCTTCCCCACCGCTTACCCTGCGCAGATACTCGCGCTGGAGGGCGATGGGAGTGAGGCAGCGGCCGTCGCTAAGCGAAAGCTCGTGGCCAAGCGTGAGGTCGCGCGATGTGGCCTTGAGCTCGGCGACCGGGTTTTTCAAGCGCAGGTCGCTGAAATCAACGCCGTTTTCGATCGCGTCGAGGACGAGCTTCGTGGTGCCGATTTTCAGGAAATTCGCGTAGTGCGACATGTTGGCATCACCGATGATGACGTGCAGGCGGCCGAACTGCGTCGCATCCGCGTGCGGCTCGTCGCGTGTGTTGATGATGCCGCGGTTCAGCGTTGTCTCCAGCGAGACCTCCTGGAAGAAATAATCCGCGCGCTGCGAGATCTGGAAACCGTCCTGCTCGCCTTCCTCGCCGATGCCCACGCGCCCGGCCCCCGCGAAAATCTGCCTGGTGACGAAGAACGGGATGAGCCCCGCGGCGATCTGCTCAAACGGCGTGTCCCGCGAGTACTGGTAGTTCTCGTGCGAACCGTACGAGGCACCCTTGCCGTCAACGTTGTTCTTGTAGAACTTCAGCGGCGGGCACGGACCGTGCCCCTCGAGCACGCTGACGCCCTCGTTATAAAGCTGCGCGACACGCTCCGCCGCCTGGCGCAAGATGAGGTCTCCCGCCGCGTCGTACACCATCGCGCTGTACGCATCCGCGACCTCCGGCGAAGAGTATTCGGGGTGCGCATGGTCCACATAGAACCGTGCCCCGTTGGACGTGACCACATTCGCCACCCCGATCGCGTTCGGCGCGACGACCGGGACCGTGTGGTAGCGCTTCAAATCGAAACCGCGACTGTCTTTGAGCGGGTGCTCGGACTGGTAGTCCCAGCGAGCGCGGGCCGCCGTATTCATCGCCGCATACGCCACCACCGCGTGCGTCGAGCTCACGATCGGGCTCAGCCCAGGATCATCCGGGGTGGTAATTCCGTACTCCGTCTCCGTGCCCATGAAACGCGTCATGGTCTTCGAGCCTAGCGGGTCAAATGCTCCACGGTTCTGCCGGATCGTTGGTCCCCTCATGCGCTGTTGCCGACGGAACCGAGGCTTCAGGCTTTGCGGCACTCACACCCCCATTCCTCCCATCAGCACATGTGGGTTCCATTGCATCCCATTTTGGGATACATTCCGGTATATGAGTTCAACGACCAGGCAAATCTCCCTCCGTATCTCTGAGCCGCTTGTGAACGCGATGGACGAAGCAGTCAAGTCCGGACTGGCGAAGAGTCGGGCCGAGCTTGTCGACGGAGCAGTGGAGCGCGAACTCCGCCGCCTCATCACCCTGCGGGATCTTGAGACCATTGCTGCACATCCCGACCCCGAAATCGACTTCATCGTCAACGCAGTGAAGGGACGTGTCCGCTTTGACGATTGACGCGGGCAATAAGCCAAATGCCTACGAGCGCCGCGAGATCAGGATGGTCAGACTGGATAAAGTCCGCCCAGCAGTGATCCTCACGCGCCAATTGGCAGTGGGCCGCTTGTCCACTGTCACCGTCCTGCCCGTCACATCGACGATTCGGGAATTGGCCACCGAGGTCGTTCTTGACGAAGCTAATGGGCTCGACCACGTCAGCGTTGCCAACACCGACAACATGATGACCGTCCCCAAAGATGACGTTCTTCAGCACATCGGCTACCTATCCTTCGCCCAGGAGAAGCAGCTCGCACCCGCGCTCGCTTTCGCGTTCAACCTCGAAATGAGGCTCTGATCTGGAGCGCCGATCCGCTACCAGCCACGCTCGGCGAGACGGTGCGGCGCCGGCAGGTCCGCGACATTGATGCCAACCATGGCTTCGCCTAGGCCGCGCGAGGCCTCAGTGACCGCAGCGATATCGTCGTAGTTCTTCGTGGCGGCTACGACGGCGGCCGCGCGCTCGGCGGGCTTGCGGGACTTGAAGATGCCGGAGCCCACGAACACGCCGTCCGCGCCGAGCTGCATCATCAACGCCGCATCTGCCGGAGTGGCCAGGCCACTTGCGGCGAACAGCGGCACCGGAAGTCGGCCATGTTCCTCGACCCACGCGACCAGTTCGTACGGAGCCTGCAGCTCCTTCGCCGCAACATACAGCTCGTCGCGGTTACCGTTCCACAGCGCCTGCAACCCAGCGATCTCAGCGGTGATCGTGCGCAGGTGCTTCGTCGCCTAGGACACGTCGCCCGTGCCAGCCTCACCCTTGGAGCGGATCATCGCCGCCCCCCTCGTTGACGCGTCGCAACGCCTCCCCCAGGTTGGTCGCGCCACACACGAACGGCACGTCGAACGAACGCTTGTCAATACCCTTCTGGTCAACGTCACCTTCGAGCAGGTTGACGAGGAGCTCGAGGAGGCCGCAGCCGAGGCAGAGGAAGGCGGCGCCGAGGCTGGTGCCGACTCCGACGAGGCGAACCCGGACAACGTCGAGGTCGCCGACGGCGGCGAGGGCGACGAGGGCGCGTCCGAGTAAGCGCGTTTCGCTTCACGACGGCCGGCGGGAACGGTGTGCAACCGTATCCCCCGGCCGTTTGCCGTTCTTGGAGCACAGTGCCACGGCGGCGCGAAGGATCAGTCCTGCGCGTCGAAGGTTTGCCGGTGCTGCTGAATATCGGCGAAGTTTGCCTCCACCCACGTGCGCAGCGCAACCATCGGTCCAACCAAACCACGGCCGAGCTCGGTGAGCTCGTACTCGACGCGCGGCGGTGATTCGGCGTAGGACTGTCGCGCAACAATGCCCTCGCGTTCTAGAGCGCGCAGTTGCTCAGTGAGCATTTTGGCGCTGATGCCGCCAACCTCGCCCCGCAAATCGCCAAACCGCTGGGGCCCGTCTTGCAAACTGTTGACCACGAGCACTGTCCACTTGTTCGCAATGGTCGCCAACGCGGAACGCGAAGGGCAGGTGGCGAGCATGACGTCCCAGATCTGCTCACAGGCTTGTTTCTCAGACACGGGCTCAGTGTATCGCCGGTCCTTGACATTCAATCCCCGGGCAGTATCATCCTCCATTAGTTACTTTTAGTAACTATCACATTTCCTGACTCTCCAAGGAGCCATCATGTCCTCTGCCCTCGATACCGTGAACACCTACTTCTCCAACCTCGCCGAAGGGCGCGTCCCCGAAGCGCTCGCCCTGCTCGCCGACGATGTCATCTGGCACCAACCCGGCGCGAACAAGTTTTCCGGCACGCACACCGGCCCCGATGCCGTCGCCTCCATCCTTGGCCAAATGGTCGAAGACACCAGTGGCACCTTCATCGTGGCACCAACTGGCCCCCCGTTGGTCAACGAGGACCACGTCACCGTGCCACTTTCCTTTAGCGGCACCAAGGGCAACGAGTCGCTCGATCAACCCGGCATTGACCTGTTCATTGTCCGCGACGGCAGGATCGCCGAGGTGTACCTGTTCTCTTCCGACCCGGACGCGGAAGACCGGTTCTGGGGCAACTAAGCGTCGGTGTCTACACTGGCTGGCGTGAGCGACTCCCCCGTCTTGATCGTCGGCCTGGGCAACCCCGGCCCGCAATACGCATCCACCCGCCACAACGCCGGCGTGGTGGTGGACACCGAGGTGCTGCAGAATCTGCGCTTCGACGGTGAGTCCGATGCGTGCCTTCGCCATATTCGAATCGCCCACAATGACGTGCATGCGGGGGAACCGGCTGGAATCGCCGTGCGGCTCGTCGCGGGTATTGATGATCGGCCGCGTCCTCGTCGTCGCACCGTGTGGTAGCGCTTCAAATCGAAACCGCGACTGTCTTTGAGCGGGTGCTCGGCCTGGTAGTCCCAGCGAGCGCGGGCCGCCGTATTCATCGCCGCATACGCCACCACCGCGTGCGTCGAACTCACGATCGGACTCAGCGCTTGGTCGTCCGGCGTGGTGATCCCGTATTCCGTCTCCGTGCCCATGAAACGCGTCATGGGACGCAAGCCTAGCGGGTCAGATGCTCCAAGGCCGCAGGACTCCCGCCGGCGATGATGACGTCCGACGGCTCCAGCACCGTGCCTGGCTTCAACGGATGAAAATCACCGTCGATGCCGCGCACCGCAATGACTTGCGTGCCTTCTTGGCGCCACAGTGCGTCGAGATCAACCGGCACACCGACCAATGCCTGCGGAGCACTCATGCTCGTCACCGAATACCCCGGGGCGATCTCCGCGAACTCCCGGAACTGCCCGCCGAGCAAGTGCGCAACGCGCCTGCCTGTGTCACGCTCCGGGTGCACAACATGGTGCACACCCAGCTGCTTCAAAATGCGTCCGTGCGATTCCGAATCTGCCTTCGCCCACACATCCGGCACACCCGCCTCAATCAAATTCGAGGCCGTGAGGATAGAGGACTCCAAATTCGTGCCCACAGCCAAGACGACATGCTTGATGTCCGCCAGGCCTAGCTGCTCCAACGCTTCCGGATCCGTCGCATCCGCGACAACGGCGTCCGTGAGTTGGGAAGCATGCTCTTTCACCAGCTTGGGATCGACATCGATACCGAGGACCTCCACACCGTTGGCCGTGAGCTCCGAAGCTAGAGAGACTCCGAACCGGCCAAGACCGATCACCATGACCGGCGTGATGTTCATGTGGGACCATTTCGGCTTAGATCCGCGGAATGATTTAACCAATGAAAGGCCTTTCTTCGGGGTAACTGAACCGGCGATTGACCGTATTCGATGCCAACGCAGCTATGAGAGTAACGGAACCAATGCGCCCTAAGTACATGAGAAGACACAGAACGACCTGCGACGGTGCTGACAACGACGCCGTAATCCCTGTTGAAAGCCCCGCTGTGCCGAATGCAGAGAAGACCTCGAATGCAATCTCGTCGCCCGTGAACTGAGGGTCGAAAACCCGCAGCGCCCCCACACCCGCCGTGACGACAGCGGTACCTGCAAAAGCCAACGCCAACGCTTGCCTACCGACGGCTTCCGGCAGCGTACGTTTGCCCGCGGTGGTCTCTTCGCGGCCTTTGAACTCCGACGCCATCGCCGCGACAAGCACCGCAGCCGTTGTCACCTTGATGCCGCCTGCTGTGCCAGCTGAACCTCCGCCGATGAACATCAACAGATCTGTCCCCATGAGGGTGATCGGATGCGCATCGCCATAATCAACTGAGTTGAAGCCGGCAGTACGGGGCGACGCCCCCAAGAAGAACGCGTTGAGAAGCTTCTGCCACACCGGCATGTCCCCGAGCAGACCATTCCATTCCGCTAGGGCGACAAACACCATGCCTCCGGCGAGCAGCACGGCAGTACCCGCGAACGTCATTCGCGCCGTCAACGACATCGTCCGAGCCCGCGACGTGCGGTGCCGTACCCGCGAGGCCACTTCAGCCCACACCGGGTAGCCAATGCCGCCGCCGATCAGTGCAGCGGCGATGGGCAACAGAATCCACGCGTCCGCCACGAACGGCACCATGTTCTCGCTCTCCGTGCTGAATCCGGCGTTGTTGAACGCCGAAATCGCATGAAAAACACCTTCCCACACAGCTCGGCCGAAAGAGTGGTGGTACCCGAAAAAGAACCGCAGGGTCAGCACCACCGCGATCAGAGCCTCAACGGACAACGTGAACACCAGTGTGAAAATGAGTGTCCGGCGCACCCCGCCGGCGGCCATGGGACGGCCTTCCGCAGCTCCTGTGCGCCTGGCACGAAGACTCACCTTTCCGGTGACGACCATGCCGGACAGAGAGGCCAGCGACATGATGCCCAAACCGCCCAACTGGATGAGCAGCAAAATAACGGCTTGGCCGAAAGGCTTCCAGTAGGTCCCGGTGTCTTCGACGATCAAGCCTGTCAGCGAGACAGCGGACGTGGCCGTAAAGAATGCATCAAGGAACGGTGTCCACTCGTCGCCGACGGCCGAAACCGGAAGCATGAGAACTCCGGTTCCGAGGAGGATGAGCAGGAGGAAACCAGCGACGGTGAGCCGTGCTGGGCTTAAAAGCCCGTTAAGGGGCGCTTGATTCACGGGTGCCAACAATACACAGCACCATCGCCGTTCCCCGCTTTTCCACGCACACCGTGGGATTTACCAGCCGCGCTCTGCGAGACGGTGCGGCGCCGGGAGATCAGCGACGTTAATGCCGACCATGGCTTCGCCCAGGCCGCGCGAAGCTTCCGCCACTGCCGCGATGTCGTCGTAGTTCTTCGTCGCCTTCACGACGGCGGCCGCGCGCTCGGCAGGCTTGCCTGACTTGAAGATGCCGGAGCCGACGAACACGCCGTCCGCGCCGAGTTGCATCATCAGCGCGGCATCCGCCGGAGTGGCCACACCGCCAGCGACGAACAGCGGCACCGGAAGACGGCCGTGCTCTGCGACCCACGCGACCAATTCGTACGGCGCCTGGAGTTCCTTCGCCGCGACGTACAGCTCGTCGCGGTTGCCGTTCCACTTCGCCTGCAGTCCGGCGATCTCAGCGGTGATGGTGCGCAGGTGCTTCGTCGCCTCCGACACATCGCCCGTGCCGGCCTCACCCTTGGAGCGAATCATTGCCGCACCTTCGTTGATGCGTCGCAGGGCCTCCCCGAGATTCGTCGCACCGCACACGAACGGTACATCGAACGCCTTCTTGTCGATGTGGTTGACGTGGTCTGCCGGGCTCAGGACCTCTGATTCATCCACATAGTGGACACCCAGGTGCTGCAGAACCTGCGCCTCAACCGTGTGACCGATGCGCGCCTTCGCCATCACAGGCACATCGACCGCGGACAAAATCCCCTCGATCAAGTCCGGATCTGACATGCGCGCGACACCGCCCTGGGCGCGGATATCAGCGGGAACGCGCTCGAGCGCCATCACGGCGACGGCGCCGGCTTCGGCCGCGATTGTCGCCTGCTCCGGCGTGACCACATCCATGATCACCCCGCCACGGAACGAATCGGTCAATTCAGTCTTGGACATATCAGTTGTAAACGTCATGCGCCCCAGCATCACCCGCCGACTGGTAGATTCCAAGAGCCAGCAGTTCGCTATTTTATTGGACCAGTTGCATTGCTTATCGACGTCACCCGCTCCCTCCCCATCCCCCTTACCACCCAAGTGGCAGCCTCAATCCGGTCCGCCATCTCCTCTGGTGCGCTCCGCCCCGGCGACGAGGTTCCGTCGACCCGCGTGCTCGCCCGCCAAGCAGGCGTGTCCCGCGGCACCATCGTCACGGCCTACGACCAGCTCATCAGCGAGGGTTACCTCACCGCCACGCAGGGAGCGCCGACGCGAGTGAACCCGTCGTTGCCTGATACTGATTCACGCTCCGCGCAGCCAGTCCCGCCAGCACCGAGCGCCAAAACGATTCCTCGCCCGCCACGCAGCTCCACGTCGGTGATCTCTCTGAAACCGTCCTCCGGGCATGCCGGGGCCATCCGCCCTGCGGCGTGGCGGCAGGCGTGGCGCGAAGCGGCCGCGGACCCCGCCGTCGTGACGGAACCGACAGGCCAACAACAGCTGCGCCAAGCGATCGCGGAGCATCTGCGGATGGGGCGGGGATTGAACGTCGATAAGCATGATGTCGTGGTGACGGGCGGAACCCGCGAAGGCCTCGTCCTCGTGCTTACTGCAGTGGCGGGCGGGAACCGCTTGCGCGTCGGCGTGGAAGATCCCGGCCACCCGGGGCTACGCAACGTCATTCCACTAACGGGGCACACGTCAGTGCCATGCGCTGTCGACGACGCCGGCGTGGATGTCGATGCACTGCCGAACGATCTCGACGTACTGCTGGTCACCCCGTCCTACCAGTACCCGCTTGGCGCATCGATGTCCGCTACGCGGCGGCGCGCCCTCCTCGACTGGGCCGCCGAAACCGACACAGTCATTATCGAAGACGATTTCAACGCCGAACTGCGCTACCGCACCTCCCCCGTCCCGCCGCTCGCAGCCCTGCAGACCAGCGCGCATGTGGTCACGTTGGGCACCTTTTCAACCCTGCTCACTAGGTCTGTCGCTGCCGGCTACGTGGCTTCGACGTCGCCCTTGGCGGAGGACATTCGCCGCACCCGCGCGGTCATGGGCATGCCGGTCGCCGCAGTCACGCAGCTGGCCATCGCCCACTTGCTGCGCAACGGGCATGTGCGCCGCAACACGAAAGCGGTGCACAACCGCCTCGCCAAACGCCGTGAGATCGTTGCCGCCGAGATTATCCCGCATCTGCTGCGGCACGGCGCCACAGTCACCGAGATGGCTGAATCCAACGGCGTCGACCTCGCCGTCACCTTCCCGAGTCCCTCCGCGCGCAACGCCTTCGCACGCCAGCTGGCAGACCAAGGCATAGAAAGTGGCCGCCTCGACGCCCTGTGGTCAGGACGCGATGACGGCCTTGTCGTGAGCTTCGCTCACCTTAGCGAGTCAGACTTCCGCAAAGTGCTGGAGGTGATGCGAAGCGGCAGTTCGACTTAGAACGGGAGCTTGCCACCCTGGGACTGCAGGAAGTTGACGATGCCGGCGAGCAGTGCCAGGCCAGCCAGGCCACCGAAGACACCGCCGATGATCTTCTTCTGCTTGTCGTCGAGGGAGGAACCCTCGCCGTCCTTGCCGTTGCTGCTGCCCTCGCCGTCCTTGCCGTTGCTGCTGCCTTCGCCGTCCTTGCCGTTGCTGCTGCCTTCGCCGTCCTTGCCGTTGCTGCTGCCTTCGCCGTCCTTGCCGGTGGAGGACGAGTCGGACTGGGAATCCGGAGCGGGGACATCCACCGGGTCCTCTGCGGCGAACGCCTGCGGCGCGACAGCGAGGGATGCGGTCAGCAGACCTGCGGCGATGCCAGTGCTGATCTTAGTAAGCTTCATTGCTATCTCCTTCTAGTATCCCGGGCGCTTTCCGGGGTTCATGTGCAATTTCAGCGTCGCGGCTCCGTAATGCCGTCGACTTGCTACGCAATATTAGGTAGCAGAAATAGTGTTGTCTACGAATATATCGTTGATTTCCGTAAAAACGTTCTGGCAATTCACTGGCTACAGCACTTCAGCTGCGACAACACGCTTTCCTGTTCGGCCAGTAATTCGGGCCCATTCGTCCGGATTAGAGACATTCGGCATGTCTTCGCTTTCGTCCTGCTCCGCGCGCACCGCCGCGCGGAGGTGCTCCACTGTCACGCCGCGGCCACGCCCATCGATCTCGTCTTTGATCGCGAGCTTCTTCGCGCGGTCGACAATATTCGCGATCATCGCGCCCGACACGAAATCCGCATAATGCAGGGTCTCCTCCGAGCCATCCACCAGCGTGAGTTTCACGAAGGGGCGGGGGGCAAAGAGCTTATCGACGGCAGCGTCGATAAGCATCTCCGTGCTGTCCTCATTTGGGACGCTGTCGGTGAGGTAACGCGCGAAGATCTCTTTTGCCTCCGCGCGATCTGGGCGGTCGATGCGGATTTTGATGTCCAAGCGCCCGGGGCGCAGAATCGCTGGGTCGATGAGCTCTTCGCGATTCGTCGCGCCGATCACGATGACGTTCGCGATGTCCTCGACGCCATCGATTTCGGTGAGCAACTGCGGCACCACCGTGGTCTCCATGTCGGAGGAGACGCCCGAGCCGCGCGTGCGGAAAATCGACTCCATCTCGTCGAAGAAGATGATCACCGGGCGCCCCTCCCCTGCCAGCTCGCGGGCGCGCTCGAAAATGAGGCGGATCCGCCGCTCCGTCTCGCCGACGTATTTATTGAGCAGCTCCGGGCCTTTGACGTTGAGGAAGTGCGCCGCACCTCCATCCCCGATCCGCGACGACAGCGAATTCGCCACCGCCTTCGCGATCAACGTCTTACCGCAGCCCGGCGGACCGTACAACAGCACGCCTTTCGGTGGCTTCAAGTCGTAGGTCTTGTACAAATCCGGATGCGTGAATGGCAACTCCACCGAATCGCGGATCGTCTCGATCTGTGTGCGCAGACCGCCAATATCGTCGTAGGTGACATCCGGGACTTCCTCGAGGGAGAGTTGGTTGACCTCCGTCTTCGGAATCCTCTCGAAGGCGTAGCCAGCCTTCGCGTCGATGAGCAGAGTGTCGCCCGCGCGGGCTTTCTCTTGCAGCTTCTGCGTCAGGTGAACGACCTGCTCGGCGCCCTGCATGTCCGCGACGATCGCGCGATCGTGCCCGATCCGCTCCGATAACGTCGCCAGCTGTCCCGTCGTGGAGTACCCGCACGCCTCAACGACCACCGAGCCCTCGCCGAGGCGGACCAGCCCGCCCGGAGTCAGCGTTCCCGGCTCCACTGCCGGCGACACATGAAGACGCATGCGACGGCCAGAGGTGAACACCTCCGCCTCCGTGCCACGACGCGCCGGGCCAAGGTAGATGCCGTACGTCGACGCTGGGTCCCCCAGGGCCTCCACCTGTGCGTTGAGATCCTTTAGCTTGTCCCGCGACGATTTCAGCAGCTCGGCGAGTTGCTTATTGCGGGCGGACAGTGCGCGGTTCTGGGCCTTCAGCTCGGCCGGATCGGGGTGGGTCATGCCTTCCGAGCTTATCGACGAGCCCGGCGCTGCGGCCGCGGCGGGGTCACCCCGTCGGCAAGCCTGCGCGTCCAGACCAAGAATGCGGTGTGCGCGTTCATGCGGTGCTCCGGACGCGTGGCCAGCCCCTCGACTTTCCACTCACGCAGCAGCGTCTCCCACGAACGCGGCTCAGTGAAGCACTTCGCCTCGCGGATCGTCTCGACGATATTCATCAGCTGAGGCACCGTCGTCACGTACGTCATGAACACGCCGCCCGGGATGAGCACGTCTTTGACCGTGTCGATGAACTGCCACGGCTCCACCATGTCCAGAATGACGCGGTCCACAGGCCCGCCGAGATCTTCTGCGGTGATTTCCCCGAAATCCCCCAGCTTCGGAGTCCACCAATCAGGTGCACCGCCGAAATAATCGGCGACATTGTCGCGGGCGAACGCCAGGTGGTCATCGCGGATCTCATAAGAGAATACGTGCCCCGTCGGACCGACCGCGCGCAGCAGCGACATCGTCAACGCGCCCGAGCCAGCTCCCGCTTCGAGGACGCGTGCGCCCATGAAGATATCGCCCTCCACGAGCACCTGCCCGGCGTCCTTCGGGTAGATCACAGCAGCGCCGCGCGGCATCGAGAGGACGTGGTCCACGAGCAGATGACGGAAACAGAGAAAGTCGGCGCCCAGCGTCGACTTGGCCACGGTGCCTTCGTCCGCGCCAATGATGTCGTCGTGGTTGACGATGCCTTTATGCGAGTGGAATTGCCCGCCCGGGGTCAGCTCGATGGTGAAGTGGCGGCGCTTCGCGTCCGTCAGCTGGACTTTGTCGCCGGGTTGAAATGGTCCGGAGTACATCGCTCTCCTGTTTCGTGGATCTGTGTCTTATGCGCCAGCAAAGTATGCCGTAAGCGCGTCGGTGAACCATAGTTGGTCCTGAATGCCCACCAGCTCACGCGCCGAATGCATCGACAGCAACGGCACACCCACATCGACGGTGGGGATGCCCAGCCGCGTCGCTGAAATCGGCCCGATCGTCGACCCGCACGGCACAGCATTGTGCCCGACGAAAGTCTGCACCGGCACCGTGGCCGCCCGGCACGCCCGAATCCACGCAGCCTCAGTCGCCGCGTCCGAGGCGTAGCGCTGGTTCGCGTTGATCTTCAGCACCGGCCCTCGGTTCATCAGCGGACGGTGCGTCGGGTCGTGCTTGCCCGGATAATTCGGGTGCACCGCGTGCGCCGCGTCAGCCGAGACGAGCAGCGATTTCGCATACACCTCGAGCGGGTCGCCGAGTTCCCGTGCGAGACGTATGAGCACCCGTTCCAGCAACGGCCCGCCAGCGCCCGTCGTCGAGGCAGAGCCGACCTCCTCGTGGTTGAAGGCGGCGAGAACGAGCACGTCTTCCGCGTCGTCTTTCGCGGTCAGCATGGCCTTCAGCGACGCGTGCACACTGCTCAGGTTGTCCATGCGGCCTGCCGCCAAGGTGTCGCCGAGCGCCTCAGGTTTCTGAGCATCTGCAGAGATCAGCTCGTGGGCGACGATATCCTCAGCCGGCACGCCGAGCTGCTCGGCGACGATCTCCATGAGCGGACGGTCCACACCCATGATCGGCTGCATGTGCACCTGGCGGTCGATCTCGGGGGCGTCGCCGCGGTAGAGGTGGATCGCCAGATTAGGGACGCGGGCGATGGGAGGGGTGGAAACGGTGTGGGTGGAGCCGTCGATAAGCGCTACTCGCCCTGCAAACCGCAACTCGCGGTCGAACCACGAGCTGAGGATCGGCCCGCCGTAGACCTCGACCGCGAGCTGGCGGAACCCTTCGCGCACCACGTCCGGGTCGGGCTTGAGCATGAGCCCCGGCGAATCCGTGTGCGAGCCGATGATCCGCATACGCTGGCGCGGATTCTCCGGAATCCACCACGCGATCACCGCACCGCCTTGCACGAGCACATGGCCGCCAGGCTCAGTACCCATGTCCTCGCTAAAGCCCGCCGCGACAAGGGCGTCGCGCACATTTTCTGCCGCATGGAACGCGCTCGGGCTCGCCGCCAGGAACTCTGCGAAATCGCTGATCTGCATGCTTCCTACTCTAGGATGTAGTCCGATATGACTCCACGACCGCTCGCCCTGTCCCCCTCCCGCGCCAACGACTACCAGCAATGCCCGCTGAAATACCGCCTGCGCGCGATCGACCGCATCCCCGAACCGAAAACAGAGGCGCAGGTCAAAGGCACGCTCGTCCACGCCGTCCTCGAGACAATGCACGCATGGCCGCGCGAGAAGCGCACTTTCCCCGCCGCGGTCAAGCAGATCAAGCCAGCGTGGGCGCAGCTTATCGACGACGACCCCTCCGTCACCGACCCCATCCCCGACGAACACAAACTGTTTGTGGACGCCCGTGATCTCCTCCGCGGCTATTTCCACATGGAAAACCCCTTGGGTTTCGACTCGCACGAGCAGGAAATGTACGTCGACACCGTCCTGCCCAACGGCGTGCCTGTGCGCGGCTTCATCGACCGCGTCGACATCGCCCCGACCGGGGAAATCCGTGTCGTCGACTACAAGACCGGCAAGAAACCCCTGCCCCGCTATTCCGCCGAAGCACAGTTCCAGATGCGGTTCTACGCGCTTGTGTACTGGCGTTTATTCGGCACCATCCCGCACCAGCTGCGCCTGATGTACCTGAAGGTGATGGACTCGATGTTCCTCGCCCCATCCCGCGAGGAACTCGAGTACTTCGAGCGCGACTTAGGCGACCTCTGGAGCAAAATCGAGGCCGACGGCCGCAGCGGCAACTTCCGCCCGAAGACCTCCAAGCTCTGCAATTGGTGCGCCTTCCAGACGCTGTGCCCCGCCTTCGACGGCACCCCGCCGCCGTACCCGGGGTGGCCTGGGTCCACCGCCGACGTTTCCGGCAGTGCAACCGAGCCCACCGGCGGGGATGCAGACGCTACCGGCGGCGTCGAAGAGCCGCCCGCGGGCGTGCACCCGACCGACTAGCGCTAGAACAGGCCGCTAATCGTTCCGTCTGTGTCGACGTCGATGTTATTGGCGGCGGGCACCTTAGGAAGGCCCGGCATGGTCATGACGTCGCCGGTGAGCACCACGACAAAGCCTGCTCCCGTGCGCGGCAGGAGGCGCTGCACGTGCAGGGTGTGGCCCTGAGGTGCGCCGAGTGCGGTCGGGTCATCCGAGAAGGAGTACTGCGTCTTCGAGATGCACCTTTTTGCGAACCGTCGCAACGTCACCCTGCAGGGTCTGGGCACGGTCGCAGTTGCCGAAATGCCCCGTGGAACAGCGCGTGCGCTCGATCTGGACTTGACTCAGTAAAGCGTTTCGACCTACTCAACACCACTCCCGATTGTGCCAATATGGTACATATGGGATACGACACGAACTTCCTGATCCTGGATCCTCGAGCCGTCGAAGTCTGTTCGGCCTATGTGCTAGGCGACGCGTCAGAAATTGACCTACGACCATGGGCCGAATATGCCATGATGATGCGTGTCATCCGCCACCGCGCCAAGGCTTGGGCACTCAAAGCACCCCGGCAAGGGGCACTGGAATCTACCGTTCACGTCTGGGGGCGACCATTCCTGACCGCAGGCGAGACTGCAGACGAAGTGGCCGCGCGCGTGCAGCAGTGGCTCTCTTCCAGCCCTGCGAACGTCGACGATCTGGCTCGCGAAAACCTGCGGGCTATCTGGCACGACCAGCCCAACGTCGACGCGCTCATTGCACAGGCCGACCCCGGTGATGACTGGTTGCGTCTGACACCAGACGACTTACGTTATGAAGTTTGCGGACAGCTGGACAGGCTCCGTAGTGCTGTGAAGGCTTATGAGTCTGGCCGAGGTAGCGACCCCGCCCCCGATTCCGCTGGTGACCAGTCGAACACCGAACTTCTCGAACGGGCCTGTTTCAACTTCACCGTGAATGTGGTCTCACACAGTCCCGGCTGGATGTCGCGCGGAAACACGATCGCTTCGATTAGCTGGTTGGGCGGCGACCGGTTTCCGCTGGCGGCCAAGCTTGAATCGCGCTTGCCCGGGCTCTCTGTCCAGGCCGAGAAATGTGCCCCCGAAAATTATTGCGTGGGAATGACCGTGGGACCCAAGAATTTGGACCAGCTACCCCAAGAAGTCACCGACGACAACGTTCGCGTGTTCGCGTGGCAGCTGCGTGGTGACGAAGAGTATGCCCGAAAAGAGCTGACGAAGATGGTCGAGTCGGTGGTCACTGCACGCACGCTCAAATGGGGCTGGTGCGAAGCCAGTGAGGTCTACTCGGGGGCCGAAGGGCGAATGAACTGACCCAGCAGGCGCTTTAGAACAGCGACCCGTCGTCGTCTTCGCGTTCGCGCCCAATGTGGGCAGTGGGGTCATCCCCTAAGTTTGGACCGCCGGTTGCCATGCCTGTGTTGGTCGCTGAGGTCGCAGCAGCTTCCTGACTCCGGTCTGGTGGCTCTGTGGTTTCCTACGATGAGGTGGCCACGGGAACGGTTCCAACCGCGTCGATCTTGGAGTCGAGTGGCTGTCCCGATGCGTCGCGCTTGGACAGTTCGGCTGGCAACTGTCGAGCTCCACCCGTTGCGGCTGAAGCCTGTGGCGATGGACCAGCGAACCCCAGAACCAATTCTGTTTCGTCTTTGAGGAACCGGTGTGCGCGCACACCGCCGGCTCCACGGCGGACGAGCCCGAATCCGGCGACGCAGCCGAGCCGACCAGCGCCGACGGCGGCAGCGGTGCCGAGGAGCCGCCCGCAGGCGAGCACCCCACCGACTAGCTCGGGCGAGTCGGCTAGAACAGGCCGCTGATCGTGCCGTCGGCGTCGACGTCGATGTTGTTGGCGGCGGGCACCTTCGGCAGGCCCGGCATGGTCATGACGTCGCCGGTGAGCACGACGACGAACCCCGCGCCGGTGCGCGGCAGCAGCCGCTGGACGTGCAGGGTGTGGCCCTCCGGAGCGCCGAGCGCGGTGGGGTCGTCGGAGAAGGAGTACTGCGTCTTCGAGATGCACACCGGCAGGGTGTCCCAGCCGTTGTCCTTGAGCATCTGCAGGTCGCGCAGGGCTGCGGCGGAGTACTGGACGTCCTCGGCGCGGTAGATTTCGCGGGCGATCGTCTCGATGGAGGATTCCATGCCCGCAGCCGGGTCGTACAGCGGCTTCGAGGTCCCGGAGCCGAGGGTGCCCACGAGAGTCTCGGCGAGAGCGGTGGCGCCGTCGCCGCCCTTCGCCCAGACCTCAGCCTCTTCGAGAGCGACGCCGAAATCGGCGGCCCAGTCGCGCATGAATAGGCGTTCGGCCTCAGTGTCGGAGACGAACAGGTTCAAGGCCACGACCGGCTCGACACCGAATTTGCGGACATTTTCCACGTGGCGTTCCAGGTTGACGATGCCGGAGCGGAGGGCGTCGAGGTTTTCGTCGTTAAGCTGTTGCTTCGGTACGCCGCCGTTGTACTTGAAGGAGCGGATCGTGGCGACGATGACGGCGCCGGCGACGTCGAGTTCGCCGTAGCGCGCCTTGATGTCGAAGAATTTCTCCGCGCCCAGGTCCGAGCCGAAACCGGCCTCAGTGAGCACGATGTCGGCGCACTTGCGCGCAGTTTGCGTGGCGACGAGCGTGTTGCACCCGTGCGCGATATTCGCGAACGGGCCGCCGTGAATGAAAGCCGGCGTCCCGCCGAGTGTCTGCACGAGGTTCGGGTTGATCGCGTCCTTGAGCAGCGCGGCCATAGCGCCCTCGGCGTTGAGGTCGCCCGCAGTGACCGGCTCCTTGTCGTAGGTGAGACCGACGGTGATGCGCGCGAGGCGCTCCTTCAGGTCAGCCAAGTCAGTTGCCAGACCGAGAATAGCCATGATCTCGCTGGCGGCGGTGATGGTGAAGCCGGTCTCTGCGGGCGATCCGCTGCCGGGGCCGCCCAGCCCGGTCACCACGTTGCGCAAGCTGCGGTCGTTGACGTCGAGGCAGCGCTGCCAGGTGACGCGGCGGGCGTCGATACGCAATTCGTTGCCGTGCTGAATGTGGTTGTCGACGATCGCCGCGAGCGTATTGTTCGCGCTCGTGATCGCGTGGAAGTCGCCGGTGAAGTGGAGGTTGATGCTCTCCATGGGCACGACCTGCGAGTATCCGCCGCCCGCGGCGCCGCCCTTGATGCCCATGACCGGGCCGAGCGACGGCTCGCGCAGCGCGACAGCCGCGTTGTGTCCCAGCTTCGCCAGCGCGTCCGTAAGGCCGATGAGGACCGTCGACTTGCCCTCCCCCGCCGGCGTCGGCGACACGCCCGTGACAAGGACGAGCTTGCCCTCCGGCGCGCGGTCCAGCTTGGTCACGTCGACCTTGGCCATCGAGCGACCGTACGGGATCAACGCGTCGTCGGGAACGCCCGCCTTCGCCGCGATATCCGCGATCGGTTCGAGCGTGTGCGCCTGGGCGATTTCAACGTCAGTTTTCGGTTGCGTCATGCCTTCAAGACTAGGCCAGACCGCGCTTTGAATTCTGCTAGATCAGCACCGCACCGAAGCCGTACGCGAGCAGGACCGACAAGGCGATACAGATGACGCCCGGGACGATGAAGGGGTGATCGAAAACATACTTGCCGATGCGCGTCGAGCCCGTGTCGTCCATCTCGACTGCGGCGAGCAGCGTGGGGTACGTCGGCAGCACGAACAGCGCGGACACTGCCGGGAACGCGGCGACCGCAGTGAGCGGGCTGACACCGATCGCGAGAGCCGCCGGCATGAGCGCCTTTGCCGTCGCGGCCTGCGAGTACAGCAGCGACGCCGCGAAGAACAGCACCACCGCGAGCAGCCACGGCTGCGACTGCAGCACATTGCCCGAAATATTCTGGATGTCTTCGATGTAGTGGTTGATGAACGTCGTGCCCAGCCACGCGACACCCAGCACGCACACGCACGCGGACATGCCCGAACGGAACACCTGCGTGCCGAGGATCTCCGCTGACGGGATCTTCGTCACGATCACGATGATCGTGGCGGCCGCCAGCATGATCGCCATGATCGCCTCGTTGCGCGGGATCGTGGGGTCAGCAATCAGGCCCACCTGCTCGGAGATCAGCGTCGCGTAGATCATCACCACGACGATCGAGAGCAAAAAGATGCTTACCGACGTCTTCGCCGCCCTCGTCGGCGCATATCCTTCCTCGGATGCGGGCGGGCGCACCAACCCATCTGCCATGCGCTTTTGGTACACGGGATCGTCCGCGAGGTCTTTGCCCATGCGGTTGGCGATCCAGGCGGTCGGGAAGATCGCGAGGAAAGTCGCCGGGATCATGACCCCGAGAAACTGGAGGTAGCCGACGCCGAGAGGCTCGAGGATGCTCGCTAGGAAGACCACTGCCGCGGAGATCGGCGACGCCACGATGGCCATCTGGGAGGCGATGACCGCCACCGACAGCGGACGCGAGGGCCGGACTTTGCCTTCCTTGGCGACCTCGACGATCACCGGCAGCGTCGAAAACGCCGTGTGGCCGGTTCCGGCGAAAACCGTCATCAGCCAGGTGACGATCGGCGCGTACAGCGTGATGCGCTTCGGGTCCCTGCGGAGGAATTTCTCCGCCAAGTACACGAGGTAGTCCATACCGCCGGCGAGCTGCATCGCCGAAATAGCGGCAATCACGCACATGATGATGCCGATGACGTCGAACGGAATATCCTCCGCCGTCACCGACATCCCCGTCAGACCGAGCAGAAGAACGCCGAGGCCGCCCGCGAAACCGATCGCGATTGAGCCGTAACGAGCGCCCAGCACGATCGCTCCGAAAAGAATGATGAGTTGGAGAACCAACAACATGATGTGAGCCTTTCAGTCACGCTCCCGGCTGCCGGAACAAATGAAATGAGCGTGACGAACTCGTTGTGGCAGCCGCATCCGCTGTCCAGTATCAAACGCAAAGAACCGCCCAGCCAACATGGCGGGGCGGTTTTGTGCCCGATTGTGTCCGGATTAACAGATTAAGAGCGGATACCTATGCCAGAAAAGGCTGTGACCCGATTAATCGAGGTAAAGCTTTCCGCGGAACTCCGGGTGCATCAGGTTTTCCTTGGAGAGGATCTGGTCGAGGGTTTCTTCGTCGAGAAGCTCTTTTTCGAGCACGAGCTCGCGGACACCCTTGCCCGTCGCCGCTGCTTCCTTGCCGATCAAATCGCCGTTGTGGTGGCCGATGAACGGGTTGAGGTAAGTGATGATGCCGATGGAATTGTCCACGTAGCCTTGGCACACGTCTTCGTTGGCGGTGATGCCCACGACGCACTTCTCGCGGAGCGTCTTCGCCGCGTTGTGCAGCAGCTCGATCGAACCGAACAGGCTGCGTGCGATGACCGGCTCCATGACGTTGAGCTGCAGCTGGCCGGACTCGGCAGCCATAGAGACCGTGACGTCGTTGCCGAAGACCTTGAAGCACACCTGGTTGACGACCTCCGGGATCACCGGGTTCACCTTTGCCGGCATGATCGACGAGCCAGCCTGGCGCTCGGGAAGGTTGATCTCGTTCAGGCCGGCGCGCGGGCCGGACGACAGCAGACGCAGGTCGTTACACGTCTTGGACAGCTTCATCGCTGCGCGCTTGAGCGCCGAGTGCGCCATGACGTAGCTACCGGTATCGGAGGTCGCCTCGATGAGGTCGGGCGAGGTGGAGATCGGCAGGCCCGTGACCTCGCGCAGCGCCGCGATCACCTGGTCGCGGTAGCCACCCGGGGTGTTCACGCCAGTGCCGATCGCGGTAGCGCCGAGGTTCACCTCGAGCAGATCCGCCGCTGCCTGCTGGAGCTTGTCCTGCTCCTCAGCGAGGTTCGCGCCGAACGCCGTGAACTCCTGGCCCAGCGTCATCGGGACAGCATCCTGCAGCTGGGTGCGGCCCATCTTGAGGATGTCGCCGAATTCGTCGCCCTTCGCGCGGAACGCCTTTTGTAGCTCGTCGAGTTCAGCGATGAGCGTCTGCATCGAGTGGTACAGACCCAGGCGGAACCCGGTCGGGTACGCGTCGTTGGTGGACTGCGACATATTGACGTCGTCGTTCGGGTTGATGACGTCGTAGCTGCCCTTCTCCTTGCCGATGATCTCCAGCGCAAGGTTGGCAACGACCTCGTTGGTGTTCATGTTCACCGACGTGCCCGCGCCGCCCTGGTAAGCGTCGGTCGGGAACTGGTCCATGCAGGCGCCCTCGTCGAGGATCTTGTCGCACGCGGCGATGATCGCGTCAGCCTTGTCCTTCGGCAGGGTGTGCAGACGGCGGTTCGCCATCGCAGCAGCCTTCTTCACCATGACCATGCCGCGCACGAAATCCGGGTAGTCCTGGATCTTTGCGGACGAGATCTGGAAGTTATCGATCGCGCGCATCGTGTGCACGCCGTAGTACTTGTCCTCCGGAACCTCAACGGTGCCGAGCAGGTCTTCTTCTGTTCTGTAACCCATAGGCTCCAGTGTAGAGAAGAATTAGATTCGCGCGATTTGCAACTCCGTAGCAAGGATCGCCTCAGCGCCGGCGGCGGCGAGACTGTCCATCAGTTGGTTCGCTTCCTTCCGCGGCACCATCGCACGGACGGCGACCCAGTTGTCGCGCTGCAGCGGAGAGACTGTCGCGCCGGTCAGCCCCGGGGTGATCGCCACAGTTTCGTCCAGGTTGTCGCGCGACACGTTGTAATCGAGCATCACGAAATTGTGCGCCGTGAGAATTCCGCGGATGCGCGAGAGCACCACCTCGTCGTCGGCAGTCAGCTCACGGGCTTTTTGCTTGACGACGACCGCCTCACTCTCCACAATCGCCTCCCCGAACGGCTTCAAACCTTGCTGGCGGAGTGTTGCACCAGTTGAAACCACATCAGCGATCGCATCTGCCACACCGAGCTTGATCGAGATCTCCACCGCGCCGTCCAGGCGGATCACCTCCGTATTGATGCCGCGCGCGGAGAGGTAATCGGCGGCGAGGTGGGGGTAGCTCGTCGCTAAGCGTTTGCCCTCGAGGTCCTCGATTCTCCACGTCTCCCCTGCTGGCGCCGCGAAACGAAACGTCGAGCCGCCGAAACCGAGTTCGAGCACCTCCTCGACATCCGCCCGCGAATCGAGCGCGAGATCCCGCCCCGTGATGCCGAGATCCAAGTGCCCCGCCGCAACATAAATCGCGATGTCCTTCGGACGCAGGAAGAAGAACTCGACGTTATTCGCCTCGTCGACGATATTCAGCGCCTTGCTCTGCCCGCGCCCCTTGTATCCGGCCTCCTTGAGGATCCCGGTGGCCGCTTCCGACAACGAACCCTTGTTGGGAACAGCGATCTTGATCATGGTGTGTGGATCTCCTAAAAATCGTGGGCGTTCTAGAGGTATTTATAAATGTCGTCGGGAGTCAGACCCCGCCGAACCATCATGACCTGCGTCCAGTACATGAGCTGGCTCATCTCTTCTGCCAGCTCCTCATCCGACTGGTACTCCGCAGCGATCCACACCTCGCCAGCTTCCTCGATGATCTTCTTGCCGATGAAATGCGGCCCCTTATCCAGCGCCTCCACCGTGCCCGAACCTTCCGGCCGCTCATCTGCCTTGGTGGACAGTTCCGCAAAAAGATCATCGAAATTCTTCACGCAGATCACTCTAACCCATCTGCTGGGTGTGCCCGCCGTGTTTCATGCGTCCTCTCGCAGGTCGCTTCGGTTGGGCGCTGCGGAATTCGTCGGTGGTCGGCTCCGCGCGCGCCGGCGAGGTGGTTCGCCGGCGCGCTGATTGCGGGGCCTACACCGATTCGCGGGCAAGGCGGGCGTGTTCGAACCATTCCGCGACGTCTCCTGCCTTGGCGCCGACGAAACGCGCAGGATCGAAGGGCTGCACTCCGTCCGGGACAGCGTCGGGCGCAGCGAGTCCCAAGACAACGCACCCGGCGGCGGCTGCGGCGGACATTCCGGCCCACGAGTCCTCGAAGACAAGGCAGTCGGCAGGGTCGGCACCGACGGTCTCTGCGGCTTTGAGGTACATGTCGGGCGCTGGCTTCGGATTGGGCACCTCGTCGCCGGTGATCGAACCGTTGAACAGGGCGCGCCCGACAGCGTCGATGCACCGGTCGGCGAGTTCGCGTTCAGTGTTGGTGGTCACGAGCATCGGCATGCCGGAAGCATGAAGCGACGACAACAGCTCGCGGACACCGGGATTAGGAACCAGCTGGCCGGCGAATAATTCGGACATGCGCCCGAACATCCAGGAGCGGTGGTGGTCGTAATCCAACTGGGCGACGGACAAACCAGCCCATTCCGCACACACGCGCAGCGTGTTCGGGAAGCTTCCGCCGACGGTTTCCTCGCGCTTTTCGGTGCTCAAACGGCGACCGAGTCGTTCGGAGAGCTCGTACGTCGCAATGCCCCACAGCGGCTCGGTGTCCACCATCGTGCCGTCCATGTCCCAGAAGACGGCGCGCGGACCGCGGCTAGTCAAGCTCAGGAAGGGAGTTGAGCGCTTCGTCGTCCGCACCCGTCGCGGCAGCGGCGCGGTACGAAAGCTCCTGCAGCTCAGTCTTTTCCTCGGGCTCGAGCACAGCATCGGCGTGCTTGGCGTTGAAGTCGTGCAGGCTGTTGAAGAACGGGTCGACCACGGACAGGAGCTTGTCGGAATCCGGGTCGTCACCGATCAGCTCAAGGGCGTCGAGGTAGCCCTCGATCAGCTTCTTCAGATCGGGCAGGACTGCCGGGTCGAACGGCTCCTCCCACAGCTCTTTGTCTTCTTCTTTCAAGTAGGAGCCGGTGGCGAAGGTGGTCAGGTCATCGATGAACTCATCGACGTCGGATTGGAACTGATCGCGAATGGTCATGTCCGCCATCATTCCCCAAGTTCAGCGGAGCTGCACGCCAAGCAACCCATCGAGCGCGTCGGCGATGATTCCGTTGTGGTCGCCGGGGGCGTCGTCGACGGTTTTCAGGGCGGTGACGGTGTCGAGGTCGTCGGCAAGCGCTGCGCGCAGCTTATCGACGACTCCCCTCGCCTCTTCCTCCCCCACTTCCCTGCCGAGCATCTCACGCCACCTGGCCAAACGCGCCTCCGCCTCGTCGAGAATGCCGTAGGAGAAATCCCGGTCCTCACGGTAGTGGCCAGCGAATACCGCGAGGCGGATCGCCGCCGGGTCGTGTCCGGCTTCGGAGAGCTTGTGAACGAAGACGAGGTTGCCGAGTGATTTCGACATTTTCACGCCGTCGAGGGCGATCATGCCGGTGTGGACGTAGTGGCCGGCCATGCGGTCGACGCCGTACGTGGCCTCGGCATGCGCCGCGGAGAACTCGTGGTGCGGGAACGCGAGGTCGCTGCCGCCGCCCTGAATCGAGAACGTCGTGCCGAGACGGTTCGTCGCGATCGCCGAGCACTCGATGTGCCAGCCCGGACGACCTGCACCGAACGGCGCGTCCCACGCCGGCTCCCCGTCCCGGTGGCCGCGCCACAGTAGCGCGTCGAGGGGGTCGCGTTTGCCCTGTCGATCCGGGTCACCGCCGCGCTCGGCGAAGAATTCCTCCATCGTCGCCCGGTCAAGGTTGGATTCGTACCCGAACTGAGGGGTAGCTGTGATGGGGGCGTAGATGTCGGTGGCGCCGGAGGTGTCGTCGATAAGCGAATATGCGATGCCCTTGTCCAGCAGTACCTGGACCATCTCGACGACCTCGTCGACGGCTTCCATCGCGCCGATGTAGTCGCGCGGCGGGATGACCGAGAGGATCTCCATGTCGCTGCGGAACAGGTCGATCTGGCTCGTGCCGAGCTCACGCCAATCGACGCCGTCCCGTTCCGCCCGCTCGAACAGCGGATCGTCGACGTCCGTGATGTTTTGCACGTAGTGGACCTTGTGCCCGTTGGCCAGCAGCTGGCGATACACGAGGTCGAAAGTCAGGTACGTCGCCGCGTGCCCGAGGTGCGTCGAATCGTAAGGCGTAATGCCGCACACGTACATGCCGACTTCGCCGTCGCCCGTCTCGACGCGCTTTACTTCCCCATCCGCTGTGTCGTACAGCGCGAGCGGCACAGGTGTGCCAGCCACCGATGGGACCGCAGGATTAGGCCAAGAATGCATGCAGCCCACCCTACAACCCCAAAGCCTGGCCATGACGCGCGTCCTGCCGGCGCCTGCTGACTCTACTTTTCTTTGGGCGTGCGGATGTCGCCGTGGGGTGTGGTGGCCCCTCGGCTAGGTACCGAACAACAGGTGCATGGCACCGTATTGGTGTGTGCTGTTCGGTACTGGTGTTCCGCGCGGTGAAACCCATATCGGTGTCCCATCGCGCACCTGTATTCGACCCCTGTTGTGCCTGTCGGGGTCATCGTCGTTGGTGCGGTTGTGATACCTGCACAACACCGACAGGTTGTTCATATTCGTCTGCCCACCCCGGGCCCAGGGTTCAATGTGGTGAACCTCGCAATTATCAGCAGCATGCCGACAATCCGGCACAGGACACGTGGTCAGTGTCGCCCGGGCCAGGTCACGCTGTTTCTTATTAGCGAACCGTTTCGTGTTGTACAGATTCACCGGACCCACCTGAGGGTGGAAGAGTGCGACTTCCAAGTCGGACCCGTGGAACCGAGTCAGGTACTCCGCACCAGTCATCGTCGTGCCATCAGACAACCCCAGGATGGTGTCATCACCTTCGCCGCCGAGGACCTTGATGTAATCCGGCAATGGAATCTGAACCAACGGGCGTGGGACAGCATCAGCAACAGCCCCGTCCCTGTGCAACAAGTCGTGGAATGCTTCGTACATCTGCGGGCCCTCAGGACGGTTAGCATCGAGGTTTTGACGCAACGCGTACTCAAGGGCAGCAATATCCCGCGCATCACCAGTAGCACTAAAAGTGCGCTTGCCTTTCCGTTCCTTACCGAACCGCACCGCCGACTCAGGAGCAGGTGTATCCACCTCAGGAACGATGTCCTTCGCGCGACGCTTCAACGTCTCGTAATTCCCGCGCACAGACAACAACGCCAGGCGGATCTTCCACTTCTCCTTCTCCGTACCCAACGAACGCACTTGCTGTTCGATGAACAAGATCTGGTCGAGTGATTTACCGGTCTCACGGGCGATGCGCACCGCGTGGGCCTGCTTACGGGAGAACTTCGTGGGCCCGAAATACACCTCGCGGGCTTTCTCACCGTCAGCGGCCAGAGTCGATTTCATCCCGGCATCGACAACGGCCTGGCGGTTGAAACCAGCCAGGATATCCATTGGTCGCGCAGCAGCGGCGATAAACGCCTCGAAATCGTTCATGCCCCACACGCTAAACCGACCAACGCAAACGCGAAACAGGCAACCCAAAAACCTGTGGATAACTCAAAACTATCCACAAGAACACACGAACGAACACCCTCAAAAACACTCACCGCTCAACCCAAAACACCTGTCTACAAGGGAAAACGGGGTGGTGTGGGAGGCAGTGTGGCGTCGTCAAGCGCAATGCTTTTAAGCGTTCATGACGCCTGTCGCGAGGAGAATGAGGACAATGATGCCCAACGGAATGCGGTACGCGGCGAACCACGCGAACGAATGGTTGGAGACGAACTTCAGCAGCCACGCGATGGAGATATAGCCGAGCACGAAACCGATGACGGCACCGACGAGCAGTTGGATGCCGGTGGCGGATTGGCCGGCTTGGGGGGCGAAGGCGTCGGGAAGCGAGAAGAGCCCGGACGCGAGCACCGCCGGAATGGCGAGCAGGAAGCTGAAACGCGTGGCCACCTCGCGGTCGAGGCCGCGGAAGAGTCCACCCGAGATCGTGCCGCCGGAACGGGAGACGCCGGGAATGAGCGCGAGGCACTGCCACAACCCCATGACGATGGCGTCTTTCATCGTCAGCTCGTCGTAGCCGCGAGCCTTGGAGCCGACGCGTTCTGCGAAAATGAACACGAAGGAGAACAAAATCAGCACGGTCGCAGTGATCCAGAGGTTGCGGAAGTTCTCGCGGATCAAGTCCTTGAGCAGGACGCCGGCAAGCCCGACGGGGATGGTGCCGACGATGACCATCCATCCCATGCGGTAGTCGAAACCGCGTTTCGACGGGTTGAACAGCCCGGCGACCCAGCCGGAAAGGATCTGCCAGATCTCTTTGGCGAAGAAGACGAGCACCGCCAGCTCCGTGCCGAGCTGAATGACGGCGGTGAAGCTCGCGCCGGCGTCCTGGCCCCAGAACAGTTCGGAGACGATTCGCAGGTGGCCGGAGGAGGACACCGGCAGGAATTCGGTCAGGCCCTGCACAATGGACAAGACGATGACCTGCATCCAGGACATGGTTTCGGTGGTTGCGTCAATCACGGACGACACCCTACCGCCGGAGGGGCTGGAGAAAGAAGCACGACGCGGTGGTGCGGGGTGCGGTTGATAAGCTTGGGTTCGTGAAAAATCGCCGTCCGCTGACAGTATTCGTCGCTTCATCCGCTGCTTCTGCGCTTCTGCTCGCGGGGTGCTCGCAGCCGCCGGGAGTGCCGCAAGAGGCCCCAGAGATGGGTAACGCGGAGCCGGCCCAGTCACCGCCGGCAGGCGACGTGAAGGGCGAGAAGGTCGACTTTCCGGCAGTGGAGGACCTGGAGATCACGAACGGCACGATCGGCGTGCGCGCTGACGGGCAGTTGCGTCTCGGCACGCTCGACGAGATCAAGGCTGGCGGCGGCACCACGCACCAGGTCGACGACACGTGCGGGGATGTCACGGCGAACGAGGGTGCGTTCGTGACGGTGTGCGGCGGAACGGTCCGCGTTTTCGAGGGCGCGGAGGAGCGTTCATTCGCACCGTCGGAGGAGGTCACGGTTGCTGCACCGCTTTCCGACGGCCGCGTCGTCGCCGGTTCCGACCAGACCGCCGAAGTGTGGGTTTTCGATTCCGACGGCAACCGGGTGGACAGGATGCCGGTGGCGAAGACGTCAGATTTCGTGCTGGCAGGCGCGGACAAAGTCGTACGCTTGAACCGCTTCGACACGACGATTCAGGATGTCCAGCTCGACAAGAGCCGCCAGGGTGGCACATTGCGCGTCGGGCTCGGCGTGGGCCAAGCGAAATTCGGCGATGACGGGCTCGTGCTCGCCTCGGATGCGACGGGCGGGCAGCTGCTGGTCTACACCACTGATGAGGTCGTGCGGCTGCATCAGACGGTGCCGACGGATCCGCACCCCTGGGCGGTAGCGTGGGATTCGGCACAGCAGCTCGCGTGGATCACGTCGACGGAGAAGAACACGGCTACTGCCTTCGACATCTCAAAGGGCGTGCCGCGCGAGCAGCGGAAGGTGGGCACAGTCGCGGATGCGCAGCACATGATTTCGCTTGACGACGGCACCCTCCTCCTCGCCTCTGCCTCCGGCGACGGCCTGCAGATCGTTCCTCCAGAATCCGACAAAGACTGAGACAAGTAGGAGTTCTTTTCATGGGCGCGTACGACGCACTTCTCAAGGTCATGTTTCTTCTCCCGCCGGAGCGGATCCACGGGATCATCAGTGGTGCGCTGAGCACGCTGAATGCGGTGGCACCGGCGAACCGCTCGATGGAGAAGGTAGTGCGGGTCCGCGATAAGCGCCTGGAGCAGGAGCTGTTCGGGGTGAGGTTCCCTGCGCCGCTGGGGTTGGCGGCGGGCTTCGATAAGAATGCCACGGCGGTCGATGCGTGGGGCGCGGTGGGCTTCGGCTACGCGGAGCTGGGCACTGTCACTCCCCGCCCCCAGCCGGGCAATCCGGCACCGCGACTGTTCCGCCTGCCGGAGGACAAGGCGATTTTGAATCGCATGGGCTTCAACAACGACGGCGCGCTGAAGGTGGCAAAGAACCTGGAGCGGAAGAAGTCGGGCGATGTGGTGGGCATCAACATCGGCAAGAACAAAACCTCCGACGATGCCGTCCGGGATTATCGCACCGGTGCGAGCCTGCTCGGCCCGCTGGCGGACTACGTGGTGGTCAATGTCTCCTCCCCTAACACTCCCGGCTTGCGAGATCTGCAGGCGATCGAAGAACTCCGCCCGATTCTCACTGCCGTCCAGGAGGCGACGGACACACCAGTTCTGGTGAAGATCGCGCCGGACTTGAGCGACGAAGACATCGACGCTGTCGCGGATCTCGCCCTCGAGCTCGGTTTGGCTGGCATCGTCGCCACGAACACGACGATCAGCCGCGAACGGCTCATCACCGACGCCACACGTGTCGAGGAGATGGGTGCCGGCGGTATCTCGGGTGCACCACTCAATGACCGCTCCTTGGAGGTGCTCAAGCGTCTCCGCTCGCGCGTCGGCGACCGACTGGTACTCATCAGTGTGGGCGGCATTTCAACCCCGGAGCAGGCCTGGGAGCGCATCGCCGCCGGCGCGAGCCTGCTGCAGGGCTACACCCCGTTCATCTATGGCGGGCTGGGGTGGATCCGCCGAATTCACCGCGGTCTAGCGAAACAGGTAGAAGCGCACGGATTGGAAAATATCGGCGCGGCCGTCGGGTCGGGACTCACCTGGAAACACTAGATCTTGTAAGCGTATTCGTTTACTCCTTCGGGCAAGGTCGCGCATGGACTCCACACGTCAATGGTGATGATCGGTAGGTCATCCGATTTCTCGAGCACGGAAATAATTGCCTGATAGCCCTCAGGGCTCGTCTGCATGGTGCGCTGGGGCTGGTCGTTGGTGGGGATATCTTGCTCGTCCCACCCGAGGCCGCGCAGATGCGCGGTGAGTTTATCCACCAGCGCCTGGCCGTCGGCACCTTCGTTGATGCGAACCGACGAGCTTCCCGGATATTTGAACAACTCCCCCTCGTCCCCGCACGACATCGGCGTGCGGGGATTCGATCCGGGCAGTGGTAGCTTGTCTGGCGATTTGTCCTCCTCGGGAATCAGTGCAGCCAGCTCGTTTTGGATGCGCACCGACTCTTCCTTGGCTTCTTCGATGGTGATGGGGTCCTGCACTTCGTCGTCACCGGATGGTCCGAAAAGCTGAGCACACCCGGTGAGCGTCATGGCGGACGCGCACGCCAGCGAAAATAGCGTCCCGCGCATCCCCTTAGTTCTCATCCCAGCCCCAGACGATAGCACGGCCAAGCGAGTGGAAATTCAGGTTGAAGCCGAGCTGGGTCGGGTTGGCGACACCGTCAGCCGGCAGCTCCGTGTCCACAGCGTGCACGGCGAACAAATAACGGTGCGCGCCGTGGCCCTGCGGCGGGTTAGAACCGTAGTAGCCCTGCACCCCAGAATCGCCGGTGAGGACAACGGCACCGACGCCGAGGCCCTCCTTGGAGCCGGCATCAGTGGGCAGTTCGGTGACGTCAACGGGGATGTTGAACGCGGCCCAGTGCCAGAAGCCTGATGCGGTCGGCGCATCCGGGTCGAAACACGTCACTGCGATGGACTTGGTTCCCTCCGGCAGGTCGGACCAGGACAGCTGCGGGGAGACTCCGTCGTCGCCTGTCTGGGCGTCGGGAAGCTTCTCTCCGTCAACCAGGTCGGTGGAGGTGACGGGAAACGACGGGACGTCGACAAGCGGTGCGTACGGGTCTGGGCCGGGGAAACGATCGGAAACATACGAAACAGTCATGTCTCCTTTGTACCGGGGTCTTGCCGTTGACGTGGCGATTTGCTGGACGCATGGGCCACGACCTATAGTTCTACGAGTGCCCAGCCGCAAGGCTGAAACACCCAAAGCCCGGGTGGCGGAATGGCAGACGCGCTAGCTTGAGGTGCTAGTGTCCTATTAACGGACGTGGGGGTTCAAGTCCCCCCTCGGGCACCATATGTTGTCTCGAGACATCGTTCCTACGGTGTCTCGAGATTCTTCTTTTTGGTGTGCCCCGGGGTGGGGTGATTTCGGGTTAAACGACAGGAACGGGGTGCGGACGTTTTGTTAGACAGTTTCGATCTCACGCTACATTGACTTTTCGATATTCGGCAATGCTCAAGCCATCGAGGCTGATCTTGATTCGGTGATTGTTATAGAACTCGATGTATGTC